>DATGIN010000253.1:0-10792 GCA_035295705.1 Caulobacteraceae bacterium
GTGGTGACCGCGACGCCGGCGTTCGCGCAATAGGGCAGCATCTCGCGTTCTTCCTCGCGGTAGAGCAGCGACAACTGGCATTGCATGTTCACGAACGGCGTCCAGCCGTTGGCGCGCGCCACGGCGTTCATCTCGGCGAACTGCCAAGCGTACATGGTCGAGGCGCCGAGGTAGCGGGCCTTGCCGGCGCGGACGACGTCATGCAGCGCCTGCATTGTCTCTTCGAGGGGCGTCTGCGGGTCGAACGCGTGGACGATGTAGAGATCGACGTGGTCGGTCCCCATCCGCTGCAGCGAGCGGTCGATGGACGAGAGGATGTGCTGGCGCGACAGCCCCTGGTCGTTCGGGTCGTCGCTCATCGGGTAGAAGACCTTGGTGGCCAGCACCAGCCGTTCGCGCGACTCCAGACCGAGCAGCGTTCGGCCGACAAGCTCTTCGCCGGCGCCCAGCGAGTACCAGTCGGCCATGTCGAAGAAGGTGATGCCGCGGTCGAGCGCGCGCTTGAGGATAGGGACGGCGTCGGCTTTGTCCTTCACCCACCCCTTCCAGGCCGAGCTTCCCAGGGACATGGTCCCAAGGCAAAGTCGCGACACCTTCAGCCCGGTCGACCCGAACCGCACATGCTCCATCGACCGCGCCCCGGCTCCACCTTTGGCAACCGCTTCGCCATAGCAGACCGCGGGCGGGCGAGGCGATGAGCGACTGGGCGGCGCCGGCGCCGGTCGGCGTTCGCGAGGTCGAGAACGATTGGGTACCGGCGGGCGACGGCGCGCGGCTGGCGATCTCGCTCTGGCTGCCGGAGAGCAGCGCAACCTGCCCGGTGGTGCTGGAGTCGATCCCCTACCGCAAACGTGACTCGACGCGCGGCTATTCGCGCTTCTGGGGACGCCGGCTCGCCCAATGCGGCGTGGCCTACGCCCGGCTCGATTGCCGCGGCTCGGGCGACTCCGACGGGCTGCTGCTCGATGAATATCTGCCGCAGGAGCAAGCCGACAACGCGGCCGCGATCGCCTGGCTGGCGGCGCAGCCGTGGTGCAACGGCGCCGTCGGCATGCGCGGCGTATCGTGGGGCGGATTCTCGACGCTGCAAGCGGCGGCGCTTCGGCCGCCGGCGCTGAAGGCCATCATGGTCTTCTGTGCGTCCGACCGGCGCTACACCGATGACGCCCACTACGTCGGCGGCTCGTTCGCGCTGACCGGCCTGAAGTGGGCGACCAGCTTCAAGCTGGTGATGGCCGGGCCTCCCGACCCGGAGGTCTTCGGTCCCGACTGGGAGCGCGCCTGGCGGGAGCGGCTCGATGCAGCCCCGCCGATCGCCGCTCGATGGCTCGAGCATCAGCGCGAGGACGCCTTTTGGCGACAGGGCTCGGTGAGCCTCGCGCCGGACAGGATCGCCTGCCCGACCTATCTCGTCGGCGGCTGGGCTGATCCCTACAACGACAGCATCCCGCGCCTGCTCGGCGCGCTGGGGGGTCCGACCAAGGCGCTGATCGGCCCGTGGGGCCATGGCTACCCATCGCCCGCATCGCCCGGACCCGGTCTCGTCTGGGAGCTCGAGGAAGTGCGCTGGTGGCGTCAGTGGTTGGCCGGCGAGGCGACCGGCGTCATGGATGGCCCCGGCGTCTGGGCCTACCTGCCCGAGCAGTCTCCGGCGCTGGCCGAGGGCGGCGCGATTCCAGGACGCTGGGTGGCCGAGGCGGCGTTGCCGCCGCGAACCGCCTCGCAAACCCTCTACCCGCACGCCGCGGGCGGCCTCGGTGAGGGGCCTGGCGCGGGCGTGGTCGCCATCGGCGAAGGGGGCGCCGTCGGCCTGGCGACGCCGGAGTGGTGCCCGTTCTCGGGGCCGCAGTATGCGCAGGAGCAGTCGGACGACGACGCCCGTTCGCGCGTCTTCGATACCGCTCCGCTCGCCGCGGCGCTCGACGTTCTGGGGACTCCGGTCGCGCGGTTGCGGGTGGCGGCCAATCGTCCGGTCGCGAAGCTGGCGGCGCGCCTCTGCGAGGTCGACGCGGACGGCCGCTCGTGGCTGGTCAGCTACGGCGTCTTGAACCTCACGCACCGCGCGGGCCATGTGGAGCCGACCCCGCTCGAGCCCGGGGCGTTCCACGACATCGTCCTGCCGCTCTACCTGACCGGGCGCCGGTTCGCCGCCGGTTCGCGGATCAGGCTGGCGCTCAGCGAGGCGCTCTGGCCGTTGATTTGGCCCTCGCCGGCGCCCGTCCGCGCCAGCCTCGACCTTGCGGGCGCGTCGCTCACGCTGCCGGTCCGCCAGGCGGCAGGGCCTGAGCCGGCGTTTCCGATCTTGCCTACGGAGGGCCGCGCCGCCGGCGATGGCCCGGCGATGAGCCGCGCGCACGCGGGCGGTGAGGCTTTCTTCCTCGAGGTTTCACCGGCGAGCTCGGGCCGCATTGCCGAGATCGGGACGACGGTCGAGCGCTTCGGTCCGGACGTGGAGGCGAAGATGCGCATCGACGATCCGACCAGCTGCCGCTGGCGTGTGCGCCAGGGCGTGGCCTACCGGCGCGGCGATTGGGATTGCGCGCTGGAGGCCGAGGTCGAGCTCAGCGGATCGGCGACCACGTTCCACGTTCGCGAGCAGCTCACGGCGCGGAAGGGCGGCGTCGAGGTCTTCAGCCGCGAGCACGTGGGCGATATTCCACGCGACCTCATGTGAGGTCGGGCTCGCGCAGCCCGGCGGAGGAGCCCATCTGAGGCGCATGGACTGGGACGCGCTCGAGGCCGGCAAATATCGCGACGAGGCGGATGCGATCGCCGCGTTGCTGGCGAGTGAGCCGCTGACGCCCGCAGAGCGGCTTGCTGTCGTCGCCGAGGCGGAGGCGCTGGTCGAAGCCGCGCGCCGGCACAAGAGCCGCGGGGTCGTCGAGAGCTTCCTTGCCGAATATTCGCTCGGAACAGCCGAGGGCCTGGCGCTGATGTGCCTGGCCGAAGCGCTGCTGCGGACGCCGGACGAGGCGACGCGCGACGCCTTGATCGCCGAGCAGATCGGCTCGGCCGACTGGGCGGCGCATCTGGGCGGATCGGAGAACCTGTTCGTCAACGCCTCGACGTGGGGGCTGATGCTGACCGGCCGGCTCGTCGACGTCGACGAGGCGGCGCAGAGCGACGTCGCCGGCTTCATCGCGCGCGTGGCGAGCCGGATCGGCGAGCCGCTGATCCGCGCCGCCGTCGCGCAGGCGATCCGGATCATGGGCGAGCAATTCGTGCTCGGCCCGACGATCGAGCGGGCGCTGGCGCGTGCGGCGCGCGAGAACCTGCTCTGCTCGTTCGACATGCTTGGGGAAGGCGCCCGCACCGCCGCCGACGCCGAGCGCTACGAGGCCGCGTACGCGGGTGCGATCGACGCCGCCGGCGGCGCCGCCGGATTGGCGGGGCCGGAGACCGGCCATGGAGTCTCGGTCAAGCTTTCGGCGCTCTCGCCGCGCTACGAGGCGGTGCAGGAGGCGCGGGTCTGGGAGGAGCTCTATCCGCGTCTGAATCGCCTTGCGGTGCGCGCAGCCGGCCTGGACCTGAACTTCACGGTCGACGCCGAGGAGGCCGATCGCCTAGTGCTGTCGCTGAAGCTGCTCGAACGGCTGTGCGGGGAAGCGGAGCTGGGGGCCTGGACCGGCCTTGGCCTTGCCGTGCAGGGCTATCAGAAGCGGGCGCCGGAGGTGATCGCGCGCCTGGATGCGCTCGCCGCGGCGACGGGCCGGCGGCTGATGGTGCGGCTGGTCAAGGGCGCCTACTGGGATACCGAGATCAAACGGGCGCAGGTGACGGGACGGCCGGACTATCCGGTGTTCACCACCAAGGCGGCGACCGACCTCTGCTACCTGGCGAGCGCGCGGGCGCTGATCGAGGCGGCGCCCAGGCTCTATCCGCAGTTCGCCACCCACAACGCCCACACCCTGGCGGCCGTGCACGCGATGGCCACGCGCAGCGGCGCGCCGTACGAGCTGCAGCGCCTGCATGGCATGGGCGCAAGCCTCTACGCCGCGGCGGGCGAGCGTCTGGGGGCCGCGCGCGTCCGTGTCTACGCACCGGTGGGTGCGCACGAGGACCTGCTGCCCTATCTGGTTCGCAGGCTGCTCGAGAACGGCGCCAATACCTCCTTCGCCCGGGCGCTGCTCGACGAGCGCGCGCCGCCGTCGACGGTCGCCGCCGACCCCATCGCCGCCGTCGAGGCTCACCCGGACCGGCACAGCCGCATTCCGAAGCCGGCGGACATCTATGGCCCGGCGCGGCGCAACTCGGCCGGCCTGGATCTCACCCAGGCGTCGGAGCGGGGCCGCCTCGCCGCCGCTGTCGCGCAGGTCGACAACGCGCCGCTGAGCGCTCGCGCCACGGACCCCAATGCTCACCGAGAGCTTGCGCCAGTGCGATCGCCGAGCGACGGCCGCGTGGTGGGGCGCGTCGCCGAAGCCTCGCTACCCGAGGTCGACGCGGCGATCGCCGCCGCCCGCGCCGCGCAACCGGCCTGGGACGCCGCCGGCGGCATGGCTCGCCGAAAGGTGCTTCGCCGCATAGCCGACGCCATCGAGGCCGACCGCGCGCGGCTCGTCGCCATCCTCGCCCGCGAGGGCGGAAAGACCCTCGCGGACGGTATCGCCGAAGTACGCGAGGCGGCCGACTTCTGCCGCTACTACGCGATGCTTGCCGAGCGCGACTTCGCGGCGCCGGAGGCGCTGGGCGGGCCGGTCGGCGAAGCCAACACCCTCTCCCGCCACGGACGCGGCGTTATCGCCTGCATAAGCCCGTGGAACTTTCCGCTCTCGATCTTCCTCGGTCAGATCGCCGCGGCGCTGGCGGCCGGGAACGCCGTGGTCGCCAAGCCTGCGGAGCAGACTCCGCTCATCGCCGCCGCAGCGGTGCGCCTCTGCCACGGTGCGGGCCTCGACCCGCGCCTGCTCGCGCTCCTGCCCGGGCGCGGCGAAAGCGTCGGCGCTGCGTTGGCGGCGCATCCCGGCGTCGACGGGGTCGCCTTCACCGGCGGGACCGACACCGCCAGGGGCATTGACACCGCCTTGGCGAAACGTGAGGGTCCGATTATCCCGTTCGTCGCTGAGACCGGCGGCCTGAACGGGATGTTCGTCGACACCTCGGCCTTGCGCGAGCAGGTGATCGACGACGTCGTCCTCTCGGCTTTCGGCTCGGCCGGACAGCGGTGTTCGGCGCTTCGCGTGCTCTTCCTGCCGCGCGAGACAGCCGATGACATACTCTGCGGACTGCGCGGCGCCATGGACGCCTTGGTTGTCGGCGACCCAGTTGATCCCGCAACCGACGTCGGGCCGGTGATCGACGCTGACGCGCGGGCCGCGCTTCAGGCGCACCTGGAGCGGTTGGAGCGCGAAGCGAAGGTGCTGAAGCGGTTGGAGGTCCCGGCTCAGGGGACTTTCTTCCCGCCGGTGCTGGCGGAAATCCCGGCCGCCGACTTCCTCCGGCGCGAAGTCTTCGGCCCGATCCTGCACGTCGTGCGCTACGACCTCGACCGCCTCGAACAGGCCGCGAGAGCCCTCGCCTCGCGTCGATACGGCCTGACTCTGGGGGTCCACAGCCGCGTGGAAGGCTTCGCCGAGCGCGTGCAGGCGCTGGTCCCGGCCGGCAACACCTACGTCAACCGCTCGATCATCGGGGCGGTGGTCGGCGTACAGCCGTTCGGCGGCGAGGGCCTCTCAGGCACGGGACCGAAGGCGGGCGGGCCATGGTCGCTCACCCGCTTTGCCGTCGAGCGGGCGCTCAGCGTCAACATCGCCGCCCAGGGCGGCGACCCGGCGTTGCTGAATTTGGGCCCGAGCTAGCCGCACCGGCTCGCGGGTCAGAAGCGGGTGCTCTCCAGAAGGATGCTCGTCTCGGTCGTCGATATGCCCCGGATCTGCCGCACCTGATCCAGGGCGCGGCTGAAGGCGGCGAGGCTATCGGCGCTGAGGTCGGCGATCAGGTCCCAGCGGCCGTTGGTGGTGTGCACCGCCTCAACCTCAGGCACCCCGCGCAACGCCGCCACGACCCCGCTGGAGCGCTCGCCCTCGACCGCGATGGCCATGACCGCCCGCACGCGGCTGGCCGCCCCTTCGGGCGGGATGCGCACGGTAAAGCCCAGGATGTCGCCATTCGCCCGCATGCGGTCGAGACGGTTCTGCACCGCGCCGCGCGATAGCGACACGGCCTTGGCGAGCGCCGCAACGGGCATGCGCGCGTCGGTCCGGAGCAGCCCGATCAGACGGCGGTCGATCTCGTCCACGGTAGTCGATTCGTCAACTGAGGGTATCTATATGATCATATTTTGAGCGAATATCGTACATCCTCCAACTATTCGCTAGCGCCGCCCTTCCATAGCTTGGGTTGGATGAGCGATTCGAAACCCTCCGGAACCGCAGTCCGACCGTCGATCCTCATGACCGATCCGGCGGGCTTCGACGTGCGCTATGCGATCAATCCCTGGATGCGTCCGGCCGACTGGACGGCCGATCCGCGCTGGACCCCGGCGGCGGCCCTGGCCGCCTTTGCGTCGCTTCGTCGAGCGCTGGAGGACGCCGGCGCCGAGATCGAGGTGACTGCGCCGGCGCCCGACCTGCCGGACATGGTGTTCCCGGCCAACGCCGCGGTCGTGCTCGACCGCCGGGCGCTGCTCGGGCGATTCCGACCGAAGGAGCGGCGCGGCGAAGAGGCCGCCTTTCTCGCCGCCTTTAGGGCCCTGGAAGCGCGCGGCCTGGTCGACGAGGTCGCTCAACTCCCTGCGGGGACCTTCCAGGAGGGCGCCGGCGACTGCATCTGGGATGCCGCGCGTGGACACTTCTGGGCGGGGTTTGGCCAACGCTCGTCGCGCGAGGCGGCCACGGCGATTGCGACCTTCTTCGGCCGGACGGTCGTTGCGCTCGAGCTGGCGACGCCGCGCTTCTACCATCTCGACACCTGCTTCTGTCCCCTGAGCGGCGGCGCAGTGCTCTACTATCCACCGGCCTTCACGCCGGCCGCGCTGGCCGAGATCCGCGCCCGCGTTCCCGCACGCGATCGCATCGAAGCCGAGGACGCCGATGCTGAGGGACTGTGCGTCAACGCCGTCTGCCTCGGCCGCACCGTGATCATGGCGCGCGCGCCCGAGCGGCTGAAGGCGCGCCTGAGGGAGCGCGGTTTCCGCGTGGTGGAAGTGGACCTCGCGCCCTTCATCCTTGCCGGCGGCGCCGCCTTCTGCATGACGCTGCGGCTCGACCTTTCGAGCCGTGCCGCGCAGCCAGCAGCGCCCACACTCGAGGAGAGCCCCGCATGACCGACGTCGTCGCCGCTCGCGCGGCCGATCGCTTCATGGACGCCGAGGCGACGTTCGGAGCGAAGAACTACAAGCCTCTGGACGTCGTCCTGACCCGCGGCGAGGGCCCCTACGTCTGGGACCTCGACGGGCGGCGCTATCTGGATTGCCTCTCCGCCTACTCGGCGGTGAACCAGGGCCACTGCCATCCCAAGATACTGGCGGCGCTGACCGAGCAGGCGCGGCGTCTGACGCTCACCTCGCGCGCCTTCCGCAACGACCAGCTCGGACCTTTCTACGAAGAGCTCTGCGCGCTGACGAACAGTCACAAGGCGCTGCCGATGAACTCAGGCGCCGAGGCGGTCGAGACGGCGCTGAAAGTAGCGCGCAAATGGGCTTATCAGGTTAAAGGGGTTCCGCGCGACCGAGCCGAGATCATCGTCTGCGCCGGCAACTTCCATGGCCGAACGCTGAGCATTGTCGGCTTCTCGACCGATCCTGGCTCGCGAGAGGGATTCGGACCGTTCACGCCCGGCTTCAGGATCGTCCCCTTTGGCGACGCGGACGCGCTGGAGCGGGCGATCGGTCCGCACACCGCCGCTTTCCTCGTCGAGCCTATTCAGGGGGAAGCCGGCGTCATCATCCCCCCGGCCGGCTACCTGGCGCGCGCCCGCGACCTCTGCACCGAGCACAACGTCATCCTGATCCTCGACGAGATCCAGACTGGCCTCGGCCGCACGGGCAAGCTCCTCGCCGAGGAGCACGAGGGGATCGAGGCCGACCTCACCCTGGTCGGAAAGGCCCTCTCGGGCGGCTTCTATCCCATCTCGGCCGTCCTCTCGAACAGCGAGGTGCTTGGGGTGCTGAAGCCCGGCGAGCACGGCTCGACCTTCGGCGGCAATCCCCTCGCCTGCGCCGTGGCGCGCGCCGCGCTGCGGGTGCTGGTCGAGGAGGGCATGATCGAGAATGCCGCGCGCCAGGGTGAGCGGCTGAAGGCGGCGCTCGCCCGGGTCGGCTCCGGCGCGGTGCGTGAGGTCCGCGGCCGCGGCCTGATGATCGCGGTGGAGCTCTGGCCCGAAGCGGGCAGCGCCCGCGCGCGTTGCGAGCGGCTGATGGAGCGCGGGCTGCTCTGCAAGGAGACACACGAGCACACGATCCGCATCGCCCCGCCGTTGATCGTCAGCGACGCCGAGACCGACTGGATCGCCGAACAGTTCGCCGCCGTGCTCTAGCGCCTCGGCCGCCGCGGCTCAGTGCCAGTTCAAGACGACCTTGCCGGCGTTGCCGGATAGCGCCGCATCGAAGCCGGACTGAAAGTCGCGCGCGCAGGCGCGGTGCGTGATCAGCCGCTCGAGATCGAAACCGGCGTGGATGAGGCCGAACATCTTCTGCCAGGTGGTGAACATCTCGCGCCCGTAGACGCCCTTGATGGTCAACGCTTTCAGGATGATGCGCGACCAGGAGACCTCCATCGCCTCGGCGGGAAGGCCGAGCATGGCCAGCCGGCCGCCCATGGCGAGCGCGTCCACCGCCTGCTCGAAGGCCGCCTTCGCGCCCGACATCTCGAGCGCCACGCCGAAGCCGCCGTCGATCCCCTCGCGCGCCATGACCTCGGCGAGGTCGTCCCTGGCCACGTTCACCGGCGTGACGTCGGCCATGCGGGTCGCGAGGTCCAGGCGATAGTCGTTGATGTCGGTGATCACGACGCTGCGCGCGCCTGCGCGGCGGGCGATCGCCGCCGCCATCGCCCCGATCGGTCCGGCGCCGGTCACCAGCACGTCTTCGCCCAAGAGGTCGAACTGCT
Organism: Caulobacteraceae bacterium; assembly: GCA_035295705.1. GTDB lineage: Bacteria > Pseudomonadota > Alphaproteobacteria > Caulobacterales > Caulobacteraceae > Poindextera. The sequence continues at coordinate 9,048 of DATGIN010000253.1, forward strand.
GGGCCGCATGCATGGCGTTCCCGAATGGATCGAGCAGCGCGCCGGCCTCGTCGCTGACGGTGTCGGGCAGCGGCTGGACGTTGAAGGCCGGAAGGGCGAGGTATTCGGCGAACGCGCCGTCACGGTTCACGCCCACGCCCACGGTCTCGGGATCGAGGTGGTAGCGCCCCGCGCGCGAAGCGCGGGAGTTCAGGTTGACGATGTGGCCCTCGCCCGAGACGCGCTGGCCTCGGCGGAGCTTGCGGCTCACCCGCGAGCCGATCTCGACGATCTCGCCCGAGAACTCATGGCCGATGATCATCGGCACCGGAATCGTCTTCTGCGCCCAGGCGTCCCAGCGATAGATGTGCAGGTCCGTGCCGCAGATGGCGGTGCGGCCGATCTTGATCAGCACGTCCTCCGGGCCCGGCTCGGGCGCCGGGGCGCGGGTCATCCACAGCCCCTGCTCCGGCTTCAGTTTGGCGAGCGCCGTCATCGTCTGAGGCATCGCTAGCGCACTCCGCAAAGGTCGCGCACGCGCTCGAACGCGCGCGCGGCGAAATCGATCTGGTGGAACGAAAGCGCGGCCGACATCTGAGTCCGGATGCGTGCCTGGCCGCGCGGCACCACCGGATACGAGAAGCCGGTGACGAAAACGCCCTCGTCGAACAACGCGGCCGCCATCTCCTGCGCCAAGCGGGCGTCGCCCAGCATCACCGGGATGATCGGATGCTCGCCGGGCAGAAGATCGAAGCCAGCCCTGGTCATCGCGGCGCGGAAACGGCGCGCATTCGCCTGCAGCCGCTCGCGCAGGCGCGCGCCCTCGGCCCCGGCGGCGATTTCGATGGCCTTCAGCGCCGCGCCGCACACAGCGGGCGCGAGCGCGTTCGAGAACAGGTAGGGCCGCGCGCGCTGCCGCAACAGGGCGACGACCTCGCGGCTGGCGGCCACGAAGCCGCCCATGGCGCCGCCAAGCGCCTTGCCGAAGGTGCCGGTCAGGATGTCGATGCGCCCCTCCACGCCGCGGTATTCAGCCGACCCGCGCCCGCCGACGCCGAGCAGGCCGACGGCATGGCAGTCGTCGACGAGCACCAGCGCCTCGTAGTGGTCGGCGAGCTCGGTGATCGCCGCGAGGTCGGCGATGACGCCGTCCATGGAGAAGACGCCGTCCGTGGCGATGAGGATGGTGCGCGCGCCGTCGGCGTGGGCCTGCTCCAGCTGCGCCGCCAGGTCCCGCATGTCGTTGGCGGCGTAGCGGTAGCGGCGCGCCTTGCAGAGCCGGATGCCGTCGATCAACGAAGCGTGGTTGAGGCTGTCCGAGACGACCGCGTCCTCCTCGCCGAGCAGCGCCTCGAACACGCCGCCGTTGGCGTCGAAGGCTGCGGCGAAAAGGATGGCGGCGTCGTAGCCGAGGAAGCCGGCGACCGCCGCCTCGAGCTCCTTGTGCAGGGCATGCGTGCCGCAGATGAAGCGCACCGAAGCGAAGCCGGCGCCAGCGTCCCTGGCGGCCTCCACCGCCGCCTCGGCGACCCGCGGGTCGCCGGCAAGGCCCAGGTAGTCGTTGCTGCTGAGGTTCAGCACCTCACGCATCGTCCCGTCCGCCGCGCGGACGGCGACGCGCGGCCCCTGGCGCGAGGCGAGCACCCGCTCGGGCTTCTCCAGGCCCTGGGCGGCGATCTCTTTCAGCGTGTCCTGAATACGGACGGTAAAGGCGGCGTTCCTCATCGGCGCACCCTAAGGAGCAAGATCGGGGCCTATCCCGTCGC
>DATGIN010000254.1:0-3503 GCA_035295705.1 Caulobacteraceae bacterium
TGGGGCGGCTCGAGCGGCGCCTACCTCAGCGAGCACGTGCCCTGCAGCCTGCTGCTGTGCCGCGACGAGATCAGCGACGAGGCGTTCGAGGCGGCGATGCGCGAGGCCGAGGCGCCGACGCCTGACCATCATTTAGTTCAACGATGAACTTGTTCATCGGGTGATGCGCGATTGCCAAGGCGCGCGCGACGCCGCTAAGAGACTCGTGATCGCCGCGTGGTCCCGAGCATGAACCGCTATTGGACGCTATCGGGCAAGCCGTTGGGCGGCTGGCCGGACGCCGACACCTTCGCGCTGCGTGAAGGCCCCATCCCCGAGCCCGCCCCGGGCCAGGCGTTGACGCGGACGATCTACGTCTCGCTCGATCCCTACCAGTGGGGATACAAGAAGCGCGGCGTCGAGCCACCGGGCGCGCCCTGCCATGCGCGGACGGTCGCGCAGGTGGTGACGAGCCGCATGGACGGCTACGCGCCGGGCGACCTCGTCTTCGACACGAACGGATGGTCGGAGTACGGCCTGATGGGCGAGGGCGTCGAGCGGCCGGCCTACATGATCCCGCGCAAGCTGGACCCGGCGCAGGGCCGGATCTCGCAAGCCGTCGGGGTGCTCGGGATGCTGGGGCTGACCGCCTACGGCGGGATGGTGCTGCAGTGCCAGCCGAAGGCGGGCGAGACGGCGGTGGTCTCGGCCGCATCCGGCGGCGTCGGCCAGATCGCCGGCCAGCTCGCCAAGGTGCGCGGGCTCAGGGTCGTCGGCATCGCCGGCAAGGAGGCGAAGTGCCGCTTCGTCACCGAGGAGCTGGGGTTCGACGCCTGCGTCTCGCACCTGTCGCCCACGATGGCGAGCGAGCTAGCGGCGGCGTGCCCGAACGGCGTCGACGTCTACTTCGAGAATGTCGGCGGCAAGGTGTTCGAGGCGGTGCTGCCGCTGTTCAATCCCGGCGCGCGGATGACCATCTGCGGCCTCATCTCGTCCTATGGCGACCCGGAGGGCGCCGACGCCCGCGCAGCGCTGATGCAGAAGGGCGAGGCGATCTTCAAGGAGCGCGGCGTGAAGGTGCAGGGCCTTTTCGTCGGCGACTACATCGCGCGCCACGACGAGATGCTGGCTGAAGTCGCGCCTCTGGTCAGGAGCGGAAAGCTGAAATACCGGGAGGATATACGCCAGGGTCTTGAGTCGATCCCGACCTGCTTTGCCGAGATGCTGCGCGGGGACAACTTCGGCAAGATGCTGGTGCAGGTCAGCCCCGATCCGACGCTCTAGGTTGCCCTCGCAGCGGCCTCCAGCGGGGCCATCGGCGACCTGCGCCGACCGCTAGGCGATCTTGCTCAGCGCCCGTTCAAACAGCCCAACGGTCCGCGCGTGGAGCGCGTCGCCGGTGGCTTTCGGCGCGCGGCCGGCGCAGGCGCGCGCGTAGGTGCCCTCGAGGATGCAGCCGATCTTGTAGCAGGCCAGAACCTCGTACCAGTCGGCCGCGGAGACGTCGCGGCCGCTCTGCTCGGCATAGCGCGCCAGGAACTCGCCGCGCGTCGGAAAGCCGGGCCAGGGCGTGACCGGCCCGGTCTCAGCCCCGTCCTCAGGCCAGTTGGACAAGAGGACTCCCAGGTCGACGCGCGGCTCGCCGACCGTCACCAACTCCCAGTCGACCATCGCGGCGACGGCGCCGGAATCGTAGCGGAACAGAACGTTGCCGAAGTGGAAGTCGCCGTGGATGAGGCCCGGCCGGTAGTCGCCGGGCCGGTTGTCGTCCAGCCAGCGGCCAATGCGGTCAACGCCGGGCAGGCCGGCGGTTCCTGGCCAGCCTGGGTGCTCGTGGTAGCTTTCCAGCTGCGCCCGCCAGCGGCCGACCTGGCGCTCGAGGAACCCGTCCGGGCGGCCGAGGTCGGCGAGACCGCGATCGAGATAGTCCACCCGGCTGAGGGCGGCGATGGCGTCCGCCATCTCGAGGCCCATCTGGCGGCGGACGACGGGGTCGCCGGCGTGCAGCGGCGGCATCTCGTCCCGGGGCGTGAAGCCCTCGACCGGCTCCATCAGATAGAAGGCGGCGCCGATCACGTCCTCTTGCGGGCAGGCGGCGATCAACCCCGGATGCCGGACGTCGGTTCCTTTGAGCGCCGCCAGCACGCGGGCCTCTCGCCGCATGGTCTCGTTGGAGTTGGCGCGCAGGTGCTTGGGCGGCCGCCGCAACAGGTAGCTGCGCCCACCGCGCTCGAACCTGAGGAGGATATTCTGCGTGCCGCCGGCGAGCAGCCGCGGGCGCTCGATCGGGCCCGAACCGAGGCCCTTGCCGTCCATCCAGGTCGTGAGCGCCTCCAGCGGGACCAGCACCTCCCAGTCCTGGTCGCCGCCCGGAACCGCCGCCCTCCCCGGCTCGGTCATGCTTGCTCCCGTCTCAGCAGGCGGAGACCTAGCGCCCCGCGGTCCTGAACGGCAAGCCGGGCAGGCTCAGCGTGGGTCGATCGGCGTCTCGAGCCCCAGCCTGGCCTCGATCGCCTCGGCGGCGTCGAGACAGAGGTCGTCGCGCAGCTTGCGCCCGGTCACCAGCACCCCGATCGGAAGCCCGGTCGCCTCGTCGCGGCCGGCCGGGACGCAGGCCGACGGCAGCCCGAGCAGGTTCGCAGGCGTGACCGGCCGCATCATGTCGAGCACCGCAGCGGCGCTCTCGGGCGTCGCCACGTCGAAACCAACCTCGAACGGCAGCTGGGTCCAGGTCGGGCTGAGCACCAGCGGATGGTCGGCCATGAACGTCGCCCACTCGCGCGCGACGCCGTCGCGTTCGGCGAACAGCCTGGACATGGCTGCCGCGTCGGCCAGCGGCGGAATGCCGGCGTTGGCGGCGCCGAGGAAGGTCATGGCGTCGGCGCCCATCATCGGCGCCAGCTGATCGAGCACCGAGTTGTAGTCCCCCATGATGAAGCGGGCCCACACCTGGACCGCCTGCTCGTAGCGTGGGGGGCAGGCTTCGACGACGTCGTAGCCGGCGTTGGCCAACGCGTCGGCGGCGCGGCCCACGGCCGCGGCGACGGCCGGATCGACCGGGCCGCCCGGCGGCGTTGCGGCGACGGCGACTCGGATCGGGCGCTGAACGGGCGGCCCCTCGAACGGGCCGTCGATCGACCACGCGTCGCGGGGATGGGCTCCCATCAGCACCTTCAGCCCGAGCCGGACGTCCGCGACGGTGCGGGCCATGGGACCCTGGACGTTCATCAGCTGGACGCACAGCAGCCGGTCCGGGGCGGGGACGAAGCCGGCGTCCGGGACGCGGCCGAAAGACGGGCGGATGGAAGCGATGCCGCAGGCGTTGGCGGGGTTCCTGAGCGAACCGCCGATGTCGTTCCCGAGGCCGATGGGGCTCATGCCGCTGGCGAGCGCCGCCGCCTCGCCGCCGCTGGAGCCGCCGGCCGTGCGCCCGGCGTTCCAGGGATTGCGCGTGAGCCCGTGCAGACTGGAGTCCGTATGCACCCGAAGCGCCATGTCCGGCAGGTTGGTGCGTCCGATCGGGA
>DATGIN010000255.1:0-9382 GCA_035295705.1 Caulobacteraceae bacterium
AACGTCATCGCCTGGTGCGAAGAGAAGAAGCTCTTCGACCGCTACAACGACGTCGCCGCCAAGCTGGGCGAGGACTACTCCGACGAGCTGATGGAGGAGATGACGGCGCTGCAGGAGAAGCTGGACGCCGGCGACCTCTGGGATATCGACAGCCGCATCGAGATGGCGATGGACGCGCTGCGCTGCCCGCCCAACGAGGCGAGCGTCGACAACCTCTCCGGCGGCGAGAAGCGCCGCGTGGCGCTGGCGAGGCTGCTGCTCTCCAAGCCGGACATGCTGCTGCTCGATGAGCCCACCAACCACCTCGACGCGGAATCGGTCGCCTGGCTGCAGCATCACCTCGAGCAGTTTCCCGGCTGCGTGATCCTGGTCACCCACGACCGCTACTTCCTCGACCAGGTCACCAAGTGGACGCTGGAGCTCGATCGCGGGCGCGGCATTCCGTACCAGGGCAACTACTCGAGCTGGCTGGAGCAGAAGGCCAAGCGCACGCAGGTCGAGGCGAGCGAGTCCGAGGCGCGCAAGAAGGCCATCGCCCGCGAGCTCGAGTGGGTGCGCTCGTCCCCGTCGGCCAGGCGCACGAAGTCGAAGGCGCGCCTCGCCGCCTTCGATGAGCTGGTGAACGCCGCCGAGCGCGAGAAGCAGACCTACGCCCAGATCCAGATCCCGCCCGGCCCCCGGTTGGGCGGCGTGGTGATCGAGACCGAGGGGCTGGAGAAGGCTTACGGCGACAAGCTGTTGTTCAAGGACCTCAGCTTCAGCCTGCCGCCCGGCGGCATCGTCGGCGTGATCGGGCCGAACGGGGCCGGCAAGTCGACGCTCTTCAGGCTGATCACCGGCCAGGAGACGCCCGACGCCGGGACGATCCGGCTCGGCGACACGGTCGCGCTGGCCTACGTGGATCAGAGCCGCGACGCCCTCGACGACAAAAAGACCGTCTGGGAAGAGATCTCGGGCGGCCTGGACGTGATGAAGCTCGGGACGCGCGAGGCGCCCAGCCGCGCCTATGTGGGCTCGTTCAACTTCAAGGGCGCCGACCAGCAGAAGAAGGTCGGCCTGCTCTCCGGCGGCGAGCGCAACCGCGTGCACCTGGCCAAGACGCTGGCCGGCGGCGGCAACGTCATCCTGCTCGACGAGCCGACCAACGACCTCGACGTCGAGACGCTGCAGGCGCTGGAGTCGGCGCTCGAGGACTTCCCGGGCTGCGCGGTCGTCATCAGCCACGACCGCTGGTTCCTCGACCGGCTGGCCACCCACATCCTCGCCTTCGAGGGCGACAGCCACGTCCAATGGTTCGAGGGCAACTTCGAGTCCTACGAGGAGGACAAGAAGCGCCGCCTGGGCGCCGACTCGCTCATCCCGACCCGGATCAAGTTCCAGAAGTTCGCCCGCTAGCAGCCTCTCCGGCGCCTTCGGCGGGGCGCGCGCGCAGCTTCTCCACGAACCTCGCGATCTGCTTGTCGCCGCTCAGGCGCACGACCGGGGCGGGGTAGGCGGCGAGCGCCGCGTCGGTCTTCGGGCGAACGTCGCGCTCGAAGCGCCAGATCCATTTGAGCAGCGCCCAGTCGAACCGCTCGGGGCAGCCCACCGGCAGGTCCGGCCGGTCGCGGCCGCGATCGGTCAGCCACCGCCGGGTCACGCGCCAAAGGCGCCGCCAGCGCGGCTGGCGCACGAACACCACGAGGTCGGCGCGCGGCGCCGAAAGATCGAGCGTCTCGGCGAAGTGGCCGTCGATCACCCAGGCCTCGGCGGCGACCGCCGCCGCCAGGCTGGCGCGGAACGCCTCCCATGGCCGCGGCTTCCAGCCAGGCTCGTAGTAGAGCGTGTCGAGGTGGACGACCGGCATGCCGAGCCGCTCGCCGACCGCGCGGGCGAGCGTCGTCTTGCCGCTGCCGGAGCAGCCCAGGATGACCACGCGCCGCATGACTCGCCAGGCGAAGCCATGCGGCGGCTTGGCCGTCAAGCGCGCGGCGGTGTCGCCGCGCCTTGCATCAGCGGCCTATTGCGGTCCGCCGGGCTGCGGCTGCTGCGACTGCGTTGTCGCCGGCGCGTTCGAGGCCGGGGGCTGCGCGTTGGTGTCGCTCGGAGCCGCGTTGAGCGGCGGCTGTTGGGGCGCATTGCTCACGTCCGGCGACTGCGTCGGCGGAGTCGCCGCCGTTCCCGGAGTCTGGTCGGTCATGCCGGGCCCCGCGCCGCCGTTGGCGTTCGCGCCAGCCGCGTCGTTCGGTGCGGCGTAGCTGTTCGTATTGTCCGTCGCAGCCGGCGGCGTCGGGGTGGTCCCTGGCGTGCTCGGAGCCGCTTCGGTGGCGTTCGCATTCACGTTGGCGCCGGTCGTCGCGGCCATCATCCCGCCGCTCCAGTCCTTGCCGGCGCGCGAGCGCGGCGACGCCTTCAGGTAGGCGGCGAGCTGGTTGTAGGCGATCGGGCTCTTCGGCTCGGCGTAGACGCCGGCGCTCGCCATCGTTCCGTTATGGTGGTGGCGCGCGTGGTGGCGGGTCGCGGCTTGCGTGGTCGTCGCGGTCAGGGCGACCGCGGCCGCGCCGCAGATAAGCAACATTTTCATGAGGAGTGTCCTCCCTCGACTGGGATGGCGACGGTTGTCGACCAAGCGCTTAACCGCCAAGTCAGCGTCCGGTTGCGGCAACGCTTGTAAAATCGGCCTTGCGCAGCGCGGTAGCGGACGCCCGGACCGCTTCCGATTGACTTGTGATATAAGGATATGTTTATATGTCGGGATGCCCTTGCGTTCGAGCCAGATCGTCGAACTGCTGCGCGCCGCCGGCGAGCCGACCCGGTTCCGCATCCTGGCGCTCCTGGCGCGCGAGGAGCTGGCGGTGGCGGAGCTTACCCGCGTGCTCGGGCAGAGCCAGCCGCGCGTATCGCGCCACTTGAAGTTGCTCGTGGCCGCGGGGCTGGTCGAGCGTTTCCCGGACGGGGCCTGGGTGTTCTACCGCCTGGCGGGCGATGCGCCGGAGCGCGCCTTCGTCGATCAGACGCTCGCCCTCGTTCACGCCGACGATGCGACCGTCGCGCGGGACGCCGCCGCGCTCGAGAACGTTCGCGCGGAGCGCGCGAAGGCCGCCGCGGACTACTTCGCGCAGAACGCCGAGCGGTGGGAGGAGCTGCGCTCGCTCTATGTCTCCGAGGCCGACGTCGAGGCCGCGATCCTCGCGGCGGCCGGCAAGGGGCCGTTCCGCCGGGTCGTCGACCTCGGGACCGGCTCGGGGCGCATGCTTCGCCTTCTGGCGCGCGACGCCAACGCGGCGCTGGGGCTCGATCTGTCGCAGCAGATGCTCAACATCGCGCGGCAAACGACGACCGACGCCGGGCTCGAGCACTGCGAGCTGCGCCACGGCGACGTCTTCGCCACCCACCTGCCGAACGGCTGGGCCGACCTCGTCGTCATCCACCAGGTGCTGCACTACCTCAACGATCCGGCGGCGGCGATCGCCGAGGCCGGCCGCATCACAGCCCCGGATGGCCGGGTGCTCATCGTCGACTTCGCGCCGCACAGCCTGGAATACCTGCGCGAGGCGCACCAGCACCGCCGCCTCGGCTTCTCGGACGAGGAGATGGAACGGTGGCTGGGCGCTGCGGGCCTTGCCGCCGCGGCGCCGATCAGTCTTCCGCCCGCCGACGAGCGCGGGCTCACGGTCAAGATCTGGGCGGCGAGGCCGGGCGCCGCCGAAGCCAGGAGCGCGGCATGACAGCGGCGGTTGCGAAGATCGAGAGCGCGCTTGGACCGGTGGCGCGCGCCGGCGAGCGGCTCGCGCGGCGCAAGGTTCGCCCGCTCGGCATCTCGTTCGAGTTTTCGCCGCCCAAGTCCCCGGCGATGGAGGAGACTCTCTGGGCCTGCATCGGCCGGCTCGCGCCGCTCGAGCCGAGCTTCGTCTCCGTCACGTACGGCGCCGGCGGCTCGACCCGCGAGCGCACCCATCGCACCGTGCGGCGCATCCAGGAGGAAACCTCGCTCAAGGCGGCCGCTCACCTGACGTGCGTCGAGGCGAGCCGCTCCGACGTGGAACAGGTGGTGCGCGGCTACTGGGAGGCGGGCATCCGCCACATCGTCGCGCTGCGCGGAGATCCGCCAGGATCGATCGGCGGGCGCTACGAGCCGCGCGCCGACGGCTACCGCAATGCGACCGAGCTTACCGCCGGCATCGCCCGGATCGCGCCGTTCGAGATAAGCGTCAGCCTCTACCCGCAGAAACATCCCGAAAGCCCGTCCCTCGAACACGACATCGACGTGCTCAAGGCCAAGGTCGACGCGGGCGCCACGCGGGCGATCAGCCAGTTCTTCTTCGATATCGACGCATTCCTGCGGTTCACCGACCAGGTGCGCAAGGCCGGCGTCGGCATTCCGATCCTGCCGGGCATCATGCCGGTCTCGAACTTCAAGGGCCTGCAATCCATGGCCGGCAAGTCGGGGATTCCGCTGCCCGACTGGCTGGGCGCCCTGTTCGAGGGGCTCGACGACGACCCGGCCACCCGCCAGCTGATCGCCTGTGCGGTCGCGGCCGAGATGTGTGCGCGCCTCGCGGAGGAGGGCTATGGCGACATCCACTTCTACACCATGAACCGGGCCGAGCTGACCTACGCCATCTGCCGGGTGCTGGGCGCGCGGGAGGCGCTGCAATGAGCCGGACCGAAACGTTCGCCGCTCTGCAGGCCGCCGCGCGGGAGCGCATCCTCGTGCTCGACGGGTCGTGGGGGGTGCTGCTGCAGGGGCGGGGCCTCTCGGAGGCCGAGTTCCGCGGCGAGGCGTTCAAGGACCACCCGACCGCGGTCAGGGGCGACCCCGACCTGTTGTGCATCACCCAGCCGGACATCGTCTCCGAGCTGCACGACCTCTATTTCGAGGCGGGCGCCGACATAGCGACCACCAACACCTTCACCGCGACCACCATCTCCCAGGCCGACTATGGACTCGAGGGCGCCGTCGAAGCGATGAACCTGGGCGGGGCCCGGCTCGCGCGCGCGGCCGCCGACCGCTGGACGGCGAAAACGCCGGACAAGCCGCGGTTCGTGGCCGGCTCCATGGGCCCGCTCAACCGCCTGCTCTCCATGTCGGCCGACGTGAACGATCCCGGCGCGCGCTCGGTGACGTTCGACCAGGTTTACGCGGCCTACAATGCCCAGGCTCGCGCCCTGCACGAGGGCGGCGTCGACCTTTTTTTGATCGAGACGATCACGGATACGCTGAACTGCAAGGCGGCGATCAAGGCGATCCTGGACTTGGCGGACGAGGGCCTCGAGCCGCTGCCGATCTGGATCTCGGGCACGATCACCGACCGCTCGGGCAGGACGCTGTCGGGCCAGACGGTCGAAGCCTTCTGGAACTCCGTCCGTCACGCGCGGCCGTTCGCGGTCGGCCTCAACTGCGCGCTCGGCGCCGAACTGATGCGGCCCTATATCGCCGAGCTCGCGCGCATCGCCGACACGCTGGTCGCCGCCTATCCGAACGCCGGCCTGCCCAACGCCATGGGCCAGTACGACGAGACCCCGGAAGCGACCTGCGGGATGCTGAGCGAGTGGGCGCAAAGCGGCCTGGTCAACATCCTGGGCGGGTGTTGCGGCACGACGCCGGAGCACATCCGCCAGGTCGCCCACGCGGTGGAAGGCGTGCCGCCGCGGCCGATCCCGCATCGGGAGAAAGCGCTGCGATTGGCGGGGCTGGAACCCTTCGAACTGGCGTGACCCGGCCTCTGTTCATCAACATCGGCGAGCGCACGAACGTCACCGGGTCGGCGCGATTTCGGCGGCTGATCGCCGACGGCGACTATGCGGCCGCGCTCTCCGTCGCGCGCGGTCAGGTCGAGGCCGGCGCCCAGGTGCTCGACGTCAACATGGACGAGGGGCTGCTGGATTCGGCGAAGGCCATGACGACCTTCCTGAACCTGATCGCGGCAGAACCGGACATCGCCCGCGTCCCGATCATGGTCGACTCCTCGAAGTGGGAGGTGATCGAAGCGGGCCTGAAGTGCGTGCAGGGCAAGGCGATCGTGAACTCGATCTCGCTCAAGGAAGGCGAGGCTGCGTTCCTCGAACACGCCAGCGAATGTCTCCGCTACGGCGCCGCCGCGGTCGTCATGGCGTTCGATGAGACCGGCCAGGCCGACACCGCCGCCCGCAAGGTCGAGATCTGCACCCGCGCCTATCATCTGTTGACGGAGAAGGTCGGCTTTCCGGCCGAGGACATCATCTTCGACCCGAACATCTTCGCGATCGCCACGGGGATGGAGGAGCACGACAACTACGCCGTCGACTTCATCGAGGCGACGCGCGCGATCAAGGCGACGCTGCCCTACGCGCGGGTTTCCGGCGGCGTCTCCAACGTCTCCTTCAGCTTCCGCGGCAACGAGCCGGTGCGCCAGGCGATCCACTCGGTCTTCCTCTACCACGCCATCGCCGCCGGCATGGACATGGGGATCGTCAACGCCGGCGAGCTGCCGGTCTACGACGACATCGACCCGGAGCTCAGGGAGGCGGTCGAGGACGTGATCCTCAACCGGCGCCCCAGGCACAACCGCAATCCCACCGAGCACCTGGTCGAGATCGCGCCGCGCTACGCGAAGGCCGGGAAGGGGGCGGACCGCGCGGTGGATCTCGCGTGGCGGGACGCGCCGGTGAGCGAGCGGCTGAAGCACGCGCTGGTGCACGGCATCACCGAGTTCATCGAGGCCGACACCGAGGAGGCCAGGCTCGCCGTCGAGCGCCCGCTCTCGGTGATCGAGGGCCCGTTGATGGACGGCATGAACGTCGTCGGCGATCTGTTCGGCTCCGGCCGCATGTTCCTGCCGCAGGTGGTGAAGTCGGCTCGGGTGATGAAACAGGCGGTCGCCTACCTCCTGCCGTTCATGGAGGCCGAGAAGGACGGCGGGCACGAGGCGGCCGGCAAGATCCTGATGGCGACCGTCAAGGGCGACGTGCACGACATCGGCAAGAACATCGTCGGCGTGGTTCTTCAGTGTAACAACTACGAGGTCATCGACCTCGGCGTCATGGTGCCGGCCGACCGCATCCTCGAGGAGGCGGTGGCGCACAAGGTCGATATCGTCGGCCTCTCCGGGCTGATCACGCCGTCGCTGGACGAGATGGTGTTCGTGGCCGGCGAGATGCAGCGGCGCGGCTTCACCATCCCGCTCCTGATCGGCGGCGCCACCACCAGCCGCACCCACACGGCGGTCAAGATCGAGCCGGCCTACCGCGCCGGCTCGACCACCTATGTCACCGACGCCAGCCGCGCGGTGGGCGTGGTCGCCAGCCTGATCTCGCCGAGCGAGCGGCCGAAGGTCGAGGCCGAGACTCGCGCCGAGTACGTCCGCATCCGCGAGCAGTTCGCCCGCGGCCAGGAGGCGAAGACGCGGACGCCGATCGCCGTGGCCCGGGCGGCGCGCTATCCGATCGACTGGGCCGCCTATACGCCGCCCAAGCCCAGCTTCATCGGGACCCGGGCGTTCGGGCCGTACGACCTTCGCGAGCTCACGCGCTTCTTCGACTGGTCGCAGTTCTTCTCGAGCTGGGAGCTGGTCGGACCGTTCCCCGACATCCTCAGCGACGAGAAGGCGGGCGCCGCCGCGCGCGAGCTCTACGCCGACGCCCAGGCGCTGCTCGAGCGCATCATCGACGAGCGCCTGCTCGCGGCGCGCGGCGTCGTCGGCCTCTGGCCCGCGAACGCCGACGGGGACGACATCGTTCTTTATACGGACGAGAGCCGCTCGAGAGAGCTCGCCCGCCTGTTCACGCTGCGCCAGCAGATGCCGAAGAGCGAGGGCCGCGCGAACGTCGCGCTGGCCGACTTCGTCGCCCCGATCGGCGCCGGCGACGACTACGTCGGGGCCTTCGCGGTCACCGGCGGCATCGGCGAGGTCGAGCTTGCCGACCGCTTCAAGGCGGCGCGCGACGACTATTCGGCCATCCTCTCCTCGGCGCTCGCGACCCGCTTCGGCGAGGCGTTCGCCGAGGCGCTGCACTACCGGGTGCGCACCGAGCTCTGGGGTTTCGCCCCCGACGAGCCGTTCGACCTGGCCTTCATGCTGGGGGAGAAGTTCCAGGGCATCCGCCCCGCCCCCGGGTACCCCGCGCAGCCCGATCACACGGAGAAGGCGACGCTCTTTCGCCTGCTCGACGCCGGGCGCAACGCCGGCATGGCGCTGACCGAAAGCTTCGCCATGACGCCGCCGTCGTCGGTCTCCGGCATCTACTTCTCGCACCCGCAGGCCCACTACTTCGGCGTCGGCCGCATCGACCGCGACCAGATCGAGGACTACGCCCGCCGCAAGGGCTGGGACGTGACGACCGCCGAGCGCTGGCTCGCCCCCATCCTCAGCTACGACCCGGCCAGGGTGGCGGTCGACGCGGTCGCCTAGCCGCCGCCCGTCCGCCCCCAATGCCCAAATAATCACCGCCCTTGCGCTTCATGGCTTGCGCGACGACGGCCGCCCGGCGCAAACGCCGGTCAGCAACGAGAGAGGCGAACATGGCGTCACAGGGTCTGCGCAATCTGGGTCGGTCGGGGTTGCGGGTTTCGCCGCTGTGCCTCGGGGCGATGAATTTCGGCAACGAGCAGTTCGGCTGCGACGAGCAGACCTCGATCGGCGTCATCCACGCCTACCTCAACGCCGGCCACAATTTCATCGACACCGCGAACGTCTACTCGGGCACGAGGTCTGAGACGATCGTCGGCAAGGCGGTGAAGGACCGGCGCGATTCCGTCGTCATCGCGACCAAGGCCTCCTCGCCGCTGGGTCCTGGCCCGTTCGACTCCGGCTCCAGCCGCAAGCACGTGATGAAGGCCTGCGAGGACAGCCTGCGACGGTTGGGGACGGACTACATCGACCTCTACCAGATGCATCGCTACGACGAGGCGACGCCGCTCGAGGAGACGCTCAGCACACTGAACGATCTCGTCAGGCAGGGCAAGGTCTGCTACATCGGCGTTTCCAACTGGACCGCCTCGCAGATCGTCGAGGCCTGCCTCGTCATCGACGCCAGGGGCTGGGAGCCGCTGGTCAGCTTGCAGCCGCAGTACAGCATCCTCAGCCGCGACATCGAGGTGGAAATCCTGCCCGCCTGTAACCGGTTCGGGCTGGGCGTGATCCCCTGGAGCCCGCTGGCTGGCGGCATGCTCACCGGCAAGTACAAGCCGGGCGAGGAGCCGCAGGAAGGCACCCGCTTCGCCGCTCCGGGCCCGTTCCAGAGCGTCTGGCGGACGCGCTCGCTGAACGAGCGCAACCACGCCATCGTCTCGGTGGTGCTCGAGGAAGCGCGCCAGCTCAACACCTCGCCGATCGCGGTCGCTCTGGCCTGGAACCTGTCGCGGCCGGGCGTCGTGGCGCCGATCATCGGGCCGAAGACCGAGCAGCAGCTGAAAGACAACCTC
>DATGIN010000256.1:0-40718 GCA_035295705.1 Caulobacteraceae bacterium
TGGTCGATCCGGCGCTGTCGTCGGCCTGGTACTTCGAGACGCTGAAAGCCGCCGGCGCGGAGATCGTCCGCGCCAGCGACCCGACCGCGCTTCCCCGTTCGCGCAAGAACGCGGTCGAGGTCGAGGGCGCGCGCCGCGCCCACGTCCGCGACGGCGCGGCGCTGACGCGCTTCCTTCAGTGGGCGTCCACCGAGGCGCAGACCGGGCTGCCGAGCGAGCTCGAGGTGGTGCGCAAGCTCGAGGGGTTCCGCGAGCAGACGGGGGCGCTGAAGGACCTCTCGTTCGACACCATCGCCGGCGCCGCGTCGAACGGCGCGATCGTGCACTACCGCCCGACGCATCGGCTCGCCAAGGCCCTGGAGGCGGGCTCGCTGCTCTTGGTCGACTCCGGCGCCCAGTACCTGGACGGGACCACGGACGTCACCCGCACGATCGCGGTCGGCGAGCCCACCCCCGAGATGCGCGACCGCTTCACGCGTGTGCTCAAGGGACATCTGGCGCTCGCGCGCGTCCGCTTCCCGGCCGGGACGACCGGCTCGGCGCTGGACGCCTTGGCCCGGGCGCCGCTGTGGGCGGCCGGGCTGGACTACGATCATGGCACCGGCCACGGCGTCGGCAGCTATCTCGGCGTGCACGAGGGGCCGCAGCGGATCTCCAAGGTCCCGAACAGCGTGGCGCTGGAGCCGGGCATGATCGTCTCCAACGAGCCTGGCTACTACAAGACGAACGCGTACGGCATCCGCATCGAGAACCTGCAGGTGGTCACCGAGCCGGCCGATATCGACGGCGGCGAGCGCCCGATGCTCGGCTTCGAGACGCTCACCCTTGCGCCCATCGACCGGCGCCTGGTGGAGACCAGCCTCCTGACCGCCGAGGAGCTCGCCCAGCTCAACGCCTATCACGCGCGGGTGCTGAAGGTGATCGGCCCGCTAGTGCCAGCGGACACCGCGGCGTGGCTGAAAGAGGCCTGCGCGCCCCTCTAGATTCCCTTCTCCGCCAAGTGGGAGAAGGGAACCGTACTTGGGTCCCTAAGCCTCCTCCTCTCCCCTTCTGCCCAGCCACACCAGGGCCGCGCCCAGCGCGGCGACGACGGCCAGCGCAGGGCCGGCGGCGTTCATGGTGGCGAGCAGCTGCGGAGCGCCGGCGAGCAGGCTGGGGCCGGCGGCGGCCGCGAGCGCCGCGACGATGACCCCGCCGGCCGCATACTGCGCCGCGTCGATCATCAGCCGCCGGCGCGCGATCGCCTGCGCGACGGTCAGCTCGAACACCATGTCGCGCGACGGCGCCCGGCTCTCGGCGAAGTAGGCGGCGAGCTTGTCTTCGGCGTCACTCATCGGTGGCCTCTCCGAGAACATGGAGCAGCTTAGCGCGGCCCCGTTGCACATGCGACTTGACGGTCCCGAGCGGCAGGCGAAGCGCCTCGGCCGCCTCGGCGTGGCTGAAGTCGGCGGCCAGGCAGAGCGCCACCGCCGCCCGCTCGTCGGGCTTCAGCGACTTGAACGCGCGGTCGAGATCGAGCCGGGCGTCGGCGCACACCCCGTCCGACCGAGGCCCTTCCACTGCCGCCTCGCGCCGCCGCGCCCGCCCGCGCGATCGCAGCAGCGACTGGGCTTTGTTCCAGGCGATCGCGCACAGCCAGGAGCGGAACGATGCTTCGCCGCGGTAGCGCCAGAGCCGGGACCAAGCGGCAAGGAAGGTCTCCTGGGCGACGTCGTCGGCGTCATCGGCATTGTCGAGCGCCCGGCGCAGGAAGCTGCGCACCGCCTGCTGGTGCATGGCCACGAGCTCGCGGAACGCGCCCGGCGAGCCCAACCGGGCGGCGGCGATGAGCTCGGTGTCCGGTTGGGGCGAGCTCAGCTGGCGCGCCAGAAGGTCGCGACCAGCGCCGAGAGCACGCCCGCGACGGTCAACGCGCCGGCGACGATGGCGATGATCAGGAAGGTGTCGTTGTTGGCGTGGGCATAGCGCCAGGCATAGCCGAAGCCGACCGTCACGGCGCCGGTGAAGATCGCCCAGTTCCAACGCCGCCACGGCTCGCCGGCCGCGCGGAGCTCGATCCGCCGCTCCCAGCGGTCCCAGCGCCGGTCCCACCTGTCGCCCCGGCTCGGGCCGACCGACGCCGTCACGTTGGCGGTGACATTTTCGGCGACGTTGCGCGCCGTGCGGCCGGCGCCGCGCCAGATCCAGCGGCCGCGCAGCGCATCGAGCACCTCGGGCGGCGGCTCGCGATTCTGCGCCGCGTAGACCTTCAGCACGTCGATCGCGTCCTTCTGCCGCCGGTAGCGCAGATAGTGCCGCCACGGCTCGAAGATGGCGTTGATGACCGGCACCGCGAGCACGGCGATGATGATGATCAGCCACCAGTCCTTGTTCCAATCCCAATTGATGAACACCGGGGTCTCTGCTCCTCGCAACGGAGGGCGATGACGCCCCCCTCTTCTGTGAGCTTAGTCGCCGCCAGCGGCGCTGTTGGATGCAAGCCCGCGAGCCGATTGTAACCGCCTTCGCGATGGGCCTAGTCTCGCCCGGCAAGGCGCCGCAGGCGAGGAGGCGATCCCCCATGACCCAGCACACCGTCATTCAGCCGCGGTCGAGGCCGGAGGGCACGGCGTACGGCCGCGAGGCGCAGTCCTTCAACGAGACCCTGGTGCGGGTCGGACCGGGCACGCCCTGCGGCGAGTATATGCGCCGCTTCTGGCAGCCGGTGGCGCGCTCGATCGAAGCGACGGCGCGGCCGCGCAAGGTGCGGGTTCTGGGCGAGGACCTGATCCTGTTCCGCGACGGGGCCGGCCGGCCGGGCCTGCTCTATCCGCGTTGCATGCACCGCGGCACGACCCTCTACTTCGGCCACGTCGAGGAGCGCGGCATCCGCTGCTGCTACCACGGCTGGCTGTTCGACGTGGAAGGCAACTGCCTGGAGCAGCCTTGCGAGCCGGAAGGCGGCATCGCGCGCGCCAACCACCGCCAGCCATGGTACCCGGTCGAGGAGCGCTACGGGCTCGTCTTCGCCTACATGGGTCCGCCGGAGCGCATGCCGCTCCTACCCAAGTTCGACATCCTGGAAGAGCTCGGGCCGGACGAGGAGCTGGTCGCCTCGGGCGGCGCCGGCCTCGGCTACGGCGACAGCCGCATGAACAGCCGCACCGACTACGTGCCATACAACTGGCTGCAGGTGTTCGAGAACATCATGGACCCGTTCCATGTGTACGTCCTGCATTCGACCTTCTCGGGCGCGCAGTTCGCCGAGGGCTTCAAGGTGATGCCCAGGGTGAAGTTCGAGGACCATCCGCTGGGGACCGTCTACCACGCCTACCGCGATCTTCCGGACGGGCGCTCGATGGTCCGGACCAGCGTCGCCATGCTGCCGCATATGGCGGCGGTGCCGTCGGTGGCGCTGGCGGAGGGACGCGCGCCCAACGTCTTCTGGCATCTGCCGATCGACGACACCCACTTCATCCACTTCATCGTCACCGTACGAAAGAAGAACGCACGCGGCGGCGCGGGCTTCGGCATTCCGCTGACGCCGGATGGCCGCGCCTGGTGCGACCTGACGGAAGAGGAGCACCAGGACTATCCCGGCGACTTCGAGGCGCAGTGGGGCCAGGGCGAGATCACCTTCCATTCGGAGGAGCATCTCGTGCGCAGCGACATCGGCATCGGCATGCTGCGCCGCAAGCTGCTGGAGCAGATCAAGCTTGTGCAGGACGGCGGCGACCCCATCGGCGTCTGCTTCACGCCCGGCGAAGAGACGATCCGCATCGACTCCGGCAACTTCTTCGACGCCGCAGCGAAGGAGCCGGCGACGGCGTAGCGAACGCGCCAAGGGGGCGGGTTCAGCGAAAGCCTAACGGACGCTCCGCGCGGCTTACCCTGCGCGCGTCGGCCCGCGCGTCCGCGAGCGTCTACCCGGCGGTCGCCAACGCCAGCCACTCTTCCTCGGTCAGCACCTGGATGCCGAGCTCGGCGGCGGTTTTCAGCTTCGAGCCGGCGCCGGGGCCAGCGACCACGAGATCGGTCTTCTTGGAAACGGAGGAGGCGACCTTGGCGCCCAGCGCCTCGGCCTGCGCCTTCGCCTCGTCGCGGGTCAGTCGCTCCAGCGAGCCGGTGAACACCACGGTTTTGCCGGCGACGGCGGTGTCGGTCTTCGGCGCCTCGGCGTCGAGAATGTCGAGCTCGGCGACCAGGTTGGCGACCATCTGGCGATTATGATCTTCGGCGAAGAAGGCGGCCGCCGCATCGATCACCGCGCCGCCGATCTGGTCGAGCGCGTCGAGCTCGGCGCAGGCCTCTGGGTCGCGCTCGGCGACGCGGTCCATCGCTTGCAGAAACGCTGTCGCGGTGAGGTAGCCGCGCGCCAGAACGACCGCCGTCGTCTCGCCGATGTGGCGGATGCCTAGGCCGTAGATGAACCGGTCGAGTGGGATCCGCCGCCGGGTCTCGATCGACCGCTCGAGATTCCTGACCGAGGTCTCGCCGTAGCCCTCGCGTTCGCGCAATGCGGCCAGGGCCTCGGCGTTGCGGCCGAAGCGGAAGATGTCGGCCGGCTCCTTGATCAGCCCCTCGTCGAAGAAGGCCTGCAGCTGCTTGTCGCCCAGCCCCTCGATGTCGAAGGCGCGGCGCGAGACGAAGTGCTTGAGGTGCTCGACCCGCTGGAAGGGACAGGCGAACTCGCCCGTGCACCGCCGCACCACCGTCTCGGCGCCCGAGGCGGTGGTCTCGCGCGCCAGAGGGGTGTGCAGCGGACAGGGGCAATGGGTGGGGAATTCGAACGGCTTGGCGCCCTTGGGCCGCTCGCTCTCGATCACGCCGACGATCTGCGGGATGACGTCGCCGGCGCGCTGGATGATCACCGTATCGCCGATGCGGACATCCTTGCGGGCGATCTCGTCGGCGTTGTGCAGCGTGGCGTTCTCGACCACCACCCCGCCGACGGTGATCGGATGCAGGCGGGCGACGGGCGTCACCGCGCCCGTGCGGCCGACCTGGATGTCGATCGCCTCGAGGATCGTGCGCGCCTGCTCGGCCGGGAACTTGCGGGCGATCGCCCAGCGCGGCGAGCGGGAAACGAAGCCCAGCCGGGCCTGCCAGTCCAGGCGGTCGACCTTGTAGACGACACCGTCGATGTCGAACGTCAGATGCGGCCGCTCGGTCTCCATCCGCGCATAGGCGGCGAGCAGGCCCTCGGCGTTCTCTACCCGCGCGGCCTGCGGCGTGACCTGGAAGCCCCAGTCCCTGAGCGCCTGCAGCGCGTTCCACTGCGTGTCGGCGAAAGGGGCGCTGAGCGAGCCCCAGGCGTAGGCGAAGAAGCGCAACGAGCGCTGGGCGGTGACCGAAGGGTCGATCTGGCGGAGCGAACCCGCTGCGGCGTTCCTGGGATTGACGTAGGTGCGCTGTCCAGCGGCGGCGGCGGCGGCGGTCAGCGCCGCGAAGTCGGCATGGCCGAAATAGACCTCGCCGCGCACCTCGATGCTGTCCGGCCAGCCCTTGCCGCGCAGGCGATGCGGGATCTCGCCGATCGTCTTCAGGTTGGCGGTCACGTCCTCGCCGACGCGCCCGTCGCCGCGGGTCGCGCCGCGCACGAGAACCCCGTTCTCGTAGAGCAGCGACGCCGAGAGCCCGTCGATCTTCGGCTCGGCGGTGTAGCCGACGGTCTCATCGCCGAGGCGCAGGAACCGGCGCACCCGGGCGTCAAACTCGACCGCGTCCTCGTTCGAAAACGCGTTGTCGAGCGAGAGCATCGGCACGCGGTGCTCGACCGGCGCAAACGCTTCCGAGCGCGCCGCGCCGACGCGGAGCGAGGGCGAGTTCTCGCGGATCAGGTGCGGAAAGCGGGCTTCGATCTCGCCGTTCCGCCGCTTGAGCGCGTCGTAGGCCGCGTCGGAAATCGTCGGCGCGTCTTCGCGGTGATAGCGGATGTCGTGCTGTGCAATCTCGTCGGCGAGGGCGGTCAGCTCCTCGACCGCCTCGGCCTCGCTCAACGCTTCGACAGGTTTCGGCATCTGTTGGTTCACCCTGTCATCAGCGCCCGGGCCGCAGCGCGGGCGGCGTCGGTGGTGGCAGCGCCGGAGAGCATGCGGGCGATCTCCTCCTCGCGCTCGGCGTCGTTCAGCGTCTCGACCGCCGCGGCCACCCGGTCCGCATCGCCGCGCTTGAGCACGCGCCAGTGGGCGTCGGCGCGCGCCGCCACCTGCGGCGAATGGGTGACGACCACCACCTGGGCGCTGGCCGCGAGCCGCTTGAGCCGAAGGCCGACGGCGTCGGCGACCGCGCCTCCCACGCCCTGGTCGACCTCGTCGAAGATCATCAGTGGCTGGGCGCCCCCGCCGTGGTCGGCCAGGGTGGCCTTCAACGCCAAGGCAAAGCGCGCCAGCTCGCCGCCGGAGGCGATATCGCTGAGCGGCGCAAACGGAGCGCCCGGGATGGTGGCGATCTCGAACGCCACGCGGTCGGCGCCGGAGGGGCCGGCGCGCTCCTCGGGCAGCGGCTCGACCGCGACGCGAAACCGCGCCTTCTCGAGCTTGAGCGGCGCGAGCTCGGCGGCGACGGCCGCGGCCAGCCGGTCGCCGGCGGCGCGGCGGGCGGCGCTGAGCGCCGCGGCGGCGGCGCGATATCGCTCTCGCGCCTCCGTCGCCCTGGCCTCGGCGGCGGCGAGCGCATCCTGGCTCGTTTCCGCAAGGCGGAGCGTCTCGGCGATGGCGGCGCGCCTGGCCGGCAGCTCCTCGACGCTCACGCCCAGCTTGCGCGCCGCGGCGCGGAGCGCGAAGAGGCGCTCCTCGGTTCGCTCGAGTTCGTCGGGCTCGAACTCGAACGCCTGGGCGGCGAAATCGACGGCGGCCGACGCTTCGGTGGCTTCCACGAGCGCGCGGTCGACGGCGGCGGCCGCCTCTGCGAGCTTTGACCCTGCGGCCCCCTCGGCGCTGACGCCGGCCGCCAGCGCCCGCTCCCGCCCCCGCTCCAGCGCGCGAAGTGCCTGCGCGATGCGGCCGAGCAGATTGTCGCTCAGACCCTCGCGGGCGGCGTTGATCTCCGCGAGCGCCTTCTCGGCCGCGCCGAGCAGCGCCCGGCGCTCGGCAAGCTCAGCCTCCTCCCCCTCGAGCGGAGCCAGTCGGTCGAGCTCCGCGAGGCGGGCGGTGAGCTCGTCGGCCTCGGCGGCGGCGCCCAGGGCGGCTTCGGCGAGCTGCTCCACCCGCTCGCGCGCGGCCCGCCAGCCGCTCCAGGTCTCCAGAGCGGCGGCCGCCTCGGCCTTGAGGCCGCCCGAGACGTCGAGCAGCGAGCGGTGCGTGCGGGAATCGAGCAGTCCGACCGTCTCGTGCTGACCGTGCACCTCGAGCAGCATGCCCCCCAGATCGCGCAGCACCCCGATGCTGGTCGGCTGGTCGTTGACGAAGGCGCGGCTCCGGCCATCGGCGGAGAGCTGGCGGCGAAGCACGAGGTCGTCGTCCGGCGCCTCCGCCAGGCCCTTCTCGGCGAGATAGGCCCAGGCCGGGTGGTCACCGGCGAGCGTAAAGATCGCCGTCGCCTGCGCTTGCCCCGCGCCGTGACGGACAAGGCCGGCGTCGCCCCGCGCGCCGGTGGCGAGACCGAGCGCATCCAGGATGATCGACTTGCCGGCCCCGGTCTCGCCGGTGAGCACCGTCAGACCCGGCCCGAAGGCGAGGTCGAGGCTTTCGATCAAAACGACGTCGCGGATGGCGAGCCCGATCAGCATGCGAGCGGGAAGATCGCCGCAAACGCGGCGCCGCTCAACCGAGCCGTCGCGCCGGGCTCTAGAGCCCGAGGGTGTACCAGTGGTGCTTCTTCTTCTTTTTCGCCGGCGCCGGGTTCTGCTGGTCGTCGGTGGGTGTTCCGGCGTCGGCCTGCGGCTGCGTCGAGGAAGAAGCGTCGGCCGGCGGCTGTCCGGGGGACGCGGCGCCCGACTGCGGCTGCGTCGAAGCAGCGTCGGGCTGCGGCTGCGCGGACAGGGCTGCGGCGGGCGGGGGCGGCGCCGGCTCGTCGGCGGGCGGAATTGGCCCGAAGAAGCTCTTGGCGTTGTGCAAGAGGCCGCGGCGGCCGTGCTTGGGTTCGATCGCGGGCCGCAAGCCCTTTGAGACCATCAGCGCATAGGCGTGGTCGTACCAGTAGCTGCCCGGATAGTTGTAGCCGAGCACCGCGGCGTTCTCCTTCGCCTCCTCGATCAGGCCGAGCGTCAGGTACGCCTCGACCAGCCGCTCGAGCGCCTCCGGCGTGTGGCTGGTGGTCTGGTACTTGTCGATCACCGCCTTGAAGCGGCCGACCGCCGCCAGCATGTCGCCGTTCTGTTCGTAGAAGCGGCCTATGGTCATCTCCTTGCCGGCCAACTGGTCGTTGATCATGTCGATCTTGACCCGCGCGTCGGCGGCGTAGGGCGTGTGGGGGAAGCGGCGGGCGACCTCGCGCTCGGCGGTCAGGGCCTGCTGCGTCGCCCCCTGGTCGCGGCCGACGTCGAGGATCTGCTCGAAGTAGCACTGCGCCTTCAGGTAGTAGGCGTAGACGGCCGAGCTATTGCCCGGGTAGAGCTCGATGAAACGATCGGCGTCGCCGATGGCGCTCGAATAGTCGTTGTTCTGGTAGTGGGCGTAGGCCTCCATGAGGATCGCCCGCCGCGACCACTCCGAATACGGGTGCTGGCGCTCGACTTCCTTGAAGTAGGTGACCGCTTCGCTCCAGCGGTGGTCGTCGAGGCGCCCGGCGCCGACGGTATAGAGCTGCTCGACCGGCTGCTCGGCGTAGGTCGTGTCTTCCTTCTTCTTTTTGTTCAGGAGACTGCAGCCGCTCAACGCGACGGCTGCGATCAGCACCAGAGCAAGCGACGGGCGGACCCGAACGTTAGCGAACACGGACGTTGACCTCGAACAAGACGCCCCCGCGCCGACGTTAACGGAAGACCGCCGATGGCTTCTACACTAGCTGTTCGGGGGCGCAAACGGCGCGCCCCGTCGCATCGCGCCGGTCAGTCGACCGCGGCGAGGTCGTCCGCCAGCGCCCGCCGCCGCCAGGCGGTGGGCCGCGCCAGGAGCGCGCGGGCGAGCGCGTTGTTGAGCTCGTGGCCGCCGCGGACGCTCTCGTAGCGGCCGATCAGCGGGTGGCCGAGGAGATAGAGGTCGCCCAGCGCGTCCAAGGCCTTGTGGCGCACGAACTCGTCCGGATAGCGGAGGCCCTCCGGATTGAGCAGGACCTCGCCGTCGATCACCAGGCAGTTTTCCATCGTGCCGCCGCGGGCGAGACCCATTTTCCTCAAGGCCTCGACCTCGTGCAGGAACCCGAAGGTTCGCGCGGGGGCGATGTCGCGGCGATAGGCCGCTTCGTCGAGCTCGAGATCGATCAGCTGCGCGCCGATGGCCGCGCTCGCGAATTCGATCTCGAAGGCCATCTCGAAACCCGCGGACGGAACGAGCGCCGCGCGCTTGTCGCCGTCGGCGATCTCCACGGCCTCCAGGATCTCGATGTAGGCGCGCGGCGCGCTCTGGCGCCTGCGGCCGGCCTGGTCGATCAGCTCGACGAAGGCCTGCGACGATCCATCGAAGATCGGCGCCTCGGGACCGTCGATCTCGATGGTGGCATTGTCGACGCCAAGGCCGGCGAGCGCCGACATCAGATGCTCGACGGTGGAAACCTCCGCGCCGGCGCCGTTGGCGATCACGGTGCCGAGGCGGGTCTGGGTGACCGCCTCCGCCGTCGCGGCGATGACGTTGTCGCCGCCGAGGTCGGTGCGCACGAAGCGGATTCCGGCGTTGGCCGCCGCGGGACGGATGGCGCCGCGCACCTGCGCGCCGCTGTGCAGTCCGACGCCGGCGATCGGCGCCGGGCGGGCAAGCGTCCGCTGGCGAAGCTCGAATTTAGGCACGCGCCGTCGCTGAAGGATCCTCAAGAGCCGCGCTTTCGGCCGCGCGAGCGCGCGCGGCAACTCACGCTTGGTGTCCGACTGTTGCCGAAGAGCCCGCTTAGTTCGCGAGGCGGCGCAGGAAGGACGGGATCTCCAGATCCTCGCCCGCGTCCTCGTGCTCCTCGGCCGCCGGCTGCGCCGCCGCTGCGGCGCCGCCGCTTGCCGACATGCGCGCCTGGACGACCGGCGTGGGGTCGTTGCGATAGTCGCGGAAAGGCGGCGGCGGTTCACTGCGGTTGCGCGGCCCGAAGAGGCCGAGGAACCCGGGCTTCGCCGGCCGCGGCTCCTCGTGCAGCGGCCGCGCCTTGAACAGCGGCTCTTCGTGGACCTCGGGCTCCGGAGTCGCTTCCGCCACGATCACAGGCGCGGTTTCCGGGTCCGGGGCCACCATGGTCGGCGGGGCTTCATAGAGGTCAGCCTGCGCGGCCAGGGCCACAAGCGGCTCGGGCTGCGCGGTCGGCGTCTCTTCCTCGATCGCGTAGGACGGGGCGAACACCGGCTCGGGCGCTTTGATCGGCTCGGGCTCGATGCTGGCGACCGCCGGCTCGACGAGCGGCGTCTCGCGTTCGACGATGGGGGCCGGCGCCGGCTCGCGGAAGGTCGAGGCGGCGGCGATCGGCTGGGCGGCGCGCTGCGGCTTCGGTTCGATCGCCGCGATCGCCTGGCCGTCCATGCCGGTGGCGACGACCGAGACCCTGATCTTGCCGCTGAGGGACGGATCCGGCGCGGCGCCGAAGATGATGTTGGCTTCCGGGTCGACCTGTTCGGAGATGGCGTTCGCCGCCTCGTCGACCTCGAGCAGCGTCATGTCGTCGCCGCCGGTGACGTTGACCAGGACGGCGCGGGCGCCCTTCAGCGACACCTCGTCGAGCAGCGGATTGGCGATGGCGTTCTGGGCCGCGACCAGGGCGCGGTCTTCGCCGGACGCCTCGCCGGTGCCCATCATCGCCTTGCCCATCTCGGTCATCACCGTGCGCACGTCGGCGAAGTCGAGGTTGATCAGCCCGGGCAACACCATGAGGTCGGTGATCGAGCGCACGCCCGAGTGCAGCACCTGGTCGGCCATCGAAAAGGCTTCGGCGAAGGTCGTGCGCTCGTTGGCGATGCGGAACAGGTTCTGGTTCGGAATGACGATCAGGGTGTCGACGTAGCGCTGCAGCTCGGAGATGCCGGCTTCGGCGATCCGCATCCGATGGCGGCCTTCGAACGTGAAAGGCTTGGTCACCACGCCGACGGTCAGGATCCCCCGCTCCCGCGCCGTCTTGGCGATGATGGGGGCCGCGCCCGTCCCCGTGCCGCCGCCCATGCCGGCGGTGATGAAGATCATGTGCACGCCGTCGAGGTGGTCGCTGATCTCGGGCGTGGATTCCTCGGCCGCCGACATGCCGATCTCGGGGTGCGCGCCGGCCCCCAGCCCCTGCGTCACCGTCACCCCAAGCTGAATGCGCAGCTCGGTCTTGGCGAAGGCGAGCTGCTGCGCGTCGGTATTAGCGACGACGAACTCGACGCCTTCGAGCCCGGACTCGATCATGTTGTTCACGGCGTTGCCGCCGGCGCCGCCCACCCCGAAGACGACGATGCGGGGTTTTAGCTCCGTGCTGCGCGGCGCGGAAAGATGAATGGCCATAAGGACTCCCAGCCCCTCAAGGACCCCTCGGAGCGGGTGACGGCGCCCATCCCGCGGAGTCCGCGATCGATAGCGGCGATGGAACGCCGACTAACCTTAATCGCCAGTTAAAGGCCTTAGGCTGAGTCGGGGTTTCGCGCCCCCGGCGCGCAGCAGGATTTGTTGACCCACAAGCGATCGCGGGCGACGGCTGGCGGTCGGTGCGACGAAATTGCACCACGCCCTCGCCGCCTTGCCGAGCCGTCAAAGCGTTAAAGGTTATCCCGCAGCCACGCCGCCGCGCGGGCGAGCGCGGGAGCATTGGGATCGAGCGGCTTCGCCTTGGCGCGACCCTTGGTCAGAGCCTTCAGCGTGACCGCTTCGCGCGGTCCGAACGCCGCGCGGTGCAGCACGCCCGCCGCCGCGCAGAAGGCCGGACCGGCCGCGGCGTCGGCCAGGTGGGGCACGCGGCGGGGCCGGCCGAGACGCGCGGGGCGGTCGAAGACTCTGACGGCGACCTCGCGCACGCCCGCCAACTGGCTCGCGCCCCCGGTGAGAACGATCCCGGCGCTGGGCTCGACCGGCGCGCCGGCCGTCTTCAGCCGCTCGCGCAGCAGCTCGAGCGTCTCTTCCACCCGCGGCGCGATGATCCCCTTCAGGAGCGAGCGCGGCGCGATGACCGGCCCAGCGCCGGGGTCGTCGCCCCGCGGCGGCGCCTCGATCATCTCGCGATCCTCGTTGGCCGAGGCGATCGCCGACCCGTGCAGGGTCTTGATGCGCTCGGCGCCGGCGATCGAGGTGGAAAGGCCGCGCGCGATGTCGGCGGTGACGTGCTGGCCGCCGACCGCCAGGCTGTCGATGTGAACGAGCGAGCCGCCGGCGAAGACCGCGACCGAAGTCGAGCCGCCGCCCATGTCGATGCAGATGCAGCCGAGGTCCATCTCGTCGTCCTCGAGCGCCGCCAGAGCCGAGGCGAACGGCGCGGCCACGACGCCGCGGAACTCGAGATGCGCGCGCTCGATGCAGAAGCCCAGCATCTGGAACATCGCCTCGCTGATCGTCACGACCAGGAGGTCTAGCCTCAGCACCTTGCCGAACATCGAGCGCGGATCGCGCACGCCGCGGTGCGCGTCGACCGACCAGGTGATGGGCAGCAGATGGATCGGCCGGCGGCCCGGCGTCTTCAGTTGGGCAAGCGCGGCCGAGATGGCGCGGCTCAGGTCGGCGTCGCCAATCGGGCGCGAGCCGAGCGAGATTTCGGACGCGAGTCTGTGGCTGGCCAGCTGGCCGCCGGACGTGGTGACCGCCACGCCCTGGACGCTCACTCCCGCCACGGTCTCGGCGCGCTCGACCGCCTGCGCCACGGCGTCGGTCGCCTCGTCCATGTTGACGATCGAGCCGCCTCGCACGCCACGCGATTGCACGTAGCCGACGCCCGCGGTTTGCAGCGTGCGCAGCTCGCGGTTCACGCCGCCCGGCTTCATGACGAAGCAGCTGACTTTGGTCGCCCCGAGGTCGAGCGCGGCGACCACGGGCGCGCGGACGGTCAGCGCCTTCAGCCCCTCGCGAGCTTCTCGCCGATCCTCAAGCTTGGACATCATGCAGGCTCCTGGAGCATCGCACCCACGCTAGCCGGGCGTGGTCACAGGTTGACTGGCGGCCGGCGCATCGCGCGGGCGCACCGCGACCAGGTCGGGGTCGCGCAGGTCTATGCGGGAGAAGCCCAGGTCGAGGACGCGCGACTGGGCGTCCAGCGCGTCGAGCTGTTGCAGGGCGTGCGCCGCGCCGTCCGCCGGCAACTGGATGATCGCGCCGTCCTTGGTGCGCAGGTCCCAGCGCCGGTCGTCGACCCGCACGACAGCGTCGAGCTTGTCCATCAGGCGCTGGCGCCCCTGGACAAGCGGCAGGAAAGCGGGCGCGGCCTGGTCGGCGCCGTCGCCGACGATGAGCGGCAGGGCGGGGAATTGCGCCGGGTCGGCCTCCGGGATCGCCCGCCCGGTCGCGTCGATGACGAGGTTCCGGCCGTCGTGCTGCCACACCGCCAGCGTCTTGCGCTGGGTGATGGCGATGACCACGGTGTCCGGCAGCAGGCGGACGACCCTGGCGTCCTTCACCCACCCGACGCGCTCGACGCGGCCACGAACGGCGGCGAGATCGAGGTGCAGGATCGGCTCGCCCTTGGCGAGCCCCGCAGCCTTCAGCACGTCCGCCGCAGCGGTCGGCGTCGCGCCCTGGACCGAGACGTCGGCGACCTTGAAGCCGAGCGCGATGAAGCCACGGTCGACGCTGGCTATGACTTGTTCCCGGGCCCGCTCGACGCGCGGGTCGGAGGCCAGCACGGCGGCGGCGCCGCCCAGCCCGAGCAATGCAGCCAGGCTGAGCGCCGTCAGCGGCATCAGCCCCAGGCTGCGGGCGGCGGCCAGCTTGGCCGGTTCGTACCGACGGGAGGCGGGCTTGGCTTTGGCGCGGGCAGGCTTCGCCCTGGCGGCTGTGCGGCTAAGGGCCCCTCCTCGCACCGCCGCGGCCATAGGCGTCCTCCACGATCCAGCCGACCAAGTCGTCAAACGCCACGCCTCGATGCGCCGCCTGCTCGGGGACGAGCGAAGTGGGCGTCATGCCGGGCTGGGTGTTGACCTCCAACAGGACCAGAATGTCGTTAACGTCGTCATAACGAAGGTCGGCGCGGGTAACGCCCCGGCAACCAAGCGCGGCGTGCGCGAGCGCGGCCATGCGCATGGCCTTATCCCTTGCCGCCTCCGGGATTCGCGCCGGGACCACATGTCGCGAACCATCCTCGCCATACTTCGCCTCGTAGTCGTAGAAGCCGGTGCGCGGAATGATCTCGGTAACTGTGAGAGCCTCTCCATCCATGACCGCCACCGCCAGCTCGTAGCCGGCGACGTACGGCTCGATCAGCACCTCCTCGCCGAAGCTCCAGCTGGGCGACATCAGCTCGGTCGGCGGCGAATTCGCGCCTTCGAACACCAGGAAGACCCCGACCGACGAGCCCTCGGCGTTCGGCTTGACGACATAGGGCGGCGGCATCACGTGCGCCTTGGCCGCTTCGCGGCGGTCGAACAGCCCCCCGCCCGGCACCGCGACGCCCGCCGCAGCCATCACCGCCTTGGCCTTGACCTTGTCCATGGCCAGCGCCGAGGCGAGCACGCCGCAATGGGTGTAAGGCAGCTTGAGCGTCTCCAGCACGCCTTGGACGCAACCGTCCTCGCCCCACTCGCCGTGCAGGGCGTTGAACACGACATCGGGCTGCAAACCGACGAGCACTTGGGCGATGTCGCGTCCAGCGTCGACCCGGCTGACCTTGGCGCCCAGCCGCTCGAGCGCGTCGGCGCAAGCCGCGCCCGAGACCAGCGACACCTCGCGCTCCGAGGAGATGCCGCCCATGAGGACGGCGATGTGGTGGCCCTCGAGACGCCCCGGCATGGCTGGCGCGCGACTCCCCGGAAAGATGGCGGAAAGACGCTGTTAAGCCCGTTCGCGTAGGAGGGAAAGACGACCAGAAGGGCCGCCGGCGATGTCAACGTTCCAGATCGTGAACGGCTACGTCTGCTTCAATTGCAGCGACGTTGCGCTGGCGCAGAAGGGGATCAATCCCGCGCATCCGCCCAACAGCCCGGATCCGGCGCCGCCGTCCGCGACCGGCCAGACGGGCGGCCCGCAGGGCCCGACCAACACCCAGAGTACGCCGGCCGTGACCTTCGGCGGCGCCCTCAGCCAGCTCAACGGCGCTGCGGCGGTGCAAGCGCCTGGTTCGGCGGCCGCGTCAGCCCCGGCGGGACAGCAGCCGCCCGGCCAGACGTCCGGTCAGCTCAACATCCTGGCGTAGCGTCCGCCCGCTTAGGCGGCGGGGCGGCGCTCCAGGATCATCTTCATCCCGTTCACCGGGCGCAGCGTGATCCGCGCCTTCAGCTGGATGTCCTGGCCGGGGGAAAGCTTCGGCCGGAAGCGCTGGGCGAGCGTCGCCAGGATCAGGGTCGCCTCGGTGGTGGCGAGCGCGGCGCCGATGCAGATGCGCGGACCGCCGCCGAACGGCATGTAGGCGAACCTCGGCCGGCCGACGGCCTTCTCCGGCGCAAAGCGGTCTGGATCGAACCGCTCCGGATGGTCCCACAGCTTCTTGTGCCGATGCATGACCCAGGGCGCGACGCCGACCTGCGCCCCCTTCTTGATCTTCACGCCGCAGATCTCGTCGTCCTTGAGCGCGATGCGGGTGGAGATGCCGGGGGCCGGCGGGTAGATGCGCATCGCCTCGTCGATGACCATGCGGGCGTAGACGAGCTTTGGCAGATCATCGAGCGTGGGCGCGCGGCCGGCCAGCTGGGCGTCGAGCTCGGCCTCCAGTTTGTCCACGACGCCTGGGTGCTGCGACAGCAGGTACCAGACCCAGGTCATGGTCACCGCCGTGGTCTCGTGGCCAGCCATGAAGATGGTCAGCACCTCGTCGCGGACCTCGGTGGCGTTCAGCCCAGCGCCATTCTCGGGGTCCTTCGCGGCGACCAGCCGGGTGAGCAGGTCCTTTGGCGCGGCGTCTTTCGTCTTCTCGCGCGAGGCGATCAAGCGGTAGATCGCGGCGTCCATCTTCGAGAAGTCGCGGTGCAGTTCGTCCTGCTTCGCCTTCATCCGCATCCGCCCGATGATGGGCAGGACATCGAGGATGGAGAACTCCAGCCCGGCGGTGGCGCGCTCGAGCGCGCTGCCGGTGAGTTCGATCAACTCTTCCGCGTCCGACGAGAACATCGTCTTGCAGATGATCTGCAGCGTCAGCGCTGTCATCTCGTCCGCGATATCGACCTCGGCAGCCTCGCCCAGCTGGTCCCAGTGCTTGGCGAAGATGGCCGCGGTCTCGGCCATCACCGGGGCGTAGGCAAGGACGCTCCTCGGGTCGAACGCGGGCGCCATCACCTTGCGATGCGAGCGCCACTTGTCGCCGTCGATGCCGAGCAGCCCTTCGCCGAACATGGCGGTGAAGAAGCGCTTCTCCATCTCGGTCTTCGGATAGTTGGCGACGTTGTCCAGCAGCACGCGCCGCACGCCGTCCGGGTCGCTGACGAAGACGCCGCCCCCGAACGGGGATTTGATCTCGTAGACGGGCCGCTCGTAGAGGGCCGCAGGCAGCGTCTCCCACTGGTTCGGCGGCTGCTTCTTGAACAGGCTGAAGAACCCCGCGGGCTTAGCCGGCGGCGGCGCCGTGCCGGCGAGCGTCGGGACCTCGGCGATCTCAGCGACAGACATGGTTCGGCGGGACCTTCGTTGGCGATCGCCGTGAAGCTAAAGGAAAGCCTGGCCGAAGAGGCGTTAATTCGGGTTCAGGAAGCTAGCGGGCTGCGGCGGCCGGGCGGCCGATCCGCTTGATCTCCCACTCGAGCTCGACCCCAAGGCTCGCCTTGACGTCGGCTCGCACGGCCTCACCGAGCCCTTCCAGGTCGGCGGCCGCGGCTTCCCCGGTGTTGATCAGGAAGTTGGCGTGCTGTTCGGAGAATTTCGCCGCGCCGAACGGCCTGCCGCGCCAACCGGCCGCATCGACGAGGCGCCAGGCGCTGTCGCCGGGCGGGTTCTTGAACGTCGAGCCGCCGGTCTTCTCGCGGATCGGCTGCGTGGCCTCGCGCCGGGCGGTGATCTCCTCCATGCGGGCCAGCACGGCTTGCGAGGCCTCCGCACGCCCACGGAAGAGCGCGCCGGTGAAGATCAACGCGCGCCGCGCCGCCGCCTGCGACGTCCTGTAGGCGAAGTCCATCTCCGCGTTCGACAGCACCAGCCGCTTGCCCTCGCGGGTGACGGCGTGAGCCTCGACCAGCACGTCCCTGGTCTCGGCGCCGTAGCAGCCGGCGTTCATGACGCAGGCGCCGCCGATCGTGCCGGGCACGCCGCGATAGAACTCCAGCCCGCCGATCCCGGCCTTCGCCGCTTCACGCGCGACGTTGGCGTCGAGAGCCGCCGCGCCGGCGAACACTTCGCTGTCGCCCCTGACTTCGATGCGCGCGAAGGGGCGACCGAGCCGGACGACGACGCCCTCGACGCCGCCGTCTCGCACCAGGAGGTTCGAGCCGACCCCGATCGGCGTGACCGGGACCGCGCGATCCAGGCCCGCGAGAAAGTCAGCGAGGTCGGCCTCGTCCGCCGGCAGGAAGAGGACGTCGGCGGGGCCGCCGACGCGGAGCCAGGTGAAGGGCGCGAGCGGTTCGTCGAGCGAGATCCTGCCGCGCGCTGCGGGCAGGCGGTCGCGCCAGCTCATGAGGGCGCGAGCGCCGCCAACCTGCCCGGCAGCGCGTTCGCCCAGCCGGTGATGTCGCCGGCGCCGAGGCAGACCACAAGGTCCCCTTCCCTCGCCTCGTCGGCGACGAGGCTGGCGAGCGCCTCCGGTCCGTCGAGCGAAAGGACGCGCCGGTGGCCAAAACGGCGCAAACCCTCGACCAGGGCGTCGCGGTCGGCGCCCGCGATCGGCGCCTCCCCGGCGGGATAGACGTCGGCGACGATCACCACGTCGGCATCGTTGAAGCAGGCGCAGAATTCGCCGAACAGAGCGGCGAGCCGGGTGTAGCGGTGCGGTTGCACGACGGCGATGACCCGCCCATTGGTCGCCCCGCGCGCCGCCTTCAGCGCCGCGGCGATCTCCACCGGATGGTGGCCGTAGTCATCGATCACCCGCACCCCGCGCGCTTCGCCAGCCGGCGTGAACCGCCGCCTGACGCCGGCGAACGAGGCGAGGCCCTTGCGGATGTTCGAATCCGAGACGCCGAGCTCGCAGGCGACGGCGATCGCGGCCAGCGCGTTGAGCACGTTGTGCTCGCCCGCCATCGGCAGCTTCAGGTCGCCGATCGTCGTCAGCGGGCCGCCGCGCGGGGCTATCACGACGTTGAAGGTCGACCCCGCCCCGCCGGCGGCGACATCGACCGCGCGCACCTCCGCTTGCGGATTGAAGCCGTAGCTAACGACGCGCCGGTTCTCGACCCGCGCCGCCAGCGCCTGGACCTCGGGATGATCCGTGCAGAGAACGGTGAACCCGTAGAACGGGATGTTCTCGACGAAGTCCTGGAACGCCCGCTTGACCGCGTCGAACTCGCCGTAGTGGTCCAGGTGCTCCGGATCGATGTTGGTGACGACGGCGATGGTGGACTTGAGCCGCAGGAAGGTCCCGTCGCTCTCGTCGGCCTCGACGACCATCCAGTCGCCGTCGCCGACCTTGGCGTTCGCGCCGTAGGCATTGACGATGCCGCCGTTGACCACCGTGGGGTCGAGCCCGCCGGCGTCCAGCAGCGCCGCCACCAGCGAGGTGGTGGTCGTCTTGCCGTGCGTGCCGCTGACGGCGACCGAATGGTGCAGCCGCATGAGCTCGCCCAGCATCTCGGCGCGGCGCACCAGCGGCAGGCCGCGATCGCGCGCGGCCACGATCTCCGGATTGTCGGGCTTGATCGCCGTGGAGAAGACGACCGCGGACGCGCCGTCGACGTGATCGGCTTCGTGGCCGATGAAGACGGTCGCGCCGAGGGCCTGCAGCCGCGCCGTGTTCGAAGACGGTCGGGCGTCTGAGCCCTGCACGACATAGCCGATGCGCAACATGATCTCGGCGATGCCGCTCATGCCGATGCCGCCGATGCCAACGAAGTGGACGGGTCCGAGATCGAACGGGACCGGGCGGGGGCGCATCTCGGATCAGCCGGGCTTGGCCGAAGGCTTGCCCACGAGGCCGTAGATCGCCTCGCAGAACTTCGTCTCGTCGCCCGCGAAGAAGCGCGCCTCGAGGTCGACACGCTTGGCGGCGCGCCGGCAACGGGCGAGCCAGGCCTTGTCGTTGACCAGCTTGACCGCCGCGCCGACGTAGGCCTCCTCCGTCTCGGCCATCAGCTCTTCCGGCAGGCCCAGGCGGCGAAAGATGGCTAGGTCGGCGTGGCTGTGCGCCTCGGGCCCGTCGAGGCAGACGCCCGGCAGGCCGAGCGAAACGGCGTCAACGATCGAGTTCATGTTCCCGTACGGGAACGGGCAGAGGAAGAAGGCGCACGCCGCGAGCCGCTCGAGATAGACGTCGTGGGGAACCTCCCGGTGGACGACCGAGGACGGCAGCTGCCGCCTGATCTCGCGCTCGAGGTAGAAATAGGCGATCCCGCGCGCGCCGAGGGGGAAGAAGTGGAACTCGACCGGCCGCTTGGCGGCCTCGCCGATCCGCGCCAGAGCCGCAAGAAGGACGGCGTTGATCTTCATCACCGAGGCGGGGATGGCGATCTTGAGGATTTCCTGGGCCGCTGGGTCGCGCGCCTCGGCCAGCGCGGCTGCGATCGCCGGAGCGAGCACCCGCGGCGCGTACGGGAAAGCCTCGGGCGGCAACAGCAGGAGCTGCTCGGAGTAGCAGGTCTTCGATTTCACGAAGTCCTCCGGCAGCACCATGTAGTCGATCTCCGGGCTCATGGTCGTTGCGGTGTGGCCGTAGGAAACGCACTGGATCGGCGCCAGCCGCAGCGACGCGAGCGCGATGCAGGTGACCGTCAGGCCGACGCCGAGGTGGAAGACGATGTCGGGATCCCGTTCGAGGATCGCATCGCTGATGGTCTTCGTCACCGTGAACAGGTCGGCGGATGGGAACCGGATGACCTCGTCGAAGCAGCTCAGCACCTCCGGCTCGGTCGGGTCGCCGTGCAGGACGCCGATCACCTCGAACCGCTCCCTGAGCGAGCGGACGGCGCGCGAGTGGGTGCGGAAGATGGCGTGCCCGACGGCGAAGTGCTCGGTCACGATCACGATGCGCGGCTTCTTGCGCTTCGGCCGCCGCTTCTCGCGGTCAAGCTCCCGGCAGCCGGTTTCCAGGCAGGCGCGCCGCATCTGCGCCATGAGATCCGCCTTCAGGCGGTGCTTGTCGGGATCCAGCGCATAGCTGCAGTGGCAATAGGGCTCGGTCAGCTTCTGGATCAGCACCGAGCCGAGCTTCACGTCGCCGAACTTGCCGGGCAGCCACTTCAGCATCCGCTCGCGAAAGGCGGTGCCCCGCGGTGTCACGCAGATCCGCGCCGAGAGGTAGGCGATGAGCGCCACCACCGTGGCCGCCCGATTCACCCCGATGCACTCCTCGAAATTGATGTCCATGATCGAGGACGACGGCATGAAGAGCAGCAGGAACGCGGTCAGGTTCGTCGCGCTGAGCCGCCACTGTCCGCCGGAGCCGCCGCCGAAGTGCGCCGCCAGATGGTCGGTCGTCTGGTAGCCGCTGATGGCGAAGATGTTGTCGATCCACCGGTGCTGCACGAACAGCACCTCGGCCACCACCGGCGAGATCGCAGGGCCGCCGCTGACGATCAGGTCGCTGAAGCCGGCGGCGAAGCGGGTCGCGAAGCGCTGGTAGAGATCCTGCGGTTCGATCCCCGCCGCCATGCCGCCCAGGCCCAGCGTTTCGATCGAGCCCATCGTGCGGTCGATGACGTCCAGCATGGCGACGACGATGCTGGCCGCGGTCGCGTAGTCGCGTCGGGCGATGGCGAGCTCGAAGTCCACCAGCGACGGCGTTGGCGGCGCCGCCGCCGGCGCCGATGGGGCCTGCTGTGCAGCCGCGCCAGCCGTGTTGTCGAGCGCCACCAAGTGGCCCTCCTTACTTAGCGCAAGCGCTGCGCCAGATCCTCGACCGCGCGGTCGACCAGCGGATCCGACGCAAGGCCGTCGAGCCGCTCGGCCATGATCGCCTGCGCAAGCGCTGCGGCCGCTTCGGCGGCTGCAACCTTGACGTCGGTCGCGGCCTTCGCCTCGGCGTTGGCGATATGGCGCTCGGCCATCGCCCGCCGGCGGTCGATCTGCTCGGCCAGGCGCGCCTCGGCTTCGGTCCTAAGCCGCGCCGCGTCCGCCTCGGCGCTGGCGACGATCTCCGCTGCGGTCTTTTCGGCGCGCTCGCGATCGGCCTTGATCCCCTCGAGCAGCGCTTCGGCTTCCTGGCGCAGCCTGAGCGCCTCGTCCAGCTCGGCCTTGATCTTGGCGCCGCGGGCATCGAGCGCCTGGGCCGCCAGCGAGGGGACCCGCGCGTAAATCAGGACGCCGATGAGCACGACCAGCGCCACCGCGATCCAGAACTCGGCGTTGGTCAGGAGGCTCATGCCTGGCCGATCCTCTCCTGCGCCGCCCGCAACTGGCCGACGGTCGGGACGGCGCCGGTCAGGCGTTCGACCATCGCGGAGGCAGCCTGCAGCGCGATCTCGCGCACGTGCGCCATCGCCTCGTCGCGCGCGGTCAGGATGCGGACGTCGGCCTGCGCCAGCGTCTCTGCCAGCCTCGCCTGCTCGCGGGCATCGCTAGCGGCGGCCTCCTGCTGGGCGCGCGCCCTCGCGTCGGCGGCCAGGCGGTGCGCCGCGGCGCGGGCGTCGGCCATCTCCTGCTGGGCGGCGGCGGCTTCGGCGTCGGCGCGGGCCTTCATCCGCTGTGCATCGCCGATGTCGCCCGCGATGCGGTCCTCGCGCATCGCGATGGTGTTGGCCATGCGGGGCACGAACACGCGCGCGAACAGCACGTACATCACCACGAAGATGATGAGGATCCAGGCCATCTGGCCCGGCCACTGCGTGGTGTCGAACTGCGGCAATCCGCTCGAACCAGCGTCGGCCGGCGCGGCGGCGGCGTGCGTGATTGGGGTCGGCGAAGCGGCCATCAGGAGCTGCGCGGCGTCAGACCTTCACGAACAGGATGATGAACCCCATCACCAGCCCGAAGATGCCCATCGACTCGGCGAGCGCCATGCCGAGGAAGAGCCACACCCGTTCGCCGCCGGCGGCGGCCGGGTTGCGGATGGCGGCCTGCAGATAGCCCCCGAACAAGAGCCCGAGGCCAGCGCCGGCCCCGATCAGGCCGGTCATGGCCAGGCCGGCGCCGATGTACTTGGCGGCTGTAACGTCCATGTCGAAGAAGTCCCCTTTGAGATCAGTTTCTGGTTGGATTCAGTGGGCGTGGTCGAGATTGACCATCTCGTTCAGATAGACGCAGGTCAGCGCCGCGAACACGAACGCCTGCAGGAAGGCGACGACGAGCTCCAGCAGCATCAGTCCGACCACCATCCCGAACGAGACGACGGAGACGCCGAAGCCGAGGCTGGCGAGTCCGCCGTTCATGGCGAACACCGCAAGGCCGACCACGAAGCTTGCGAACATGTAGATGACGACGTGGCCGCCGATCATGTTGCCGAACAGACGCATCGCCAGCGTCATCGGGCGGATCAGAAATGAGATGAACTCGAAGAAGCCGATGAAGAAGGCCATCCCGGGATTCACGCCTGACGGCCAGAAGAGCTTGAGGACGCCAAAGCCGTTGCGGACGATGCCGACCACGATGACGGTGAGGAACGTCATGACCGCGAGCGCGGCGGTGACGGCCAGCTGCGAGGTCACGCTGAACCCGCCGGGGATCAGCCCGACCAGGTTGAGCATCAGGATCAGCATGAAGAGCGCGAACACGAAAGGCAGGAACGGCCGGCCGCGGTCGCCGATCACCCCGCCGGTCAACGTGCCGTCGACCATGCCGTAGAGCATCTCGGCCATCGCTTGCAGGCGTCCCGGCACGATCTCTCTTCGCGATGCGACGAAGAAGAACCCGGCAAGGATCGCGGCCGCGATCAGCATGAAGAGGACCGAGTTGGTGATCGACAGGTCGATCGCCGGCGCGCCGGGAATAGTGATCACCGGCCCGGCCACGATCTTGTGGATCATGAACTGTTCCATGGGCTCGATGGCGGCCATCGTTCGGTCTCTTAGTCCTCGTCCTCGTCACCGTCCGGAGCGGCCGCGGCCGGCGCGGACGCTTCCGCCTTGGCGCTTACCGCAAGGGCCGTTCGCACAGCCCAGTAGATCGAAACGCCCAGGCCGATCAGCAGGCCGCCGATCAGGCCGAGCGGGCTTGTATGGACGAAGTGGTCCAAGGTCCAGCCCAGCCCGGCCCCCACGAACACGCCGCCCAACAGATTCGCCAGCAGCCGATACCCGACGCCCGCCTCGCCCAGGTTGGAGAGCGACGGGGCGCGCGGCGCACGAGACGCTTGGAACCGCGCGAGGTCGCGAGCCAGACGCTCGCTCGGATCTTCGCTCTCAGGCATTTCCTGTCCGAAACGCGGTCAGCGGGACCGGCGCCCGGTTGAATCGCGCCGGAACCTATCGGCGCCCATCTTCATCGTCAAGTTTATGCTGCGTCGCAACAAGTCGTTGCTTTGACGGGGCAAAACGCCCCGCGGCATCACGCGCTGCGAGGCTGTCAACCCATCCCAAAAGCTGATTTGCGGCCGCCCTAGCCGGCGTGCTTCTCGCCGAGAGACTTGGCGGTTGTTTCGCAGCGGACGGGGATGCCCCAGAACAGCCAGGCGTCGGCAAGCTGGCGGCTGGGGCCGGACTCGACGCCGGCCCAGAAGGCGCGGCCTTGCGCGACGGCGGCCTGCCCCTGAGCGGCGATGGACGGATCGGCCTTTTGCGCCGCCTCCATCGCGGCCCCGAACCGGTCGAGCGCCTTGTGCTCGAGCGCGACGTCCTTGGCGTACGGCACATCCTCCTGCACCGGCGAGCCGATCGTCTTGTCGATGTCTTTCAGGTCCGGCAACACCTTGGTGTAGATGGCCAGGTACTCATCGGTCGCGCCGTAGCACCAGCTGACGAAGCCGTAAGGGTCGGTCGGCACATCCGAGGGGACGTCCTCCGTCGGGCTCGCGCCGGCCGGCGCGCTCGCATCGGACGGCTGCGCCGGGGGCTGGCCAGCGGCCGGCGCGTCGGCCTGCAGGATCGAGATCGCCATCAGAAGAGCGAGGGACATCGTCGGGGATGCATCCTTCGGTGCATGCGGTCGGTTTCTTAAGGACCCGGAGGACCGAACCCCCCGCCGCCCGGGGTCTCGATCTCGATCGAGTCGCCCGGCTGGACGGCGACGGAGAAACAGCCGGCCAAGTCCTTTATAGCGCCGTTCGCACGAAGCAAGCGCTGTCGCCCGGGGCAGGCCGGGGCGCCGCCGGCCAACCCCTGCGGCGAATGCTCGCGCCGGGTGGAAAGCAGCGCCACGTCGGCCGCCGCCAGGAAGCGGATCCGCCGCACCGCGCCATCACCGCCCGCGTTCCGGCCGGCGCCGCCGGAGCCCCGCCGGATGCGGAAGCTCTCGACCCTGGCGGGAAAACGCCGCTCGAGGATCTCCGGGTCGGTCAGGCGCGAGTTGGTCATATGCGTGTGCACCGCGTCGGCGCCGCCCGCGGTCGCCGTCGCGCCTGCGCCGCCGCAGATCGTCTCGTAGTACTGCTGCGCCGCATCGCCGAAGGTCAGATTGTTCATCGTCCCCTGCGAGGCGGCCATGACGCCGAGCGCGGCATAGAGCGCATCCACGATGTGCTGGCTGGTCTCGACGTTGCCGGCGACGACCGCGGCGGGCGGCGCGGGCGCCAGCATCGAGCCCTGTGGCGTCACGATCGTGAGAGGCTCGAGGCACCCGGCGTTCAGCGGAATGTCGTCGTCGACGAGAGTGCGGAAGACGTAGAGCACCGCCGCGTCCACGATCGACGACGGCGCGTTGAAGTTGGACGCGAGGACTCCGCTCGTGCCGGTGAAGTCGATCCTCGCCCGGCCCGACGACGCATCGACGCTGATCGCGACCACGATCTCGCCGCCGCCGTCCATCGGAACCCGCGCCGCGCCGTCCGTTAGGGCGCCGACCGCGCGCCGCACGCTGGCGGCGGCGTTCTCCTGCACGAAGGCCATGTAGCGGGCGACCTGCTCTGCGCCATAGAGCTCGATCATGGCGGCGACCGCGGCTGCGCCCGCTTCGCAGGCGGCGATCTGCGCCTTCAGGTCAGCGACGTTCTGGTCTGGGTTGCGCGCCGGCCACGGCCGTGCGCCGAGCGCGCGCCGAACGTCCGTCTCGAGGAACGCGCCGTCCCGCATGATCGGGAGTGCGTCCAGCATGACGCCCTCCTCGCCGATCGTGTGCGAAAACGGCGGCATCGAGCCCGGCTGCACGCCGCCAACGTCGGCATGGTGGCCACGCGCCGCCACGAAGAAACTGGGTCTTGCATCGCCTGGCCGGGACACCGGCATCACCACGGTGATGTCAGGCAGGTGGGTGCCGCCTGCGAAGGGGTTGTTGAGCGCGAACGCTTCGCCGGGCCGAAAGTCCGGGCGCCGGGCGGCGACGGCGCGCACGCTGGCGCCCATCGAGCCGAGGTGGACCGGCATGTGCGGCGCATTGGCGACCAGGCCCCCGGCCGCATCGAAGAGCGCGCAGGAGAAGTCGAGCCGCTCCTTGATGTTCACCGAATGGGCGGTTCGCTCCAGCGCCGCCCCCATCGCCTCCGCCACCCCCATGAAGCGGCGGTTGAACAGCTCGAGCGTCACCGGATCGGCGACGGCGTCGGCCTGGCCGCCGGTACGACGAACGGCGGCGGCGCGGCGAAGGCGGATGAGGCCGCCGGCCTCCCGCTCGGCCCGCCACCCTGAGGCGACCGCGATCTGGGTGTCGTCGCGCAGGATCAGCGCCGGGCCGTCCAGCGGGGCGCGCATCGCATCGGCGAAAACGGCGCCGACCGGCGGAGAAGGGTGCATCCGACCGGTCTCCGGCGGAGCGCTGGCGGCCTCCGCCCTCGTCTCGGCCGCCTCGACTTCGACACCGGCGATCAGAACCGGAAGCTGCGGCTCGACGAAGCCGAACAGGCGGCGGTGCGCCGCCTCGAAGCCCGCGCGCATCTCCTCCGCCGGCGCAAGCGGCGCGACCAGCTCGGCGTCGGCGCCGGCGTACCGCAGGCGAAGGCGGCTTTGGACGGTGTCCGCTGCAGCGCCCTGGGCGCGGAGCTCGGCGGCGGCGGCGTGCTGCAGCCGTTTGGCTTCGGCGACGGCGTC
Source organism: Caulobacteraceae bacterium (assembly GCA_035295705.1). GTDB lineage: Bacteria > Pseudomonadota > Alphaproteobacteria > Caulobacterales > Caulobacteraceae > Poindextera. Next base: position 26,342 of record DATGIN010000256.1, read on the forward strand.
GGCAAGTCCGGCCGCGTCGAGCGGTCGCTCGAGCCCGGCGCGCTTGAGGCTGCGCATCTCCGCCTGGCCGATGCCCCACGCGGACAGCAGGCTCGCGTAGCGCGGGCAGAGGACTTCGCCGATGTCGAGCGCCTCCGCGACCCAGCAGACGATCTGGCCCGCGGCGCCGCCGAATGCGACCAGCGCATGCTCGCGCGGATCGAAGCCACGCTCGGTGGAGATGCGCCCGATCGCCTGCGCCGCCTGCTCGACGGCGACGGCGACAAACCCTTCGGCCGCCGCTTCGGCGTTTTCAGCACCCATCGCCTCAGCCAGCTCGGTCAGGCGCGCGTGCGCGGCGGCGAGGTCTAACGGCTGGTCCTGGTCCGGCCCGAAAACGGCCGGGAAGGCGCTGGCGTCGATGCGGCCGAGCACCAGGTTGGCGTCGGTGATGGTCGGCGGGCCGCCGCGGCCGTACGCCGCCGGGCCGGGATCCGCACCGGCGCTGGCCGGGCCCACGCGGGCGCGCAAGCCATCGAAGCTCAGGATCGACCCGCCGCCGGCCGCGACGGTCTCCACGTCCAGCATCGGCGTCCTCAGCCTGGCGCCGGCGACCCTGGCGGCGTCTCGACGCTCGAGGGCGCCTGAGAAACGGCAGACGTCGGTCGAGGTGCCGCCCATGTCGAAGCCGAGCGCGGCCTCGACGCCGCATGCCTGTGCGGTTCGCGCGACGCCCACCACACCGCCGGCCGGCCCGGACAGCACGGCGTCTTTGCCGCGGAACGCATCGGCTCGCACCAGCCCCCCCGCGGATGTCATGAAGTAGACGGGCGCGCCGCCGACGGCGCGGGTGATGCGGTCGGCATACCCACGCACCACCGGCGTCAGGTAGGCGTCGGCGACCGTCGTTTCGGCGCGGGGGACAAAGCGGGGCGCCGGCGAGACCTCATGCGACAGCGACACGACCCGGAAACCGGCGGCGCGGGCGAGGGCCGCGCCTGCCAGCTCGTGCGCGGGATTGAGGTCGGCGTGCAGGAAGGCGATGGCCGCGGCGACGTAGCCGTCATCGACGGCGCTTCGCAGGTGCTGCGCCAGCGCTTCGGTGTCGAGCGGGCGAACCACGGCGCCCGACGCGTCGAGCCGCTCGTCGGCCTCGACCACGCCGGCGTAGAGCGGCTCCGGCTTGACGATATCGAGCGCGAAGAGCGCCGGTCGCGACTGGTCGCCGATCAGGAGAGCGTCGGCGAACCCCCGGGTAGTGATGAAGAGCGTTTTCGCGCCGGTGCGCTCCAGAAGCGCGTTGGTGGCGACGGTCGTGCCGAGCTTGATCGCACCCACGCTCGCCGCCGGGAATGGCGCTGCGGCATCGACGCCCAGCATCCGCCGCATGCCCTCGACCGCGGCGTCGTCGTACGCGCGCGCGGCCGATGGAAGCTTCAGCGTGTGCAGGCGTCCGGACGCGTCGCGGCCGATGATGTCGGTGAACGTCCCGCCGCGATCGATCCAGAAGTCGAATTGCCGCACCGACATTCAAGCCCGCTGCCCGTCTGGCCGGCGACGCTGCCGGCCGCCAGAGCGGCGAGGCATAGCACGGGCCAAACCCAGCGGTTGCGGTTGACGAGGCCCCAGGTTCGGGCGGACAAAGGTCGGGCTGGGGAGAAAGAGGTCCCGATGGATCGCTTGGTAAGCGTCCGCCCGCCGCTGATGTACGGCGCGTGGAAGCCGGTCGCCTGGATCGGCGGGGCCATCGCCACCACCGTCGCCGTCGCCGTCGCCGCCTTGTTGGCGGTCGTGTTTGCCGCCACCCTCGTGGTCATCGGGCTGATGGCCTCGGTGCTGGTCGTCTTCACGGGTCTGGCGCTGCGCGCGCGGCGCACGGTGCGCCGGCGCTACAACGACGTTCTGGAAGCGCGTCACGTGGGCGGCGGCAGCTGGGTCGCCTACGGCTGGGACGAACGCGCCCGCTGACGCTCCGGAAATCATGCGGCTGATCGACGCGCCATCGCCGAACCAGGACGCGCGTCTGAAACCGCCGGACATGATCATCCTGCACTACACCGGCATGCCGACCGGGGCCGAAGCGCTGGCGCGCCTGCGCGACCCGGCCGCGCGGGTCTCGGCCCACTACATGATCGAGGAGGATGGGCGGGTGTTCCAACTCGTCCCCGAAGAGCGGCGGGCCTGGCACGCCGGCGTCTCGTTCTGGAAGGGCGAGACCAATCTGAACGGCGCCTCGATCGGCATCGAGATCGTGAATCCCGGCCATGACTGGGGCTATCGTCCGTTTCCGGATGGTCAGATCGATCGGCTGGTCGAACTGCTGGACGACATCCGCGGCCGCTGGCAGGCGCCGGACGAGCGCATCCTCGCCCACTCCGACGTGGCGCCCGATCGGAAGCTCGACCCCGGCGAACTCTTCCCCTGGGACCGGCTGGCCGCCGCCGGGCACGGGCTCTGGGAGGAACCCCCGCCGGCGCCGGGGGCGCCGCTTCGGCCGGGCGCGGACGGCGCCGCGGTGTTCGCGTTGCAGGCTGGGCTGACGCGGCTGGGCTATGACTGCGCTCCCAGCGGCGACTACGACGAGGCGACCGCCACGATCGTCAGCGCCTTCCAGCGCCACTGGCGACCCACCGCGGTAGACGGCGTCGCTGACGGCGAGACCCGCGCCCGCCTGATGGCCCTGTTGCGAAGCGTGGCGGTCGCCGGCGGCTAGAGGGCTCCGCTCGCCGGGCGGGTCGCGCCGCAGCGGACCTCATCTCCAGGACGGCGATTGGCCGGCGCGACGGCCCGTGATAAGTCGCCGTCCATTATGGCGCGCTAGGTTCCAAGTCGATCGAGCCCCTCGCCGCGCGTGCGCGGCGAACCCCTTCACGTCAGAGCGCCCCCCTTCCAATGAAGCCCGAAACGTCGCGGTTCGACGCGCGCGACATTGATCCCTCGCTCGTCCGAAGCTTGGTAGCCGACCAGTTCCCGGCCTGGGCGGGGCTAGCCGTTCGCGCCGCCGAACCGCAAGGGCACGACAACCGCACGTTCAGGCTCGGCGAGCACATGGCCGTTCGGCTGCCCAGCCACGCCGGCTACGTCGCTCAGATCGCCAAGGAACAAACCTGGCTGCCGAGGCTCGCGCCGCAGTTGCCGCTTCCGATCCCAACGCCGATCGCCGCCGGCGTTCCCGGCTGCGGCTACCCATGGCCGTGGTCGGTCTATCGCTGGCTGGAGGGAAGAGCGGCGCGCAAGGACCGCATCAGGAACCTCGCGCAGTTCGCCCGCGACGTCGCGGGTTTCCTAGCCGCGCTGCGGCGCATCGACCCTGTCGGCGGGCCACCCGCCGGGCCTCACAGCTTCGGGCGCGGCGGTCCGCTCGCGACCTACGACGGGCAGACCCGAGAGGCGATCGCGAAGCTGGGAGACGCCATCGACGGCGGGGCGGCCGCGGAGGTGTGGGACGCGGCGCTGGCCGCACCAGCGACCGGCGCCCCGGTCTGGTTCCACGGCGACATCGCCGTCAACAACCTCCTCTTGGATGAGCGCGGCCGGCTGGCGGCCGTCATCGACTTCGGCTGTTCGGGCGTCGGAGACCCGGCCTGCGACCTGGTGCTGGCGTGGACTCTCCTCGACGGGGACGACCGCGCGGCGTTTCAGGCCGCGGTCGGCCTGGACCCCGGCGCCTGGGCGCGCGCCCGCGGCTGGGCCCTATGGAAAGCCCTGATCGTCTGTGCGGCCGGCCGCGGCCGCGCCGATGGGGAGGGATCGTTGCGGGTCATCGAGGCGGTAGTCGCCGAACACCGGTCGGCGGCCTGAGGCCGGCGGCGGCGGGTCTCAGGCGTGCCTTACCCGCGGCGGAAAGGCGAGGCGCTCCACATAGGACCAGAGGTCGGCGACCTCCTGCGCGGCGGCGGCGTCGTCCGTCTCTTCCGCCGACAGGCCTCGCTCCATGGCCTGCTGATAGATCGCCCGCGCGCGGATCGTCGCCGGGACCACGAGGAGACGCATGGCGGCCAGCGCGCGCAGGGCCTTGTTCACAGCCGCCGGCTCGACCCCGTTTCGGACCGCAGGGGCCTGGTTCAGCAGCGCCATCACAGGCTTCTTGAGCGGGCGGACGATGTGGAGAGTCTGGGCCGCGGCGGCGAGATCGAAGTAGGTCGGCCGCACGACCAGCAGGCAGAAGTCGGCGAGGACGACCGCGTTGAGGATTTCCTCGCCGACGACGGCCGGCGTGTCGATGACCATCGCGTCGACGCCCGAGCGCACCGCCTCCCATTGCAGCTGATAGAGCTCGGGTCCCGAGGTCAGCGCCACTTCAGGGCCAAGGCCCTGCCGGACTTCCAGGGCTGTTCCCGCCGAGTGCTGCGGATCGGCGTCGGCGATGAGCGTGCGCCGGCCGCGCAGGTGCGCAGCGAGCGCAATCTGGACGGCGACGGTCGATTTGCCGGAGCCTCCCTTCCGCGCAATGACGCTGATCGTACGCATGCTTCCGTTCAAAACCCGAGGCCGGTCCCGGGAGTAGGCGAGGGTTTCATGACGAACGTTGTTGCGTCCGACTCAGTGACCACGGCATCGGATGCCGGCTCCGGTTGGCGGTTTCAAGGCGACCTGTCCGTCGGCCAGTCCTGGCCCTTGTCCGCTCGTCAGGCCGCGCGCTCCGGGAACAAGGACAAAAGGCCGCCTTCGCTGGCGGCGCAGACGCCCCGCTCGGTGATCAGGGCGGTGACCAGCCGGGCGGGCGTTACGTCGAAGGCGACGTTCAGGGCAAGGCTCTCCGCCGGCGCGATATCGACGCCGACGACGTCGCCGGCCGCCGTTCGGCCGTGGACTCGCGTGACCTCTTCGGGCGCGCGCGCCTCGATCGGAATGTCGCGCACGCCGTCGCAAAGCGACCAATCGATGGTCGACCCCGGCAGGGCTACGAAGAAGGGCACGCCGTTGTCGGCGGCCGCGAGCGCCTTGAGGTAAGTGCCGATCTTGTTGGCCACGTCTCCCTGGCGGGTGGTCCGGTCGGAGCCGACGAGGCAAAGGTCGACTTCGTCGTGCTGCATCAGGTGGCCGCCCGTGTTGTCGGCGATGATGGTGTGCGGGACGCCCTGTTGGCCGAGCTCGAAGGCGGTGAGCGAAGCGCCCTGGTTGCGCGGGCGGGTCTCGTCCACCCAGACATGGACGTCGAGCCCGGCCTCCTGGGCCAGATAGACCGGGGCGAGCGCGGTGCCGATGTCGACGGTCGCCAGCCAGCCGGCGTTGCAGTGGGTCAGCACCTTGAGGACCCCGTCTGCACGCTTGCGCGCGACGCTCCTGATCAGCGCCAGGCCGTGCTCGCCGATGCGGCGGCAGGTCTCGACGTCCTCGTCGCAGATCGCGGCGGCCTCTCGTCGGGCGGCCTCGAGACGGCGTGGCGGGGCGAGCGGGCTCACCGCCGCCTCCATTCGTTTCAGCGCCCACCCCAGGTTCGCCGCCGTCGGCCGCGTCGCCAGCAGGCGCTGGGTCGCGGCGGCGAGGCTCGCGTCCGATGGGTCGTAGCGAAGCGCCAAACAGACGCCATAGGCGGCGGCGGCGCCGATCAGCGGCGCTCCGCGCACCTGCATGCTGCTTATCGCCTTGGCGGCATCGGCCAGGCAGGAGAGGCGCGCCACCTCGACCACATGCGGCAGAAGGGTCTGATCGAGGATCTCGACATCGCCGGACCCGTCGGCCGCGGGCCAGATCGTGCGGGTTGGTCGGCCGTTGATCCGCATCGCGCGCCGACGATAGGGGCGCGGGGCGCAGGAGAAAAGCGACGGCGGCCGGTGGGTGTTCGGGCGCCCGAGGAACGCCTAAGGTACTGCAAACGGCAGGATCGCTGCGCGGTCGCCCGATCGCGGGATCTTCGCCACTGTTGGTTCGCGACCGCCTGGCGGCGGCGCCCCTTGCACCGAGGCCCGACGATGCTCCGCACACTCTTCCTTCAGGCGCCCTCCTTCGACGGCTTCGACGGCGGCGCCGGCTCGCGGTACCAGGCCAAGCGCGAGGTCAAGTCCTACTGGTTCCCGACCTGGCTCGCGCAACCGGCGGCCCTGGTCGAAGGCAGCCGCCTGATCGACGCCCCGCCGCACGAACAGACCCTGGCGGACGTGACGGCCATAGCGAAGGACTACGACCTCGTCGTGCTGCACACCTCGACGCCGTCGTTCGGCGCCGATGTGAAGACCATCGAAGCGCTGAAGGCGGTCAACCCCGACCTCAAGGCCGGCATGATCGGCGCCAAGGTCGCGGTCGACGCCGAGGGATCGATGCAGGCCGCCCCCGTCATCGACTTTGTCGCCCGCAACGAGTTCGACTTCACCATCAAGGAGGTCGCCGACGACCATGCCTGGGCCGGCGTTCCCGGCCTCAGCTACCGCAACTCTGGCGGCGTGATCGTTCACAACCCCGACCGTCCAATCCTGGAGAATATGGACGCGCTTCCCTTCGTCACGCCGATCTACAAGCGCGAGCTGGTCATCGAGAACTACTTCATCGGCTATCTGAAGCACCCTTACATCTCGCTCTACACAGGGCGCGGCTGCAAATCGCGCTGCACCTTCTGCCTGTGGCCGCAGACGGTGGGCGGACATCGCTACCGCACCCGCAGCGTCGAACACGTGATCGAGGAGATCGCCTGGGCGCAGAAGGCTTTCCCGCAAGTGAAGGAGTTCTTCTTCGACGACGATACGTTCACTGACGATCTGCCGCGCGCTGAGGCCATCGCGCGTGGGCTGGGCAAGCTTGGCGTCACCTGGTCGTGCAACGCCAAGGCCAACGTCCCTCGGCAGACGCTGAAGGTGATGAAGGACGGCGGCCTGCGCCTGCTTCTGGTCGGGTACGAATCCGGCAATCAGCAGATCCTGCACAACATCAAGAAGGGGATGCGCGTCGACGTGGCCGAGCGGTTCACCAAGGACTGCCACGATCTCGGCATCACGATCCACGGCACGTTCATCCTGGGCCTGCCGGGCGAGACGCCGGAAACGATCCAGCAGACCGTTCGCTGGGCGGCCAAGATCAACCCGCACACGATCCAGGTCTCGCTGGCCGCGCCCTACCCTGGCACCTTCCTCTACAACCAGGCGCTAGAGAACGGCTGGCTGGCCGCAGACCAGGCCGAGCTGGTCGACGAGAGCGGCGTGCAGATCGCGGCGCTGAGCTATCCGGACCTGAGCCACGAAGAAATCTTCGATTCGGTCGAGAGCTTCTACAAGCGCTTCTACCTCCGGCCGAAGAAGATCGGCGAGATGGTCACCGAAATGGTCATGAGCCCCGACATGATGAAGCGGCGGCTGCGCGAGGGTGCCGAGTTCTTCGATTTCATGCGCAGACGACGCAGGGTCGATGCGTAAGGTTTCCCAGGCATTCCTCAGGCCGAAAGGCGCTCCGCGGCGGGATACGGCGACTCTTCAACGACCCGCGAAGCCCCGCTCGCCCTAGTCGGCAGCGCCTAGGGCAAACGGCCTAACCTCGGTCAGCAGCGCCTGGAGAAACGCCTCCGGCATCGCGATCAGCGCCATGTGGCCGCCTCCGGGAAGGCTGACGAAGCGCTTGGCCGGCGCCTCGATGGCCTGGAGGTACGCAGCGGCCAGGCTGGTCGGCGTCTGGATGTCGTCCGCGCCCTGAATGACCGCGAACGGAATGGCGAGCGGCGGATAGGGCGGCCCGTCGGTGTAGGCGGACATCGACGCCCTGAGCGCCCTGGCGCTGAAGGCGGCGGCGCCGAACCAGTCGATCATCTGCTTTAGCGAGAAGCCGGGCGCGGTCAGGAGGGCGGCCAGCACCTTTCTCTGCATGCCTTGCTCGCTGGCCGGAGCGTGTCGGTCGATCAGGATGCGCCGCTCGGTCATCAGCTGCTTCATCGACGTCCAGGGCGGCGGCCCGAGCGCGAGCAGAGCCGCCTCGCTGCGGGCATCGCCCGCCGCGCGCACCCGCTCCAGCAGCGCCGCGTAGCCAACCGCCTCGTTCCGGGTGGCGTCGACCACCTGGCCGGTCCCGACGAGCGCGTGAAAGAGGTCCGGCCGCAGCCGCGCCATCGTAACGGCGACCATCGAGCCCCAGGAGCCGCCTAGCAGGATCGCCTTCGCCTGGCCGGTGCGCTCGAGCGCGTGCGCCACGACCTCGAGCCCGTCCTCAGCGATGCGCTGCAGGGTGACGTCGCCTTGCCCTTTTGGCGCGCGGCTGAACGTCAGGCCCGCGCCGCGCTGGTCCCAGTTGACGACCGTGAAATGCTTCTCCCAGCCGCGTGTCGTCTCGGCGATGAACGGCGAGAAGCCGCTGCCCGGACCGCCGTGGGCGACGACGATCAGCGGGTTGGCCACGTCTTCGCCGCGGATCGAAACCCACTGGTCGATGCCGCCGATGCGAACGAAGCCGCTCTCGGCGACCCCGTTCGGCGTCCGGATCGCGAGCGCCAGCGCGACCCTGGCCTGCAGCAAGGCGCGCACGCCCAGCACCGCCAGCGCAACCACGATCGGCGCCCCGACGATGACTACGAGCCAGCTTGCCATGCCACCCTCCCCGAGGCGCGGGAGCTAGGTTCAGTGCGCCGGGTGGGTCCAGTTACTTTTCGTCCATGCTAGGGAAGGTTGAGGCCGGTTGACGGAGGCCGCGATGATCGAGGCCGGATTCAGGCCCAAGGTTCACACGCTCGAGCGTCCAGCGCGCCATCACGCCTTGCTGGCGGGGCCGGCTGGCGACTGGCTGGCCTCGGTCGACGGACGCGCGCTGGCCATGCAGGCCTACGTCGATGACGCTGCGTTGTGGGAGGCCGACGGCGGCGGCTTCCGCCATGCGGTAAGCGGCCTCGTCCTGCGCTCACGGCCGGGAGCCAATCCCGGCTCGGTGCGCTTGCGGTTGGGCGATGCCGACGTCGGCGACGATGGCGCGCTGGGAGCGGCGTCGGACTTCACGGTGGGGCACGGGCCGGAAAAGCGGCCCAGCGAGTACCTCGCCGCGTTCAAGGCAACCGGCTGGGTGGCGCTCACCTGCGTGCTGGCCCCCGACGTCGTGGAGGGCCTGCAGCGCCTCGGCGGCGTCGATGCTTACGAGGCGGCAGGCGACATTCCGCGCGAGCGCCAGCTTGGCGCGGATCCGGCGCTGGCCCGCGCTACGGTCGAGCCGGTGTCGCTGTGGCTCTGCCGCCGGTACATGCGCCTGGCCGACATCAAGCTCGGCCATCCGCCTGGCGTCACCGCGCTGACTCCCGACGACGGCGAGCGCCCTGTGCAGGGTTGGCACGGCGACTTCCCGTACATGTGGGGCAGCGACCGCTCGGCGGGCGCGTACCGCGTGCCGCCGGGCGCGGACCAGGTGGTGCTGGGCATCCAGCGCAACATCTGCGTCTCGGACTTCCGGCTCGAGAACGGGGCCACGGTCTTCTGTCTCGCCAGTCACGGCGCCTATAGCGTTCCGCCCGCGGAGTGGGGGCGCGCCAACCAGACCTGGAAGCCGGGCCACCGGGCCGAGCATGGGCTTCCCTACGGCGGGGAAGAGACCGACGTCATCGAGGCGCCGGCGGGAACGATCATCCTCTACGACGCGCGAATCTGGCATCGGGCCGGCGTCAACCGCACCAACCGCCGCCGGGGCGCCGTGATCCAGGCCATCACGCCCGGGTTCATCATCCCCTTCTACGATACGACCGCGCCGTTCAGGAGCTGGCTCGAGAGCGACGTCCCAGCCCAGCTCAGCGAGCGCGAGCGGCGCGAGTTCGAGGAGCTGATGCTCCACCGCATCACCGGACCCCAGGGCGTGTTCGCCATCGCCCCCGACGACGCGCTGACGGAGCGCGTGCGCGCCCGCGGCCGAAGCCCATCGGCGGCCTATTGAGCGCAAGCCGCGCGGCGCCATGGACGAGGAGCCGCCGTACAGCGCGCCGGAGAGGCTGGGGGAGAGAATCTACGACGAACTGGACGAGACGGCGCATCCACACGGGCTGCTGAGCGAGATCAAGGAGTGCTTCGAGGCGGCCGTCGCGGCCGCTGAGAGCGCCGGAGCAGCGAAGGAGGCCGAGCGCCTCCGAATGCGGCTCGATCACATCGTCTCGGCGGCCCGCCGGCTGTTTGGCTAGAACGAGCGCCTCGCGACCGCCCCGATGCTCCGCTGCGCGGATCACGACCCCATGGGGTTGCGGTCGGCTGACGCCTCACCGCGCCAGGGGATGCGGTTTCACTTGTCGGAGAAAGATGGTTTCGGGACCGTCCGCCTCGTCGAGGTGCGCTCCGACCTCCTGGAACTGGAATCCGCGCACGACGGCAAGCGAGGCGACGTTGTCGGGCGACACCGAGGCGATGAAGTTCAGAACGCCATGCTCGGCCGAAGCCCACGCCATCAGGGCTCCCAGCGCCTCGCGCGCGAACCCTTGACGGCGCCAAGGCTCGAACACCGTGTAGCCCACCTCGACGGCGCCGGTGGCGAACGCGCGCAGGTGTTCGGGATCGGGAGAGGTGTGGAAGCCAATGTGGCCGATCATGGTGGCGGCCTCGGCGAGGATGATCGCGCGCGGCGACCACAGCACGTAGGCGGGATCGGCCTTGAGCCTGTCGCGCCCCAACGTCAGGACATCCGGATCGGCGAGCAGGTCGCACGGAATGCGGGCGCCGATCAGGCGGCCGCCCGCGGAAACGTCGCCGGCCATCAGCGCATCGAGCGCTGGCAGCATGGCCCGCAGGATCAGGCGGCGGCTCGAAATGTCCGGGAGCAGGGAAGGGTCAGGATCAGGCACGGCGTCAGGGTCGCACGTCGGTGACGAATCGGACGGCCTCGGCCGGAGTTATCCGGGGCGCCGCTGCACGAGAGAAGATGTCGGACCCGGGCAAGCGCGCCCCCTCAAACGTCGCTGAAGACCATAGCGAACGGCTGCAGCAGCTGCCTCTGCTTTCGGGACAGCCGCGCCCTGCGCGCTTTCTCAGTCTCCCGAAGGAGAGTACCGTTCTCGGCGCGGTTCAGAGCGATGGGAGGACGCTGATGGCGTATCATCTCGAAGGCCGTTTGCTCGAAGTCTGCGATTGCCGGGTGCTTTGCCCGTGCTGGATCGGGGAAGATCCAGACAATGGCACGTGCGATTCAATGCAGGCTTGGCACTTCGACAAAGGCGACATCGATGGAATCGATGTGACCGGGCGGACGATCGCAGGGGCGTTTCACATCCCCGGCAATGTGCTGAAGGGCGGCTTCCGGGCCGCGCTCTATATCGACGACGGCGCCTCGGATGATCAGCAACAAGCGATACTCGACGTATATTCGGGCAAGCATGGCGGGCCGGTCGCGGAAGTCGCCAAATTGATCGGCGAAGTGGTTTCGGTGGAACGGGCGCCGATCACCTTCGCTGTGAACGAGGGTCGCGGGACATTGAGGATCGCCGACGCCGGCTTTGCCGAGTTGGAACCGTATCTCGGCCCTACCGGCGCCGTCACGACGCTTGCGGAAACCATCTTTTCGACTGTTCCGGGCGCGCCGGTGTTCGTCGGAAAGGCGACCCGCTACCGGTCGAAGAATCCGAAGCTGGGGCATGACATCGACATCTCTGGCTTCAACGCCCTGCAGAGCACCTTCGTTTTTGATGGCTGACCGCTCGCCGGACCGCGAGCCGATCTCGGTACGGGCGCCCAGCTTCTTCATGCTGGTGATGAGCGGCCTGATCGCGCTGTCGTGGGCGGCGCTGCTGCTGTGGCAGACGAGCCCGTACGGCCGTTATCTGGACCACGGTCGATGGAGCGAGGTCGGCTTGGTGGCCACGATCTGCGGCGGGCTGCAGCCGATGCTGGTGTATGCCGGCGGCTGGCTGTTGATGTTGACCGCAATGATGTTGCCAACAACGCTGCCGCTATTGCAGCGTTTTCAGATCATGGTGTCGGCGCGCACCGACCAGGGAAGCTTGGTGGGGCTGCTTATTGCTGGGTACCTGCTCGCTTGGACCGTGTTCGGGATCGCAGCGCACGGGCTCGACCTGTCCGTGCACTTGGTCGCACGACACGCGGCGTGGCTGACATCGCATGCCTGGCTGGTGGGCGCGACCGTTCTGCTGATCGCTGGGGCGTTCCAGTTCAGCGATTTGAAGTATCGCTGTCTAGAGCGGTGCCGAGCGCCGCTTGGCTTCATCGTGAAGCATTGGCGGGGCCTGCGGCCGCGCTACGAGGCGTTTCGCCTCGGGCTGGACCATGGCGTGTTCTGTGTCGGCTGCTGCTGGGCCATCATGTTGCTGATGTTCGTGGTTGGCGCCGGAAACATAGGCTGGATGCTCCTCCTGGGCGCGCTCATGGCGCTTGAGAAAAATGCACCCTGGGGGAGGAAACTCAGTCAACCGCTTGGGGCCGCGCTGATCGGCTGGGCGGTCCTCATCGTTGCCGGCAACGTAGTCTAGGCGATGCTGCCCCGGCGGCCGGCGCCGCCAGCCGCCGCAGGAACCTCACGCCGCCCGGGCGCGCAAGCGGCCGGCTTCAGCGAAGATCGCGGCCATGGCCGACTCCGGCGCTGCTGCGTCGTCGTCGATGACGCCTTCGGCGTAGATCAGCGCCAACCGGTCCCGTGCGCGGCTAACGCGGCTCTTGATGGTCCCGACCGGCACGTCGGTGATGTCGGCGACCTCGTCGTACGACAGCCCGGCAGCCCCGATCAGGATCAACGCCTCCCGCTGTTCAGCCGGCAGCATGGCGAGGGCGCGGCGGAGCTCGTCCAGCTCGAGGCGATCGGTGGGGTGGCGTTCGCTGACCAGCGTGCGCTCGGCGACCTCCGGGTCGAGCTGGGTCGAGCGCCAGTCCCGGCGCTTGTCGGAGTAGAACTGGTTGCGCAGGATCATGAAGGTCCAGGCTTTCATGTTGGTGCCGGGGGCAAAGCTGGCGCGCGCGCCCCAGGCCTTCGCCATCGCCTCCTGCGCCAGATCGTCGCCCTGGGTGGCGTCGGCGCACAGCGAGCGCGCGAACGCGCGCAGATGCGGAATCAGCGCGACAAGCTCGGTCTGAAAGTCGGTATCGTTGGGCTGCCCAGCCACTGAGATCGCTCCACTTCAGAGGCTTAACGCGCCGGGCGCCGTAAAGCTGCACTGGAGGCCTGACCGTGTCGGCGGATCCGCTGGTATACCGGCGGCCACGTCGGAGCGCGGATTTCGGGGTAGACCACGCGCCCGCGCGGGAGCAGTAGCAGGGCATGGCTAAAGAAGAAGCGATCGAGGTGGAAGGCGTCGTCGAGGAAATCCTCCCCGGCGCTCAGTTTCGCGTGCGGATCGAAGGAGACCGCATCGTGCTCGTCTACACCGCCGGCAAGATGCGCAAGAACCGCATCCGCACCGCGGTGGGTGACAAAGTCACCATCGAAATGACTCCCTACGACCTCACGCGCGGCCGCCTGGTCTTCCGTCACCGCGGCGAAGCCGCCGCCGCTGGTCCACGCCGCCAGCCGTATCGACCCCGTCGGTAGGCCGCCCCCCGTCCGCCCGATCACGGCGCCGGCCCGGGACTTGACGGCAAGGATGGGCTGGCTTGGCTGCGGCATTCGCGCTGAATTTCGCAACAGATCACGCTCCAGCTTCGTTATGCTGCCGGCAGCAAATAGCGAGGCGCGCCATGCACAAGCTGAATCCCAACCCGGCCGGGCTTAGCCGCAGGTCCGTCACGGCGGCCTTTGCGATCGGGGGCGTCGTAAGCGCACTCCCCTTCACGGCGGCGCGGGCGGACCGAGAGGAACTGATCGCGGACGGCCGCCGCGCACTGGCGCGGCTGGAGTCCGAGGATCCGCGCGCCGCCTACCTGGCTCGCCGCGCCGTGGCCGCGCTCATCTTCCCCAATGTGCTGAAGGCCGGCTTCATCTTCGGCGGGGAGACCGGCAACGGCGTCGCCTTCATGGGCGGCCGCGTCGAGGGCTTCTACAACATGAGCGGCGGCACCTGGGGCCTGCAGATCGGCGGCCAGGACTTCAGCTATGCGCTGTTCTTCATGACCCGTCGCTCGATCCGCTATCTGCACGACGCCGCCGGCTTCGCCGCAGGGTCGATCCCGAGCCTGGTGGTGATCAACGCAGGCGCGGGCGCGGCGGTCGACACCACGACCGCAACCCACGATGTCTACGCCTTCCCCTTCAATCAGAAGGGCCTGATGGCGAACCTGACGCTGGAAGGCACGAAGATCACGCAGATCGCGAACTACTAGGGCGCGGCAGCCGGAGGCATCGCGTCCACCACTAGAGGCGCTTGCACTGCTTGGAGCTGAGGATCGGCGGGGGCGTGCGTTCGTCCTCGCCCACCTTGCGCTCGAAGACGAACTCGGCGAGCGCCGCGCGTGTGGGGTGCTCCATCTCCTCCAGCGAAGCCAGTGGGTGATCGAAGAGCTGCACGTCGAAGCGCAGATCCTCGCCGGCGAGGACATCGAAGCCCTCCCCGTCGACGTCTTTCGGCTCCCCGGGGCTGAGG
>DATGIN010000257.1:0-5218 GCA_035295705.1 Caulobacteraceae bacterium
CCGCCGATCAGGTAGACGAGCCGCCAGTCGAAGGTCTTCGGCAAGGCGCCGGCCAGGACCGCGAGCGTGATCAGCGAGGCGCAGGCGCCGCCGGCCGGAAAGCCGACGAAGATCGTCGTGATCGTCGAGGAGCGCCGCTCCGGTGGGCTCACCTCGGCCCCCATCGCGATCATATTCGGCATCGCGCCGCCCAGACCGATGCCGGTCAGCGTGCGCAGGGCGAGCAGCGCCTCGCGTGTCGGCGCGAGCGCGGTCATCACCGTGAAGAGCCCGAACAGCGCGGCGGAGGCGACGAGCACAGGCTTTCGCCCGATCTTGTCGGCGGCCCAGCCGCCGCCGACCGCGCCAATGATCAGCCCCGCCATGGTCAGGCTGCCGGCCCAGCCGATCCAGGCTTCCGGCATGCGAAGCGCCGGAGCCATCGAGGGCGCCGAAACGCCCAGGGCCTGGATGTCGTAGCCTTCGAGCGCCGCGATGGCGAAGCAGACCGCCACCACGACCGCAACGCGCGGCGCCGCGCCCATATGTTTCCCCCGACCCATCGCTGCGATGCATAGGCGCGGCTGCGCCGGGGCGCGAGGGGGTTCAGGCGCTGATGGCGGGCCCCTCAAGGGCAGGCGCGGGCCGCAGCCTCCAGCGCATCAGAAAGGCGACCAGCCGGTCGCGGGCGGCGGACTCGTCCAGCGCCATGTCCGAAAGCTCGCCCTCGGCGAGGAGGACTGCGAGGTGCTCGAACTGCGCGAGGTCGGTGGCGATGGCGCTCGGGTCGGCTGCGGCGCTCGCCCAGCGCATCAGCGCACGAAGCTGCTCGTGGCGAACGAGCGCGACCGCGCGGCGCACGAAGCTGTCCTCGTGCGCGAGGCGCCGGACGCTGCGCCTGAACCACAGATGCTGTCGCTGCCGCGCCACCACCGCATCGACAAGCTCAGCGACCGGAGCGGGCTTGCCGAGCAGGCGCTCGAAAGCCTTCTGCTCCTCGGCCGCCCACGCGAGGTAGACGGCGATGAAGATGTCCACCTTGCCCTTGAAGCAGCGATAGAAGGTGTTCGGCGACACGCCCGCCCGCCGCGCGATGCGGCTCACGTCCGTGCCGTCGAACCCGTAACGCAGGAACTCCGTGCGCGCGATCGCCTGCAGGGCGGCCGCGGTGTCCGGTCGTCTCAACGTGCGACCCCGCCAGCGGCCAGCTCGCTCGCCCCATGGTTGCGATAGAGGTCGGCAACCCCAGGTGAGGCAAGCCGCGTCACCGCGGCGTCCAATGTCTCCTGAAGGCAGGCGCGGTAGTCGGCGCGCCGCTGCAGCTCCGTCGGCGCGGGCTGGCCGCCACACACGATAGACGCAGCCTGCCTGAGGCGGCCGAGCATGAGCCTGGCGCTGTCCGCGTGCGTCAGGTCGAGCCCGCCGCTGCTGACGGCGACTGACAGGACGCCCGTGACAGGATCGATCTGCGGCTCCGCAGCGGCCGCCGTGGCCAGCGCGAGACCTGCGGCCAATCCGAGCAAGATTCTGATACGCAAGTTAGAAATCCTTCAGCTACGCGTCGTCCGACGCCAATGGCGGCAACGCAACGGCGCTGATAAGATTGGGAAATCGGCTTAGGCCGAAAGGATGGGGATGCGACTTTTCACCGATGGATCGCCGATGATGGGCGCGCCCGCTCCGCGGCGCGAGCCCGGCCCGATCCGGCTCGCGCTGGAGGGGGACTTTCGGCTGGGGCGCCTCTGCGTGCGCCCGTCCTTGCGCGAGGTGACGGCCGCGGGGCGCCGCGAGGTCGTCGAGCCCAGGGTCATGCAGGTGCTGGTCGCGCTGGCGGCCATGCGCGGCCAGGTCGTCTCCCGCGACGAGCTGATCGACAGCTGCTGGGACGGCCGCGTGGTCGGCGAGGACGCCATCAACCGCACCATCGGCCGCCTGCGGCGGCTGGCCGAGAGCTTCGACCACTCCTTCACGATAGATACCGTCGCGCGAGTCGGCTACCGGTTGTGCGAGGCCGGCGCAGCGGGGGCGCCGGGCGATGCTATTGCCGCGCCACGGCCGGCGGCGCCCAGGGCTCTGGCTCTGAACGCGCTGGTCACGATCGCGATCGCCAGCCTGGCCGGAGGGGGTCTCATCTACGCCATGCGGGCGCTCGCCCCGGCGCGCTGGTCGGTGGCCAGCTCCAAGCTCCTGGTTTCGAGCGAGCCCATCGAGCGGCATCCGGCGATCTCGCCGGACGGAAGAACAATCGCCTACGTCGCCGGCTACGACACGTTCAACCGGCAGATCTTCCTGCGCGACATTGCCGGCGGCGACCCCGTGCGGGTGACCAACGAGCCGGGCGACCATACCTCGGTGGCCTGGTCCCCAGACGCAAGCGCCCTAGCCTACGCGGTCTATACGCCGGGGCAGCCCTGCACCCTGATGCTGCGGCAACTGCAGGACGGCGCGTCCCGGGTGCTGGGCCGCTGCCTCAGCGACGAGCGCACAGAGCTCACGTGGGCGCGGTCCGGGGAGTCGCTTTTCTTCGTCGACCGTCCGAACGCCAGCTCCAGCGAGCGCATCGTCAAGCTCGATCTGGCCAGCGGCCGGCGCGCGGACGTGACCAGTCCCCCCGCCGGCTCGCTGGGCGACACCAGCGTGGGCCTGTCTCCGGACGGGCGTTGGATGAGCTTCAACCGCGCCCCGAACGAGACGAGCGAGGCGATCATGGTCCGAGATCTGCGGACCGGAAGGGAACGGCTGCTCGGGCGGCTGTCCGCGTGGCTCGAGCCCGGGGGATGGACCAGCGACTCGCGCGCGATCCTCATGGCGGGACGCGTGAACGGCGACAACGTGGTGTGGGCCTATCCGGTTGATGGCGGAAATCCTATCCACGTCATGTCCGGCCCGCTCGAGATGGGCCGCGTGGTGACCGGGCCGGGCGACATCGCCGCGGTCGAGATCGATACGGCGCAGTTCAATCTTGCCTCGCCGCCGGCCCAGAAGGGCGGACAGCCGCAGTTCCTCGACACCATGAACGCCGTCGAGGCGGCGCCCGCCTTCGCCAGCGACGGAACGCTGGCCATGGCCGGCGAGCGTTCCGGCGATGTCGGCGTGTGGATCATGGCGCCGGGCGGCGACTTCCAGCGCCTGACCATCATCCACGCCAAGGAGGAGCCGACCGGCCTCAGCTTCTCCCCGGACGCAAGCCGGCTCGCCTTCGCGACAGAGGTTGGCGGCGGCCCAGGTCTCGTTGTCGTCGACCGCCGCGGTCGAACGATCGCTGCCGTCCGCTTCGCCGGCGCCGAGATCGGCGGGCCGGTCTGGGCGGCAGACGGCCGGGCGCTGATCTTCCCGGGGCGCGACGCCGGCGGGTGGCGCCTCTGGCGGGTCCCGGCGGCGCCAGGCGGGACGCCGAGGCCGGCCTCCGGCTACGGATGGCTCTCGGTGCAGGCGCGCGGCCAGGAGCTCTATGGCGTGCGCGCCGATGCGCCCGGCGTCTGGCGCATCGACGGGACGCCCCGGCGGATCACGGCGCTGCCACTCTCGGCCTTCCCCACCGCCTGGACCATAGCCGGCGATGCGATCGTCTATGTCGACAACCTCGCGGGCCGGACCCCCCTGCTGATGAGCCAGCCGATCGCCGGCGGCTCGCCGCGGCTGCTCGCCGAGGCGCCCAACCTCGAGGTCCAGCACCCGTTCGCGGTCGACCCCCGCAGCGGCCGCATCGTCTATTCCGCGCGTCGGGCGGAGAACACCAACCTCGATATCCTGCATCTGGCGCGCAGCTGAGGCTCTGCGCTAAGGAGCCGGCATGAGCGTCGAGCTTGGCCTGATCGAGGGCTACTACGGCCGCCCGTGGACGTGGAACGAGCGCGAGAGCCAGGCCGAGTTCCTGCAGCGCCACGGCTACGGCTTCTATCTCTACGCGCCGAAGGCCGATGCATACCTGCGCACCCGCTGGCGCGAGCCGTGGCCGGAGGCGACGCAAGCCGCGCTCGAACGCTTCGCCGGCCGCTGCCGCGCGCTCGGCCTGCGTTTCGGCGTCGGCCTCAGCCCGTTCGAGGTTTATCTCGACTTCAACGCCGCCGCGAAGGAAGCGCTCGCACGCCGCCTGGCCGACTTCGACGCCTTGGGCGTTCAGGATCTCGGCATCTTCTTCGACGATATGCGCGGCGACGTCCCCAACCTCGCCGCGACCCAGATCGAGATCCTGCACTGGATCGCCGAGCGCAGCCCGGCGGCGCGCATCATCTTCTGCCCCACCTACTACAGCGACGACGTGCAGCTGGACCGCGGCTTCGGCCAGCGGCCGACGGGCTACCTCGAGGCGCTGGGCGCCGGCCTGGACCCGAAGATCGAGGTGTTCTGGACCGGCGAGGAGGTGTGCTCGCGCGAGTACAGCCCCGGCCACCTGAACCGCGTCGCCGAGCAGATCCGCCGCAAGCCCGTGCTCTGGGACAACTATCCGGTGAACGACGGGCCGCGGATGAGCCCCTTCCTCTACGTCCGCGCCTTCACCGGCCGCCCGGGCGCCATCGGCGCCTCGCTCTCAGGGCACGCGGTCAATCCCGCGCTGCAGCCGGTGCTCAGCCGCATCCCGCTCGCCAGCCTCGCCGAAAGCTACCGCCTGGGCGAGGCTTACGAGTACGGCGCCGCGTTCGACCGCGCCGCCGCCGAAGTGCTGGGCGAGGAGCTCGGGGCGCTGGTGCGCCGGCATCTCCTGACCTTCCAGGAGGTCGGCGTCGACCGGCTCGAACCGGACACGAAGCAGCGCCTTCGCGCCCGCTACGGCGCCTTCGACCACCCGGGCGCGCGCGAGATCCTGAAGTGGGTGGACGGCGGCTACACGGTCACGCGCGAGATGATGGAGGCCGAGGAGCGCGGCTAGCTTCGGTCCTCGGCATCGGCCCCTCCCGACCGCAACGCTGGCTCGAGGTGGGCCGCCCGCCTGGAGTCGCTGGCGAGCGCCTTCGCCCACTCGGCCCTTTCGAGCGCGTACTCCACGTCGTCGGCCGGCCACACCGCGTCGGTCGCCACGGAGGTCATTGAATTGGCCACCTCTTCGGCGGTCATCCGATAAGCGCGAACGAACCGCATGCCGCACTTTTCCATGACTCCTCGCGAGGCCAGGTTCTCTGCGTAGGTGCAGGCGAAGACGCGCCGCGCGCCATGGTCGCGAAAAGCCCTGTCGATAAGCGCTCTTGCGCCCTCGCTCGCATAGCCCCTTCCCCAGAACGCCTTCCGCAGGCGGTAGCCG
>DATGIN010000258.1:0-6614 GCA_035295705.1 Caulobacteraceae bacterium
CGTCGCGACGGCGCCGGCGGTTAGGGCGCTCGCGGCCAAGCTCGGGGTCGAGACTCCGATCTCGGAGGCGGTCGCAGCGGTGCTGGCAGACGAAATCGACCTGGACGCCGCGATTGCAGGCCTGCTCGCCCGCCCGTTGCGGTCCGAGCTGGAAGACCTCTGACGACGGCTAAGCCGCATTCGAACGGGAGAGGAGACCGATGCCGCTATTCGTGATGAGCTGTCTCGACAAGCCGGGGAGCGCCGCGCTGAGGGCGGCCACACGACCGGCACACCTCGCTTATCTCGAGGCCAACCCCGGCGTGGTCAGGCTTGCTGGTCCCTATATGAACGACGCCGGCGACTCGGTCGGCTCGATGTTCGTCATGCAGGGCGAGGATCGCGCGGCGATCGAGGCTTACGCCGCGGACGACCCCTATTTCAGGGCGGGGCTGTTCGGCTCGGTCGACATCAGGCCGTGGCGGGTGGTGATCGGCGAGCTCGCATGAATCCGGCCCAGCCGCCGCCGGGGGTCAGGCTCTGCGCGTTGGCCGACATTCCCGACCCGGGCGCGAAAGGCTTCGTGTTCCGGAGCGGCGAGGCCCTCTTCGCTGGTTTTGTCGTGCGGAAGGACGGGGCGGTGCGGGGGTTCGTCGATCGGTGCCCCCACACGGGCACGCCGCTCGCGGTCTTCGCCGACCGCTACCTCACCCGTGATCGGGATCTATTGCTGTGCGCGACCCACGGGGCGCTGTTCCGTCCTGGCGACGGCGTCTGCGTGGCAGGCCCCTGCGAGGGACGCGCGCTCTGGCCCTGGCCAGTGGTCCTCGAAGGCGAGTCGCTGCTGACGGCCTGATCCGGCCGCGCTTCGAACGCTCAGCCCTGAAGGGGCGTCAGTGCATGCGCCCGCCGCTCGACCCGCCGGCGGGGGATATGCCGCCTGGCACGGCCGACGCGCCTGGACGCAGCTCCGCCTCTCTCAAACTGCGCTCGTCGGCCTGGCTTTGCGCCTCCCAATCCGCCCAGCTCATGCAGATGCGCTCGCCGCCGAGGTGCGAGCCGGTGACGTCCACCTGCTTGCAGACGATCTGGTTCTGATCGAAGCCGGTCTTCTTCGGCGGCTGCGTCGCGGGCTGGGTGGCCGGATCGGCGAAAACGGCGGTGGAGGCCAGACTGGCCAAGAGAGCGAGGCTGAGGGTGATGCGGCGCAAGGCGAAACTCCCGACTGGGAACGCGTAGGTTGCAAACCGCGGTGGCAAGGTCAAGCGGAGCGAGACGTCAGATCCGCCGCAGTCCTCGCCGCAAATCGCCGCAGCCTCGGCGATCAGTCAGGCGCGCAAACGCTAGGGTGGGGCGCGTCGGCGCCGGCCCGAGGGTCAGGCCGGCAGCGTCTCCGCCGCGAACGCCGCGACCTCGGCGACGAGGCTCTTGATCGCCTGCGCCACCAGTTCCCCGCCCTTCTCCGGCGTCGCGAGCCCCGGGTCGGAGCCCATACGCCCGTCAGGATGGCGGGCGCGGAAATCCAGCGCTTCGCGGATGGGCCCCGACGGCGCGATCTGCGGCGCGTAGTTCGCGGCCTTGATGGCGTCCGGATATGCCCACTGGGTGATGGCGATCTCGGAAGGCGTCGCATGGCTGCCGTGGCCGCTCGGGAACTGTTTCGCGGCCAGCTGGCCGACGCCGGCCAGGTCCCACCAGTTGCGCAGCTTGAGCGCGAAGCCCGCGCGCCGCTTGGCGAAGCTCGCCTCGGCGTAGATCTCGGAAAACGCCGCTTCGATCGAGGCGACGTTCCCGCCGTGCCCGTTCAGGAAGTAAATGCGCTCGAATCCATGCAGGGCCAGCGAGCGCACCCAGTCCCCGATCGCGGCGATGAAGGTCGAGGGCCGCAAGGAGATGGTGCCCGCAAAGCCCAGGTGGTGCTGCGCCATGCCGACGTTGAAGGTCGGGCCGACCAAGAGCTCGGCATGCTCCTTCTCCGCCGCCCGCGCGACGATCTCCGGACACAGCCAGTCGGTGCCGAGCAGCCCCGTCGGACCGTGCTGTTCATTGGAGCCGATGGGGATGACGATAGCCTTCGACCGTTCGAGGTAGGCCTCGGTCTCGGCCCAGGTGGACAGGTGCAACAGCATTGATCTTCAGTGGATCTCCGAGCCGCAGTTTGGCTTGCGCCAGGTGACATACTAGTTTGGCGTTCGACGGATAGACCTGAATCCGCTGATTTCAATCGGCGCGCTAGCACGCAACGACGCGCCAAGGAGGACTGGACATGCCCATTCAGCTGGGAGACGTCGTTCCCGACTTCACGCAAGACTCCACGGAAGGCCCGCTGCACTTCTACGACTGGGTGGGCGATTCCTGGGTGGTGCTCTTCTCGCATCCGAAGGATTTCACGCCGGTCTGCACGACCGAGCTCGGTGCCGTGGCCAAGCTGAAACCGGAGTTCGACAAGCGCGGCGTCAAGGTGATCGGCCTGTCGGTCGACCCTACCGACAGCCACGCCGGGTGGGCCAAGGACATCGAGGAGACGCAAGGCGCGAAGCTGAACTTCCCGCTGATTGCCGACCACGACCGCAAGGTCGCCAACCTCTACGGGATGATCCACCCGAACGCGTCCGACACCATGACGGTCCGCTCGGTCTTCGTGATCGACCCGGCCAAGAAGCTCAGGCTGACGCTCACCTATCCGGCCGCGACGGGCCGCAATTTCGATGAGCTTCTGCGCACGATCGACAGCTTGCAGCTGACCGACCGTTTCAAGGTCTCGACGCCCGTGAACTGGAAGCACGGCGAGGATGTGATCATCCTGCCGTCGGTCTCCAACGAGCAGGCGAAGGAGCTCTTCCCGAGCGGTTGGGTCGAGCACAAGCCGTACCTGCGCACCACCAAGCAGCCGAACGCTTAGGGCTCTAGGCCGGCCCGGCGGCAGCCTCGGCTTCGGCGGCGGCCGCCAGGCGTTCGGCGCGCGAGCGCATCGGCAGCGCCGGGATCAGGAAGACGAGCGCAAGGCCGAGCGCCACGACGGCCACCCCGGCGCGGAAGATGTCGATGACCGCGACCTGGACGCTGGCCCTGGTCGCATCGACGAGCTCCGGCGCGACGGGCATGGCCGGCCGAAGCTCCGGGTGCTCCGCCTCGGCCAGCGCATTCGTCTGCAGCGCGCCGACGTCGACGCGCTGCTGGGAGGCGGCCACCGGAGCGCGGCGGGCGAACTCGGCGTTGAAGTCGTGGGTCAGGAGCGCTCCGGCCATGGCGACGCCGACGGTCGCGCCGATCTGGCGGAAGAACTGGCTGCCGCTGGTCGCGACCCCCATTACCTGAGGCCGCACCGCGTTCTGCACCGCCAGGCTGAATAGGCTCTGCGAAGGCCCAAGTCCCAGGCCGACGATCAAGAGGCGCCACTCGATGCCTCCGATCGAGGTGCTCGGCTTGACGGTTGACAGCAACACGACGCCGGCGAGGAGGACAAACCCGCCCGCGATGAGGAACGGCTTGTAGAGGCCGGTCCGCGAGACGAGGTAGCCGGCCAGGCCGCTTGCGAATACCAGCCCGAACATCAGAGGCAGGATAGCGACGCCAGAAACGGTCGCCGCCACGCCGAGGCCCGCCTGCAGGAAGAGTGGAAGAAAGGCGACGATCCCGATGAACGCGGCGTTGAAGACGAAGCTCGCGGCGCTCGCGGTCGCAAACACGCGATCGCGGAAGAGGCCGAGCGGGACCATCGGCTCGGGCGTGCGGGCCTCGAGCGCGACAAGCGCCGCAAGCGCGACGACCGAGGAAGCGAGCAGGCTGACGATCAGCGGCGAAGTCCAGGCGTAGTCGTGCCCGCCCAAGCTCAGCGCCACGAGGAAGGGCGCGAAAGCCAATACGATCAGCACGCCGCCAAGGTAATCGACCCGCCCGGCGCCACGCCGGCCCAGCGGCGGCATCATCACCGCGATCATGAACAGCGAGGCCAGCGTCAGCGGCAGGTTCACGTAGAAGATCCAGCGCCAACCTTCGACCAGCCATCTGCCCAGCCGGACCGTCGCGTGGTCGGTGAAGAAGCCGCCGATCAGCGGACCGAGCACGCCTGCGACGCCGAAGGTGGCGCCGAACATCCCAGAGTAGCGGCCGCGCTCCCGCGGCCCGAACATGTCGGCGATGATGGCGAAGCTGATGGTGAAGAGCGCGCCGCCGCCAATGCCCTGCAGGGCGCGAAAGACGATCAGCTGCGTCATGCCGCCGCCGATCAGGGGCAAGGGTCCAAATTGGCCGGACAGGCCGGACAGGCAGGATCCCGCCAGGAAGATGACGATGGCGGCGATCAGCACGCCCTTGCGGCCGTGAAGGTCCGATAGCTTGCCCCATATCGGCACCATGACCGTCGATGTCAGCAGATACGCGGTCGTAACCCAGGCGTAGAGGCTAAGGCCGCCAAGCTGCGAGACGATGCGCGGCATGGCCGTGGTGACGATCGTGGAGTCGCCGGCGCCGAGCAGGAAGACGATCATCAGCGCCGTCAGCGTCCACGCCTGCTCGGAGCGCGTGAACGTGCGGACGTGGGTCGCGGTCTCGGCGGTCATTGGGGCAGCGCGTCTGATAGCGCCGATCCGAGGCGGCATATAGGTTCGTTGTCTCGGCCAGAGAGAGAGAGCTCATGTCCGCGTTGCTCACCCGTCGCCGCACGCTGATCGCCGGCGCCGCGGCGCTGGCCGCCCCCGCCGCTCGTGCGCGCGCCGCCGCGGGCGCCGCATGGGTCGCGGTGACGACCGACAAGGGTGTCATCTTGCTGGCGCTCGCCTCGGAGAAGGCCCCGGTCACGACGGCGAACTTCCTGCGCTACGTCGATGCCCGCCGCTTCGACGGGGCGAGCTTCTATCGCGCTGTGAGAAGCCATGGCGACCCGACCTCGGGCCTCATCGAGGGCGGCTTGCAGAACGATCCGGGCAAGCTTTTCGCGCCCATAGCGCACGAGAGCACGACGATGACCGGGCTTTCGCACCAGGACGGGACGATCTCGATGGCGCGCTATGCGCCCGGAACGGCGACGGCCGACTTCTTCATCTGCGCCGGCCCCGCGCCCTATCTCGATGCGCATCCGGACGCGCCCGGCGACAACGCCGGCTACGCCGCCTTCGGCCAGGTCATCCGCGGCATGGACGTCGTGCGCGCCATCCTGGCGCTCCCCACCAACGGCGTCGCGCGCAATCCGGTGATGCAGGGCCAGATCCTCAGCCCGCCGGTCGCGATCGTCACCGTGCGCCGCGCCGAAGGCGCTCGCTGACCTTCCGCGGCTGAGGGGGGCCTCGTCCGGCCGGTCGGTTGACCCGCAGCGGACGCCTCGCTACCTCAAGGCCCGATAATCCCCCAAACCCATTTGATCTGGCGGCATTTACGAACGTGCGCACCTTCCACACGTCCAAGGTTCTCGACACGGAGATCGACGGCCTCGGCCACATGAACGTCCGCTACTACGCCGAGCGGGCGCAAGCGGCGAACCAAGCGCTCTTGTCCGAACTCGGCCTCGAAGGCGGCGGCGGCCTTCGCATCACCCAGCCGGACACCTACACGCGCTATCAGCGAGAGCAGTTCGCCGGCGCCACGCTGGTCGTGCGCGGCGGCGTGCTGGAAGCCAGTGCGGACGGCGTGCGCGCCTACTTCGAGCTCGCCAACGAGGCCAAGGACGAGATAGCCGCGACCTTCATCATCGCGAGCGCGCTCGCAGACCGCGCGAACGGCGACATCGCGCCGCTGGCGGATGCCATCGCCGCGCGCGCCAACGCCCAGCGCATCACCCTGCCGCCGCACGGCGCGCCGCGCACCATCGACATGCGCCCGCCGCGCACCGACGTCGATTTCGTACGCCTCTCGGCTCGCCTCGCCGCGGACCCGGACGACCCGATGTCGCGCCGCTCGGACTGGGTCGTGCCGGCGGAAGCCTGCGACGAGCATGGGGTGCTCGACAGCGTCGGCGCGATGATGTTCGGCGGCTTCCGCATGCCGACTGCGGAGGAAATGCGACAGCATGGGCCGATGACGTTCTCTACCGAGGAAGGCAACCGGGTCGGCTGGGCTTCGCTGGAGAGCCGCCTGGTCCGCGTGAGCCCGGCGCGCGTCGGTGATTCCCTCTGCTCCTTGGGCGCCGAGATAGGCCTGCACTCGAAGGTCCGGCACAGCCGCCGGTGGCTGTTCAACACGGAAACAGGGCGGCTGATCACGTTGCACGACGACGTCAGCATCGCCCTCGATCTCGACGCCAGGCGCGCCATCGACATCCCCGCCTCGCTCCGCAGGTCGATCGAGGCCAGGCACGTTCCCGAGTTCGCGTGAGCGCCGCTGCGCATACGCTGCACGCGCGCCAGGGCCACACCGGCTGGGACAATTCGATCGCCGCTGTGCTCACGGTTGCGCCGGGCGAGACGGTCGAATTCCACCCCATGGACGCTTCCGGCGGCCAGCTTACGCAGCGCTCGAGCGTCGCCGACGTCGGCCGCCTCGACTTCGGCAAGGTCAACCCCGTGGTTGGGCCGGTGTTCGTCGACGGCGCGCAGCCGGGCGACGCGATCAAGGTGACGCTGGTCGAGTTCGGCCCCTCGGGTTGGGGCTGGACCGCCAACATCCCAGGCTTCGGCCTGCTCGCCGACCAGTTTCCCGAC
>DATGIN010000259.1:0-18033 GCA_035295705.1 Caulobacteraceae bacterium
CCTGGGCGGCACGACGTCCTTGAAGTCGTCAAAGCTCTTCCAGGCCGGCTCGACCGGGTCGACGCCGGCGACCGGGGCGTAGATGGACGGCGCCTTCAGCTCCAGCTCGGGGATGTAGCGCGGGCAGTTGGGGAAGATGTCGCTGGGCGTCACCTTCACCAGCATCTGGCCGCCGGGGAAGGCCTCCAGCCGCTCGTCCTCGAAGGCGACCTCGGCGGTCCCATTCACGCGCAGACGACCTGGCCTTTCTCCGATGCGGAGGAACAGCAGCGCGACGCGCGGGTTGACGCGGATGTTGCCGAGGCTGCGGAACATCCCGTTGCCGTCATAGTCGGGGAAGATGAGCAGGTCCGGCGCCGCGACGCGCACGAACCCCGGCATGCCGCCCTTGAACGAGCAGTCCGGGCGCCCCGCCGCGTCGGCGGTGGCGAGGAAGAAGAACGGGACCGACTCCACGAACGCCTTGTCGGCGTCGGTGAACGTCGCATGCCGGGTCCTTTCCTCGAGCCGGTCGGCAAGCGCGCGGCTGGCAAAGCGGTCCTGCAGCTCGCGCTGGCCCTGGTGGTACATGGCGCTCGTCCTTTGCTAGTCCTCCGCCCGCTGGACCAGCCTGCGCCATAGACGGACCAAGCCCGCGAAGAGCGACCCCGATGGCGGCGGCGGCGCCTCGATCGGCTCGACCGCGCCCCAGGGCCCCCATTCGCGCGTCGGCTTCTGGCCGGGCTTGCCGCTCGCCGCGGCATTGTCTGTCCAGGGCATCGGGAGGCTCCCCCTTCGAAACACGCTGGAGGCTTGTAAACGCAGGCCCGGATCCGGATATGAGACCCGAGCGGCCCTGGCCGCAAGACGAAGAACGCATGGCCGAGGCGACCCCAGTTTCCCGCGCGAGCGTGCTCGCGGCTCTGAACGAGGTGCGCGACCCCAAGTCCGGCAACGGCTTGACCGCCGCGGGGCTCGTGACGGCGCTGGTGCTGAGGGAAGACCGCGCCGGTTTCATGCTGGAGGTCGCCTCCGACGACGTCGCGCTGTACGCCCCGGTGCGCGACGCGGCCGAACAGGTGCTCAAGCGCGCCGCGCGGGTGGAGAAGGCGCAGGTCGTGCTGACCGCGATCGCGGACCCCGAGCAACGCCCGCCCGCGCCAGGCGTGGTGCGCGTGCGCCGCGGCGAGCGGCCGCCGCCGCCGCAGGCGCTTCGGGCGCCCGAGGGGCCGCAGCCGCGGGCGCTGAAGCCCCAGAACGTGCGCGAGGTGATCGCCGTGGCCAGCGCCAAGGGCGGCGTCGGCAAGTCGACCGTCGCGCTCAACCTCGCGGCCGGCATGGCGATGCTGGGGCGGCGCGTCGGGCTGCTCGACGCCGATGTCTACGGCCCTTCGATCCCGCGCATGACCGGCGTGGACGAACAGCCGGAGCAGGTGCGCGACCCGGAGCGCAAGCTGTTGCCCCTCAAGGCGTGGGGCCTGAAGCTGATGTCGATCGGCTTCCTGGTCGATGAAGGCGCCCCGATGATCTGGCGCGGGCCCATGGCCTCATCGGCGCTGGGGCAGATGTTGAACGACGTGATCTGGGCCAGCGAAGACGAGCCGCTCGACGTCCTCGTCATCGACATGCCGCCCGGCACCGGCGACGTACAGCTCAGCCTTGCCCAGGGCGTCTCGCTCTCCGGCGCGGTGATCGTCTCGACCCCGCAGCCGGTGGCGCTGATCGACGTGCGCCGCGGCGTTGCGATGTTCGAGAAGACCCACGTGCCGATCCTGGGCGTCATCGAAAACATGGCGTTCTTTCCCGATCCCGCCACCGGCGAGCCGATCGAGATATTCGGCCGCGGGGGCGCCAAGGCGGTCGCGCAGGAGGTCGGCGCGCCGTTCCTGGGTGAGATCCCGATCGAGGTGGCGCTTCGCCAGGCCTGCGACGACGGCCGCCCGCTGGTGATCGACGGCGGCGAAACCGCGGCCGGCCGCGCGCTGATGGCGGCCGCAGAGGCCGTGCTCGATCGCCTCGAGCACGCAGCCCTCAAGCCGGCGCCCAGGATCGTGTTCGAGGACTAGGCTCTACTCGGCGGCGGGAGCAGGCTCGAGCTGCTCGCCCAGCAGCGCTTCTTCCGCGGCGGCCGCGTCGACCTGCGCCAACGCCGAACGGATCTCGGCGTGGCGCTGGGAGTCGAGCTTGTAGCCAAAGAACATCGCGCCGCCGAACCAGACGAGGATGATCGGCGCGAAGAGGTAGCACATCTCCAATCCGAAGATGGCGCTCTTGGTGTTCACCGCGCCTTCCGCGCCGTTGTAGTGCACGAACGCCAGGATCGGGAACACAATGGCGACGGTGATCGAGCCGCCGATCTTCGAGGTCGTGGTGACCATCGAGAAGAGGAGGCTGGTCAGGTCCTGCTTCTGTTCCAGCCGGACCTCGTCGGCGACGTCGGCGATCATCGCGCGGACCAGCAGCAGGAAGGCGCTGGCGCAGAATCCCACGGCGAACATGCCGATGATGGTCGGGATCGTGTCGACGAACTTGTAGCCTGGCCAAACGCGCGGCAGGGCCATCAGCGCCGCCTGCGTGATCGAGTAGCAGACGCAGGCGATCTGCACGGTGCGATGCTTGCCGAAACGCCCGGCAAGGCGGCCCCAGAAGACGGCGCCGAAGATGCCGGCGCCGATGTAGGAGATGAGCAGCAGGCTGACGGCGGAGACCGTGAACCCCTTCGCGTCGTGGAAATAGTAGACGTAGAGCGGGGCGGTCGTGCCCGGGCCGAGCGTCAGCGTCAGGTCGGCCAGGATCAGGCGCAGCATCGACGGCCGCTTCAGCGCTTGCCAGTAGTCCGCGAGCTTGAACTTCGGCCGCTGTGGGATCGGCACGATCCGCTCCGGCGTGAATACGGTGGTGATCACCAACGCGATCGCGATCGCAATGACGATGATCAAGCCGACCGTCGGCATGCTGGCCTTCGCGCCGGCGGTGATCTTGCCGTGGGTGAGGACCGGCAGGAGCAGGAAGGCGATCGAGCCGACCACGGCCATCGACTGCGTCCAGCCGTAAACGCGCGAGCGGTCGTTGTAGGTCTTCGCCAGCACCGCGCCCCAGGCCGCGAGCCCGAGCGTCATCATCGAGCTGCCGGCGAAGGTCACGACCAGCCATAGGACCATGTAGCCGGACGTGACGCCGGAGAGCGGCGTCAACAGCATGTAGACCCCGAGCAACACCAGGGGAGCGCCCATGATGATCCACGGCCGATAGCGACCGATGGGCGTCTTGGTGCGGTCCATGAAGAGGGCGACGAGCGGATCGAACGCGATATCGATCACCCGCACCAGAACGATGGCGGCCGAGACGGCGATGAAGCTCACGCCCAGGCTGACGTAGTGCCGCGGCAAGTAGACGCCGAGGACGAGCGCCATGGCCGCCATCGACACGCCGAGCGCGCCGTAACTGAACACGTTGTAGAGCGGGACTCTCGAGTCGGCGGTGGTTTGGCTTGCGTTCAATGACACGCGGGCGTCTCCCAATGACTTAATCAGGCGGCGCCGTTGGCGGCGCTCTTCTCGCCGCGGAGTAAATCATACCAATTTCGAGGCTGCACGCCCCGAGTTCGGGACCGTCGGCGCCCGGAGCTACTCGGCTGCGGCGTAGCGCTCGGGCTCCATCTGGCTGCCGGTCAGCCCGTCGATGACGGGCGCCTCGATCAGGCCGTCTCGCGCATCGAGCGCGGTGCGGATTTCCGCATGGCGGGCGGCGTTCAGCTTGTAGCCGATGTAGCAGGCGCCCCCCAGCATCACGAACACGACCGGCCCGATCAGATACACGAGCTCCAGGCCATGAATCGCCGCCGGCGTATTGATGGCCCCGTCCTTGGCCTTGTAGCCGATCGCCCCCAGCACGGTGAAAGACAGCGTGATCGAGAGGGCGCCGGCGACCTTCTGCGTCATGGTGATCATCGAGTAGAGTAAACCCACGCGGTTCTTTCCCTGCTCGAGCCGCACGGCGTCGCCCACGTCGGCGACCATGGCTCGGTCCAAGAGCGCGAAGCTGGTGGCGAGGAACCCCATGATGAACATGAAGATTCCGACCGGGATCATCTGCCCCTTCGGCATGAACGTCAGCGTGATCAGGCCCAGCGAGTAGCCGGTGGCGGTGGCCATCAGCGTGCGGTGCTTGCCGAAACGCATGGCGACGCGGCTTATCACGCCGGCGCCGACGACGCCGGCGGCGACGTAGATCAGCAGCTGCAGGCCGGCCTGCGGGATCGTGAAGCCCCGGGCGTCGTGGAAGTAGAAGAGGTAGATCGCCCCCATCCAGCCGGGGCCGAGCGCGAGGCAGAAGTCGGCGATGATGATGCGCGCCATGTCCGGCCTCAGCACCATCTGCAGATAGTCGCGCAGGCCGACCCGCTCTTCGTGCGTCTCGCTCACGATGCGCTCCGGCGTTCGCACCAGCGCCAGGAGCACGCCGACAGGGGCCGAGATGATGACGAACCAGCCCATCAACGGGACGGCGCCGCCGGCGGCCAGATGCAGGCGCCCCTCGATGACCGGCAGCACGAGCACGCTCGTCGCGCCGATGATCCCGACCACCTGCAGGACGCCGAACACCCTCGACCGCTCGTGGTACTTGGCGGCCACCACCGAAGCCCAGGACGAGTGCGAGAGCGCCAGGATCGACGTGCCGATGTAGTAGATGAAGAGCCAGGCCAGCAGGTAGGCGAACGAGACCTTCGTGAACGGCTCGAACAGCATGAAGACAGCCAGCATCAGGATCGGGGCGCCGGCGATCAGCCAGGGGCGATAGCGCCCGATCGGCGTCTTCGTGTGATCCATCACGACGCCGAGCACCGGGTCTACCGCGGTGTCGACCAGGCGGATCAAGCCGAACGCGCCGCCAACGGCGGCCAGCGCCAGCCCGAAATGGCCGGCGTAGTAGCGGGGCAGATAGACCCCGAGCGCGATGGCAAGCGCGCCGGTGGGCAGGCCCGGCAGGGCGAACGCGATCAGCGCCGGCAGCGACAGACGAATGTGGGCGGGGGCGGCGTCAGGCGTCGATGTCACGGTGGGATCCTGGGCAAACGATTGTACGGCCACGCCTCTTGCCCGGGCGCGTTTCCGCGCAGGGAAGCCTGCCGTCGGCGACAGCGCAAGCGCATTCGCTGGCGCCGTTCGGTTGAGCTTTAGGCCGTCTGGCTCATGCGGCGCATGAACTTGGCGGTCTGCTCGCCGCCGTTGGCGTAGGCCTGCTGGCCGGCGGGGTCGGCGATCTGCGCCCAGTTGTCGCGCACTTCCTCCGCCGAGAGGCCGCCTTCGCCGAGATAGACGCCCTCGGTCTCGTAGATGCGGGCGAGGGAGAAGACCCCGGCGCCGGCGGTCAGGATCACGCCGGTCGGCGCCTCCTCCGAGCACAGGTAGACCACTCCAGGCGTGACATAGTCGGGCTTGAGCCGCTCGGCGATCTGCGGCGGCATCAGCGCAGCGGTCATGCGCGTCGCCGCCACAGGCGAGATGGCGTTCACGTGCACGTTGTTCTTCTGCCCTTCGAGCTTGAGGCTGTTCATGAAGCCGACCAGGGACAGTTTGGCCGCTCCGTAGTTCGTCTGGCCGAAGTTGCCATAGAGGCCGGTCGACGACGTCGTCACCACGATCCGCCCGTAGTTCTGCTCGCGCATGATCTCCCAGACCGCCTTGGCGGGCTTCACGGCGCCCATCAGGTGGACGTTCAGCACGAACTCGAAGTCGGCGATCTCCATCTTGGCGAACGATTTGTCGCGCAGCACGCCGGCGTTGGCGATCAGGATGTCGACGCGGCCCCAGGCGTCCATCGCAGCCTTGACCATGTTCGCCACGCCCGCTTCGTCGGTGACGGAGGCGCCGTCAGCGATCGCCTGGCCGCCGGCGTCCTTGATCTCGGCCGTCACCGCTTTGGCCGCTTCGGACGAGCCTCCGGACCCGTCCACGGCGCCGCCGAGATCGTTCACGACCACCTTGGCGCCCCGCCGGGCGAGTTCGAGCGCGTGCTGGCGGCCTAGGCCGCCGCCGGCGCCGGTCACGATCGCCACCTTGCCGTCGAAGCGGATGTCCGCCATGGCCGTCTTCCTCGTTCCACGATGCAATGAGAGGCGTGAGCTTCTGTGCGGCGTGGCGGGACGTCAAGCGAGCCCCGCTATCGTGCTATGCTCGCGGCCAAGGAGCGGCAGGAGATGTGGTTTCCGATGCTGGGGCTTGGAATCCTGTTCGGGGTGTTCCTGCTGCTCTTCAAGGGCATCCTCGGGCTCATCGTCATCGCACTCGTCATCTGGGCGATTTCCCGCGCTGCGTCGAACAGCGGCCCCACCACAGCCGTTAGGAGCCGCTCAGCCGGGCTGGAGATCCTCGAGCAGCGCTACGCCCGCGGCGAGATCGGCCGGGAGGAGTATCTCGAAAAGAAGCGGGACCTCCTGGCCGGGCACATGCCCTGATCAGACCAGGACGCTGCCGATCCCGACGGCGAGGCCCAGCAAGACGACAATGATCGGCGGCGCGCGGAAGGCCACGAGCAGCACGAAGCCGGCGAGCGCGGCGGTGAAGTCGGCCGGCGACTTGACGGTGCTGACCCAGAGCGTGGCGTAGAGCGCGGCGGCGAGGATGCCGACGACGGCGGCGTTGGCGCCGCGCATCGCCGCTTGCGCCATCGGCAACCCGCGCAGGAACGCCCAGAAGGGCAGGGCGGCGACGAGGATGAGGAGCCCGGGCAGGTAGAGCGCCGCCAGGCCGAACGCCGCGCCGGCGACGCCGTCCGGGACGCTCGGCATCGCCGCCCCGAGGTAGGCGCCGAAGCTGAACAGCGGCCCGGGCATCGCCTGCGCCGCGCCATAACCGGCGAGGAAGGCGTCCTGGCTTATCCAGCCGGGGTCGACGACCGCGTGCTTCAGGA
The DNA here is from genome assembly GCA_035295705.1 of Caulobacteraceae bacterium. GTDB lineage: Bacteria > Pseudomonadota > Alphaproteobacteria > Caulobacterales > Caulobacteraceae > Poindextera. The sequence continues at coordinate 6,892 of DATGIN010000259.1, forward strand.
GCGGCAGGACGACGTGGCCGCCGCCGAACACGAGCGCGCCGGACCGATAGAAGGCGTCGAAGCGGGCGATGACGTCGGCGTGGGTGGCGGCGGCGAGCGCGGGCGCGCCGGCGAGCAGCACGACGTAAAGCGCGAACGCGGCGATCCCGACCGGCCGCGAGACCCGGAAGTCGTGCGCCCCGGTCGGCGCGGCGCCGGCGCCGTCGCGGCAGAGCACCAGGCCCGCCAGAGCGCCAACGCCGATCGCCGCCAACTGGGCGACCGTCGCGGAGAGGAAGGCGATCATGGCGACCGCCGCCACGGCGATCGCCGCGCGCCGCCCATCCGGCGTCAGCGTGCGCGCCATGCCGAACACCGCCTGCGCGACGACGGCCACGGCGACCAGCTTCAGACCATGGATCGCGCCCTGGGCGACCGCGCCCCGCGTCGCAGCCGCGCCCAGGGCGATCGCCGTCATCAGGATCGCGGAGGGGAGGGTGAACCCGCACCAGGCGGCGAGCGCGCCCAGCGGTCCGGCGCGCATCAGGCCGAGTGCGAAGCCGACCTGGCTCGACGCCGGCCCGGGCAGGAACTGGCAGAGCGCGACGAGGTCCGCATAGGTCGCCTCGTCGAGCCAGGCGCGGCGGCGGACGAACTCCTCGCGGAAGTAGCCCAGATGGGCGATCGGCCCGCCGAACGCCGACACGCCCAACCGCGAAAACGCGAGCAGGACTTCGAGCGGGCTGCCCTGAACCTTGCCGGCGGCGGGCGTCGCGTGTCGCGGGTCTTCCATCGAGCGCCGCTATACCGCCGGAATCGCCCCCACGCAGAGGTCGCGGAGCAGGCGCGCGGATCACCAAGGCGCGGCGCGCGCTCCATGCCCGCCGACGGCTCTGCGTCGCCGGCTAGTTCCGCATGAACTTCACCAGCACGCGCTGGCCGATCAGGAAGGGCGCCGCGTCGGCGCTGACCACGACCTCCACCACACGCTCGTCGACGCGCTCGGACGGGTCGTCGGACTGCAGCTTGCGGGCCCCGTACTCGTAGGCGCGGCGGATCACCTTGCCTGTGTAGACCTTCGAGGGATCGTCTTCCGGCGTCATCCGCACGCTCTGGCCGATGGCGATGTTGGAGATCGCGCTTTCCGTCACCTCGGCGCGCACGATGTGCTGGGCGGCCGGCTCGAGGTCGAACATCGGCGTCACGTTGAGCGTCGAGGCGCCGTAGCCGGGATTGGCGTAGCGGCGCACGATCCGCCCATCCACCGGCGCGCGGATGAACGTCTGCTCGAGGGCGAAGCGGGCTTCGGCGAGCTTGGCGGCGGCTTGCGACACCGCGGCGCGCTGCACGCCCAGCACCGCGTCGGCCGTGGCGATGGCGTCGTGGTCCTGGTCGACCTGCTGGCCGGAGACGATCTTCGAGGCCGCAAGCGGCTCGACGCGCGCGTACTCCCGCTTGGCGGTGGCCAGCTGCACGTCGGTCTGGCCGATCTGCGCGCGCGTTTGCTCCAACGTCGCTTCGGAGGTTTGGACAGCCAGTCGCTGAGCGTCGTCTTCCTGGCGCGCGAGGACTTGCCCCTTCCTCACCACATCGCCCTCATTCACGTACACCGCCGAGACGATCCCCGCTGCGCGGGCGGCGACCGAGATCACCCCGCCCTCGACGTCGGCCTTGCCTTCGGAGACGGCCACGTAGGGCGCCGCCGGCGTCGCGGCCTGCGCCTGCGGCCCGAAGCCCACGCGGCTCTTCGCGTGCGAAAGCCAGACGCCAGCGAGGGCGGCGGCGACCAGGGCGCCGGCGAAGGCGATCCACGTGACCGGACGGCGGGCGAGGGCGGGCATCAGCTACGCTCCAACGAGTTCCTTCGCGGCCGGCGCCGACGGGGGCGCAGGCGGGGCGCGGCCGAGGATGCGGCCGTCCTCCAGGTGGACGACGCGGTCGGCGAAGGCCTCCAGCCGCGGGTCGTGCGTCACGCAGATCACCGCCGCGCCGTGCTCCTTGGCCGCGCGCCGCAAGAGGCGGGTGACGATCTGGCCGTTCTCGCCGTCCAGCGATGAGGTGGGCTCGTCGGCGAACAGCAGTTGCGGCCGCTTGGCGAGCGCGCGGGCGATCGCGACGCGCTGCTTCTCGCCGCCGGAGAGCGCCTCCGGCCGCTGGTGCAAGCGCTTTTCGAGGCCAACCTCGACCAGGGCCTGCTCCGCCATCGAGCGCGCGGTGCGCTTGGGCACGCCCTTGTACTTCAGGACGGTCGTGACCTGCTGCAGGGCTGTCAGCGCCGGGAAGAGGTTGAAACCCTGGAAAACGAAGCCGCAGTGGTCGAGGCGAAAACGGTCGATGCGCCCGCTGGAGCGGCTCCAGAGGTCCTGGCCGAGGGCGGTCACGCGTCCGGCGTCCGGCTTCATCAACCCGGAAAGGGTCGCGATCAGCGTCGACTTGCCCGAGCCGGAAGGCCCCATGACCATGGTCACCTCGCCGTGCGGCGCCTCGAAGTCGACGCCGCGCAGCACGTCGACGAAGCCGCGGCCCGACCGGAAGCGCTTGGTGAGCCCGGCGGCCGAGAGGGAGACAGGATCGCTCATCTGAGGAGGTCCGCAGGCTGGCTCTTCTTCAGGATGCCGAGCGCCAGCGCGCCGGAGGCGACCGCGAGGATCATCAGCATCGCCGAGACCCATTCGGCGGCCGGCGCCCGCACCACCAGGGGCAGCCCGATCGACTTCGTCGCCTGCGCCACCAGCCAGGTGAGGGCCAGCGTTGCGCCCATGCCGGCGACGCCAACCCAGAACGACAGCTCCACCACGATCAGGCGCAGCGACCACATCGAGATGCCGAGCGCGCGCAGCGAGGCGAACTCGCGGATGTTGGACAGGATCGCGCCTCTCAGCGTCTGCGAGGTGACGCCGATGCCGATGCCGATCGAGAGCAGGATGAAGAAGACCAGCAGCACGCCAATGATCTGCTCGGAAAGCAGCGCGGCCTCGTCGTTCTTGTTCAGCTGCGCCTTGGTAAGGGCGAGATAGTCGTTGTGGGAAACCGCGTTCAGCGCCGCGACCACCTGGTCGGCGCGCTTGGGGTCGCGGATCTTGACCATCAGCGGTCCGGTCTTCCCGTTCGTGTCGCCGAGGCCGATCTGCCGCAGCGTGTCGTTCGACATCACGACCGACGGCTGAGTCACGCCCTGGTAGTTGTGCAGGACCGCCGCGAGGCGGACCGTGTGGCGGTTCAACGAGACGGTGTCGCCGAGCTTGACGCCAAGGCGCTTTAGGTCGGTCTCGTCGATGGCGACGGCGCCCGGCGCGGAGAGCGCCAGCCGCGTGGCGTCGGGATAGTCGACGGGCAGCGTAAGCGCCCCGGGCTCGGTGTCGATCGACCAGATCTGCACGAAAGTCTGCACCCGCTGCTCGCCGGGGCCGGGGTTGTTGACCCACTGGGCGCCGTTGCCCTGCATCGCCTCGACGTCGACGACCTCGGGGTTGAGGTAGATCAACGGGCGGATGCGCTCGGGCAGGCCGTTGCCGCCGTCATTGATGAGCTGCGGCGAATTGGGCGGCATGACGAAGAGGTCGGCGCGGCTGCGCTCGGTGGTCGCCAGCACCGAGTGCACGATGCCGGTGAAGAGGCCGGTGGTGCCGAGCACCAGAAGGCCGGAGAAGGCGAGGGCGACGATCGCCGCTAGGTAGCGACGCCATTCGTAGATCAGCGTTGCGAGCGCGAGCGACACTCGGCTCTCCCCGGGGCTTCCAAGCGATTGGACGTTGCGCCGATGAGATCGCGCGGGACCCGGGAACCCAAGTTAAATCCCGGTAAGACGGCGCGCTTGTATGTTAAATTTCCGACAGAATCTGTCTGGGAGGCCGTCCGAACATGCTCGCAGGCTTGCTGCCGCCGTCGACCAACGGCGACTACCGTGGCGCGAGCGCCTCGGCCTGGTTTCTCGCCCTGGCGGCGGTGCTGACGCTAGGCCCGGCGCTGATCCACTCGTTCCTCCCCGACGGCGGCGCGACGAGCATCGCTGGGCTCAAGCTGGGCGCCGACCGCAGCGTGGTGATCGGCGTCTTCCGATGGGAGGGGGCGACTCAGCTCGCCCTTGGCCTCGCCATGCTGGCGGTCGCCGTCCGCTACCGGACGCTCGCGCCGCTGTTCCTGCTCCTCTTGATCGTGGAGGAGGGCCTGAGCGCGCTCCAGGCCTGGGTGCTGACGCCGGCCGGCGGTCATCACCCGCCGGAGCACTATGGGGCGCTGGTCGCGACGCCGCTTGCGGTGCTGTTCCTCGCCCTTTCGCTGGCCCCACGCCGTGGGCCGCTCGGCGGGGGCGACGTGGAGGTCGGGCGGCGTGTTGCGGGGGGTGGGCGCGCGCTCTAGAGCTTTGGCGGCGTCGGCGCGGGGAGGCGGCCATCGGCGAAGCGCAACCGCAGTCTCTGCGACGCCAGATGAAGCTCACCGGCGTCCTCTTGCTCACGCTCTCCGCGATCACGCCGGCGGCTTCGGTCTACGTGATCCTGCCCGGCGTCATCCAGACGGCCGGCTCCGGGACGATCATCAGCCTCGTCGTCGCCAGCGTCGTCGGGCTCGCCATCGCGTTCATCTACGCCGAGCTGGCCTCGGCCTACCCGATCTCCGGCGGCGAATACACCTTCTTCGGCCGCACGCTCGGCCCGCTGGTGGGCTTCGCCTACATGGGCATGAACGCCATCTCCTGCGGGTTCGCGCCGGCGGTCCTGGCGCTCGGCGCCGGCAATTACCTCCGGGCCATATGGCCCGACTTGCCGGTGGTCCCCTTCGCGATCGGCATGTGCGGCTTCGCCACGATCTGCGGCGTGCTCAACATCCGCACCAACGCCGTCCTGACGGGGCTCTTCCTGGCCGTTGAGCTGATCGCGCTCGTCGTGCTGGCGGCGCTCGGCTTCCTGCACCCAAGCCGCGGCGTCGCCGAGCTCGTCGTGCACCCGGTCATCCTCAAGGGCGGCGTGCTCGCGCCGGCGCCGATCGCTGCAATCGGCCTCGCCACGGCGGTCGCCATCTTCGCCTTCAACGGCTCCGGCGCGGCGGTCTACTTCAGCGAAGAGATGCACGATGCGCCCAGGCGGGTGGCGCGCGCCATCGTGCTCTCGTTCGTCGTCACCGTCGCATTCGAGTTCATTCCCACGTTCGCGGTGCTCTTGGGCGCGCCGGACCTGAAGGCGCTGATCGCCTCGCCGAGCCCATTCAGCGACTTTGTCGCCCTCAGAGGCGGCCGCGCGCTCAACATCGCCGTGAGCCTAGGCGTGGCGCTCGCGAGCGTGAACGCGCTCATCGCCATCGTCCTGGTGTTCGCCCGCTTCTTCTACGCCACCGGCCGGGACCGGGCCTGGCCGGCGCCGATCAGCTCCGCGCTCACGCGCATCCATCCGCGCCTGCACTCGCCGTGGGTCGCCGACCTGACGGCCGGCGGCCTTGCTACGATCGGCTGCTTCGTGCCGTTCCATCTGCTCCTGGTGCTGACCGGAACCGGCGTGGTGGTGATGTACGCACTGCTTTGCATCGGGGTCATGGCCGGCCGTCGGAACGGCTCGACGGCGCACCGCGCCTACCACCAGCCGCTCTATCCTGTGGCGCCTGTGCTCGGCCTCGTGACGCTCGCCTACGTGCTCTACACCGACTGGCTCGATACCGACGTCGGGAGGCCGAGCCTGTTCGCCACGGTCATCACGGCGGCGGTCGCGTTCGCCTATTGTATCGCCATGCGCCGGCGCCGGGGTCCCGACTGGGACATCACCATCCCGGCCGGGGAAGAACAGCCGGCCGATGCCTGACACACCCGTCGACGCGCCCCGGCGGCATCTCGGCGCCGGCCAGGCCGTGCTGCTGGCGCTCGGCATGATCATGTCGACGGATACGCTGCGGACCGCGCCCACCGTCGCCCAGAGTATCGGGACCTGGCACTTCTATGCGACCTGGGTGCTGGGCGGCCTCATCTCGATGATCGGCGCCTTCTGCTACGTCGAGATGGCGACGGCGTTCCCCGACCCCGGCGGCGACTACAACTTCCTCTCAAAGGCATACGGGCGCGAGGTGGGCTTCCTGTTCGCCTGGTCGCGCTTTGCCATCATGCACACCGGCTGGGTCGCGCTGATGGCGTTCCTGTTCGCCGACTATGCCGGCGCGCTGTTCAACCTTGGGCGCCTTGGCCGCACCGGCTTCGCGCTGGCGACGGTCGGCGTGCTGGTGGGGCTCAACCTGCTGCACGTCCGCCGCGGCTTCCTGACCCAGGCCGGACTGGTGCTGTTGGTCACGCTCGGCTTCGCCGCCGTGGTCGCCGCAGCGATCAAGCTCGGCCTGGCCGGCCAGCTGCCGCACGCGCCGGCGCCGCCCGCGGTTGCGCCCAGCCTCTCGCAGTTCACCGTCGCCTTGATCTACATCTTCCTCGCCTACGGCGGCTGGAGCGACGCCGCGACGCTCTCGGCAGAGGTCAGGAACGACCGTCGCGGCATGCTGGTCGCGATCGTGGGCAGTCTCGCGCTGTTGATGGCGATCTATCTGGCCCTCAACGCCGCGATGATGGCGGGGCTCGGGGCGGCGGGGCTGGCGAGGTCGACGGCGCCGGCCGCGGACCTCATGGGCATGGCGTTCGGCCCGATCGGGCAATCGCTGATCGTCGGTGTTGTCGGAGTCTCGGCAATCGCCAGCATCAACTCGACGCTGATCGTCGGCGCGCGAACGACCTACGCCGCGGCGCGCGATATACGCCTGCTCAATCCGGTCGGGCGCTGGCACGGCGCGCGCGGCATTCCGGCCCGCGCGGTTCTGGCGGAGGGCGGGTTCGCGATGCTGCTCGTCGTCGCCGGCGGCTTCGCGCCCAGCGGCTTCAACGCCATGGTCAGCTACATGACGCCCGTCTACTGGCTGTTCATCGTCCTCAGCATGGGGGCTTTGATGATCCTGCGCCGCCGCCATCCAGAGGCCTCCAAGCACGCCCGGACGCCCCTCTACCCGCTGTTCCCGGTCCTCTTCATCGCCATAGCGCTCTACATGCTGGTCGGCGGCCTGCTCGATCTGGGCGTTGGCGCGCTCTACGGCGCCGGCGTGATGCTCCTTGGGGTGCTCCTCTTGCCGCTCATCCGACGAGCGTCCGCACCCGCCGTTGCCGCCACCGAGCCGCCCGGCTAGGGGTTCGCCCCATGCGTTCATTCGTTGTGGCGGCGCTGGCCGCTTCCGCGCTCGCGGCCTGCGGGCCGCCGCCCAAGGTCATCAAGCCGGCTGAGTTGCCGCACGTGAAGGCGGGCCTCTGGGCGGAGACGGTGAGCGACAACGGCACGACGATGGAGCCGTCCAAGGACTGCTCCGATGGGACCCTCAGGTTGCCCGGAGCGCTGATGCCGGCGCGCTGCGCCTCCCAGCCGCTGACGACGCTCGACTCGAAGGGCGAGATCGCGGTGGACTGGAGCTGCAGCGCCGGCGGCATGACCACGATCCTGCACACGACCGTCTCCGGCGATTTCAACGCGAGCTACGCGATCGATTCCAAGACCACGACGACCGCGAGCGGGGGCGCTCCGCAGGTCACGACCGTGCACGAGACGTTCAAATACCTCGGCCCCTGTCCGCCGGAGTCGGCTGCGCCTGACGCTCCGCCCGACTGAACGTCACGCCGAGGCCGCGTTGGCGTCGCGATCTGCGCGCGCCTCCGACTTCGGGGCTTCCCTAAACGGACGCCTGCTATCCCTGTTCGCACTTGCCGGCCGCGTCCATGGTCTTGGCCGCGCGGAGGCAGGCGTTGTCCTTCGTCAGCTTGGCGCGCAGATCGCCGGCCGAGCTCAGGACGTTGTAGACGCGCCATCCGCTGGGCGAGTCGGCGAGAACGAACGTCCAGGTCCCCTGCTCCTTGTCGTTGCTGGTCACCGAGACGTCGTAATGCGCGCCGTCCGGCTTGCCTGCCGCGTAGGCGTAAACCGCGCTCGAGTCCTGGCACTGGCAGATCGGGTCGTAGTCCAGGTCGGGGCCGTCCGCCTTCTCGGCCAGCGCTGTGTTGTCGTCCATCAGCTTCTGCAAGCTGGGGTCGTAGAAGGTGGCGTCATAGGTCTTGATGAAGGCGTCCTGCGCCTTCTGCGCTGCCGGCGTGTCGGTCGGGCCCCACATCTGTCCCTTCGGCTGGTAGGGCGCCATCAACCGCGCGACGAAGGCGCTCGGCGTCTCTCCCGTCTGCGACTTCGGCTCGGCCGTGGCTGCGCCGGCGGCGGAGCTCGCCGCTCCCGAGGCTGCGGCCGAACTCGCGGCGCCGCCCTGCGGCTGGCAGCCGCCGACACCCAGGCTGACCGCGGCCATCGCCGCCAGCCAGCTGACTGGAACCCGCTTCATGCTGAACTCCTCCGCTACGCGCGCTCGCCTGGAGCGCGTCGATCGCTTCCCCTTGAGCGCACCGTAGCGCAAAGCCGCCCGCCGCACAGCCAAAGCCAAGCTTGTGGCGGCTGGTCGAGGTGTCAGATGACGCCTTCCGCCTTCAGCGCCGCCACCTCGGCGGCCGACAGTCCGAGAAGCTCGCCATAGACGCCGTCGTTGTCGGCTCCGATCGCCGGGCTCGGGACCGCCTTCAGCTGCGGGGTGCCGTGATAGCGCAGCGGGCTGTTCGGTACGGTGATGCGGCCAAGCTTGGGGTGGTCGATGTCCTCCAGCATGCCGCGGGCGCGCATGTGATCGTTGGCCAGCACCTCGTGCAGGTCGCGCACCGGCGCAGAAGGCACGTGGTGCTCCTTGGTCGCCGCGAAGATCTCAGCGCGCGTCAGGTTGGCCGCCCAAGCCTCGACCACGGCGTCGGTTTCGGCCATGTGCTTGACGCGAGCCGCGTTGGTCGCGAAACGCTCGTCGCCGTCCAGGTCCTCGCGCCCCATGGCGGCGAGCAGGTTCCGCCAGTGGTCGTCGTTGTTGCAGATGATGGCGAACCAGCCGTCCTGGCAGGCGTAGACGTTGTAGGGCGAGACCGAGAGGCCGCCATGGCGGTTGCCGGTGCGCCCCAGCGGCCGGTCCGGGTTGTTGTGGATCATGCCGAGGTTGGAGGCGAAGGTGGGGAACATCGCCTCGACCATGGCGACCTCGACCAGGCGGCCCCTGCCGGTGCGCTCGCGCTCGAAAAGCGCGGTGACGATCGCGCCGTAGAGATGGGTGCCGGAAAGGAAGTCGGCGATCGCCGGCCCGGCCTTGACCGGCGGTCCGTCGGCGAAGCCGGTGACGCTGATCGCGCCGGACGCCGCCTGGATGGTGATGTCCATGGCGAGGTTGTCTCGCTCCGGGCCGGAGAGGCCGTAGCCGGTCGCCGACGCGTAGATCAGGCGCGGGTTGAGGCCCATCAGCACCTCGGCGCCGACGCCCAGGCGGTCCATGACGCCGGGCGCGAAGTTCTCCAGGAGCACGTCGGCCTTCGCGACCAACTGCTTCAGCAGGTCGACGCCCTTCGCGCTCTTCAGGTTGAGCGTGATCGCCCGCTTGTTGGAGTTGAGCATGGCGAGCGGCAGCGACGCCCCGCCGCCGACCGCTTCGCGGACCCGCAGGGGCTCTCCGCGCGGCGGCTCGACCTTGATGACGTTCGCGCCGGCCTTGGCGAGGAGAAGCCCGGCATAGGGCCCCTGATAGACCTGCCCGAAGTCGATGACGGTGACGCCGGCGAGGGGAGGCGGACGGGTTTCCATCTAATGGACCACGAAGGACACGAAGGACACGAAGTTAGAGCAAGAGCCGTCGAAGACCGTGCTTAAACAGCTCGACGTTAAAGTTCATGAGAAAGCCCACCCTGCGGCCCGACAACTTGAGGTAAGTGAGGACCTGCGCTTCATGGAGGCGTGTCCTTCGTGATTCACTTCTGCAGCCCCGCCCCAGCCGGCGCGCCTAGTACAGCGCCTGGTCGAAGAGGTCGCGGGCGATGACGATCCGCTGCACTTCGCTCGGGCCCTCGCCGATGCGGCGGATGCGAAGCTCGCGGTACCAGCGCTCGAGCGGCAGGTCCTTGGTCACGCCGTAGCCGCCGTGGATCTGCATGGCGCGGTCGACGACGCGGCCGGCGCCTTCGCTGGCCAGCAGCTTGGCGATCGCCGCCTCGGTCCGGAACGGTTGGCCGGCGGCGGCTCGGCACGCCGCGGCCATGATCGCCCAGCGCGCCGTCCTGATGTCGATCTCGTTATCGACCACCATCCACTGGATCGCTTGGCGGGTGGAGAGCGCGGCCCCGAACGTCTCGCGCTGCTTGGCGTACTCGATCGCCATCTCCTGGGCGCGGATGGCGACGCCGAGGCAGCCGGCGGCATAGGGGATCCGCTGGCGGGTCAGCCGGTCGTTGGCGATGGCGAAGCCGCGGTTCACCTCGCCGAGCACGTTGGCGTGCGGCACGCGGGCGTCCGCGAACTCGAGCTCGGTTCCGTAGTGGCCGGAACGCAGGGTGTGCACGACCCGCCGAACGTAGAAGCCGGGGGTGTCGGCATCGACGATGAAGCAGGTGATGCCGCCGCGGCCGGCGGCGGCGTCGGTGCGCGCGAAGACGATGCCGAAATCGGCGCCGTCCGCGCCGGAGATGAAGATCTTCGCGCCGTTGATCACCCAGTCGTCGCCGTCGCGCACCGCTTTGGTGCGGATGGCGCGCGCCGGATCGCTGCCGCCGGACGGTTCGGTGAGCCCGAAGAAGCCATGCTTCTCGCCCCTCAGCATCGGGTAGAGGTAGCGCTCCTTCTGGTCGTCGTTGGCCTCGTACAGCTGAGCCAGGCCGGCGCCGCCGAACGCGCCGTAGCAGGGCGAGTAGAGGCCGGCCCGGTGCTGGGCCGTCTCGATCGCGATCAGCGTCTGGGTGACGATGTCGATCTCGGGACCGCCGAACTCGGGTGGGATGCCCAGGCCATAGAGGCCCATCGTCTTGGTGATGGCGGTCAGACGGGCATGGTCGTCGGGCTCGACGCGGCTGGCGTCGGGGTCGAGCGTCGCTTCCAGGGGCCAGATCTGCTCGCGGACGAAGCGCCGGACCTGGTCGACGATCTGTGACTGTTCGGAGGTGGGTTCAAAATCCATCGTCACCCCGGATTGAGCCGGCCGAGGCGCCGGTCGCTCGCGGCTGTGTTGCCCGGCGGGAGCTGGCCGGCGTTGTCGGCCTTGTGGACCATCAAGAGCTCCTCGTAGCGGCTGAGGTAGTTGCTCGTGACCTCGGTGCGGAAC
>DATGIN010000260.1:0-8701 GCA_035295705.1 Caulobacteraceae bacterium
CAGCGACGACGACGGCGAGACCTGGACCGGTGTCGCCGGCTTCAACGCGCATCCGATGTACGACAAGTGGGTTCCGGCCGACTCGGGAACGCCGGACGGGCCGCTGCTCAATCAGGTGGTGATCGATCCGCGCGATCCCAGGCACATGTACGTGGCCACCTCGACCGGCGGGGTGTTCGAGAGCCTCGACCGCGGCGGCTCCTGGGCGCCGTTGAACAAGAACGTCGAGGCCAACTTCTACCCGGACCCCTACCCTGAATACGGCCAGGACGCCCACTACATCGCGCTCGCTCCCACGCGCCCCGATCGGATCTGGCAGCAGAACCACTGCGGCATCTACCGCCTCGATCGCCCCGGCGACGAATGGGTCCGGATCGGCAAGGCGATGCCGGAGGAGATCGGCGATATCGGCTTCACGATCGTGCCGCATCCACGCGACGCCGACACGGCCTGGGTGTTCCCCATGGACGGCACCGACGTGTGGCCCCGCACCAGCCCCGGCGGCCGCCCGGCCGTCTATCGCACAGCGGACGCGGGCGCGAGCTGGCGGCGGCTGGACGACGGATTCCCCCGCGAGCAGGGTTGGTTCACGGTCAAACGCCAGGCGTTCGTCGCCGATGCCGGGGAGCCGGCGGGCCTCTACCTCGGCACCACAAGCGGCGAGATATGGGCGAGCACCGACGAGGGGGAGCGCTGGCGGTTGCTGGCGGCCCACCTGCCTGAAATCTACTCGGTGGCGGCGGCTTCGCGCGAATGATCCAGGTCCTGATCCCGTCGCAGCTGCATTCCTATTCCGGCGGCCGCAGCCGCGTGCAGGCGGCGGGGATGACCGTGGGGGCGGTGCTCGACGATCTCGACCGCCAGTTCCCGGGCCTGAAGTTCCGCGTCGTCGACGAGCAATCGCGCATCCGCCGGCACATGCGCATCTTCATCGGCCGCGAGGCCGCGCGCGACGTCGCCGAGCCGGTGCGGGAGGGGGACGAGCTGATGATCGCGGGCGCGCTGAGCGGCGGCTGAACCGCCGGTCAGCCTTCCCGGCGCCCGGCGCTGATGTAGCGGAAGCCGCGGGCGCGCATCTCGGCCGGGCCGTAGATGTTGCGCAGATCGACGACCACCTCGCCACGCATGGCCGCTCGCAGGCGATCTAGGTCCAGCGCGCGGAACTGGTCCCATTCGGTGAGGATGACGAGGCCGTCGGCCCCTTCGGCGGCCTCGTAGGCGCCGCTCTTGAAATCGACCCCAGGCAGCAATTGCCGCGCCTCGCCGGCGGCGGGGTCGAACGCCTGCACCGCGGCGCCTCCGGCCAGGAGCGCCGGGATCAGCTCCAGGCTCGGCGCTTCGCGCATGTCGTCGGTGTTCGGCTTGAACGTGAGGCCGAGCACGCCGATCACCTTGCCGGCGAGCTCGCCGCCGAACGCGCGCGATACCCTCGCGGCCAGGGACGTCTTGCGCCGGTCGTTGGCCTTCACGGTCGCCTCGACCAGCGAGAGCGGCGCGCCCGCATCGGCGGCCGTGTGCACCAGCGCCAGGGTGTCCTTCGGAAGGCACGACCCGCCAAAACCTGGTCCGGCGTGCAGGAACTTCGCGCCGATACGGTTGTCGAGCCCTATGCCGCGCGCCACCTGTTGCACATCGGCGTCGAGGGCCTCGCAGAGGTCGGCGACCTCGTTGATGAACGTGATCTTCATCGCGAGATAGGCGTTGGCGGCGTACTTGATCAGCTCGGAGGTGCGCCGCTCGGTGAACAGCATCGGCGTCTCGTTCAGAAAGAGCGGCCGATAGAGCTCGGTCATCACGCCCCTGGCCCGATCGTCCGACAGCCCGACGACCACCCGATCGGGCCGCTTGAAGTCGTTGATCGCGGCGCCTTCGCGCAGGAATTCCGGGTTCGACACCACGGCGACGTCGGCGTCGGGGCGCAAGCGGCGCAGCATCGCCTCGATCTGGTCGCCGGAGCCGACCGGGACCGTCGATTTGGTCACCACGACGGTAAAGCCGTCGAGGTGCATCGCCATCTGTTCGACCGCCGCGAACACATAGCTCAGGTCGGCGTGGCCGTCGCCGCGCCGCGAAGGCGTGCCGACCGCGATCAGCACCGCATCGGCCTCGCCCACGACGCCGTCCATGGCGGTGGAGAAGGTTAGGCGCCCCTCGCGCACGTTGCGCTCGACCAGTTCGTCGAGGCCGGGCTCGAAGATGGGCATGACCCCCGCCACGATCCGCTCGATCCGCGCGGCGTCGCTGTCGATGCAGGTGACGGTGTGTCCGAAGTCGGCAAAGCAGGCGCCGGAAACCAGGCCCACGTAGCCGGCGCCGATCATGGCCACGCGCATCGGGCGCTCCTGAACGTTCCCGGGCTAGATTTCCTGGTTGTATGCCCCGATCTCGGCGCGCTTGGCCAGCCTCGGCTTGACCTCCTGGCGGAACAGGGCGCGCATGTCGTCTTCGGAGCGCATGCTCTCGACCACCACGACCAACTCCGGCTTGTTCGAGGAGGCGCGCACGAGGATCCACGACCCGTCCTCGAGCGCAACGCGGACGCCGTTGACGGTGATCACCTCCTTGATCGCGCGGCCAAGGACGTCGCCGCCGGCCGCCGCCAGGGCCTGGTATTCGGCCACGACCCCCTCGACCACGGCGTACTTCACCTCGTCGGGGCAATGGGGCGACATCGTGAGCGAGGTCCACGCCACGGGCAGCTCGGCCTTGAGCGCGCTCAGCGAGGCCTTCGGGTTCCGATCCAGCATGGCCAGGATCGCGGCGGCGGCGGTCAGGCCGTCGTCGTAGCCCCGTCCGAGTGGGGCGTTGAAGAAGAAGTGGCCGCTCTTTTCGAAGCCGGCCAGCGCGTGCAGCTCGGCCGTCTTGCGCTTGATGTAGCTGTGGCCGGTCTTCCAGTAGACGGTCGTCGCGCCGTTCGCCTTCAGCACCGGGTCGGTCGCGAAGAGGCCGGTCGACTTCACGTCGACCACGAAGGTAGCGCCGGCGTGCGTGCGCGAAAGATCGCGGGCGAGCATCAGCCCGATCTTGTCGGCGAAGATCTCCTCGCCCGCGTCGTCCACGACCCCACAGCGGTCGCCGTCGCCGTCGAACCCCAGCGCCAGGTCGGCCTTGGTCTCGGCGACCCGCTCGGCCATCGCTCTCAGCATGGCGTGGTCCTCGGGGTTGGGGTTGTAGCGCGGGAAGGTCCAATCGAGCTCGCAGTCCATCTCGATGACCTCGCTCACCCCCATCCGCCTCAGGCCCTGGGGCGCGAAGGCGCCAGCCGTGCCATTGCCGCAGGCGCAGACGACCTTCAGCGGCCGCGTCAGCCGCACGCGTTCGGCGACGTCGGCGATGTAGCGCTCGGCCACGCCCTCCACACGGGTCAGTCGCCCGCCGGGCCGCTCGACGCCCTCGCCGCCGAGCACGATCGTCTTCAGGCGGCCGATCTCCTCCGGCCCGAAGGTCAGCGGCGGGGCCGCTCCCATCTTCACGCCCGTCCAGCCGTTCTCGTTGTGGCTGGCGGTGACCATGGCGACGCAGGCGATATCGAGGTGCGCCTGCGCGAAGTAGGCCGTCGGCGTGATCGCAAGGCCGATGTCGCACACCTCGCAGCCGGCCGTGATCAGCCCAAGCGTCAGCGCCTGCTTCACCGCCAGCGAGTACGACCGGTAGTCGTGGCCGACCACGATGCGCGACTGGCCAAGCTCGTGAATGTAGGTCCCAAGGCCGACGCCCAGCGCCTGCACCCCGAGCAGGTTGATCTCGTCGCCGAGCAGCCAGCGGGCGTCGTATTCGCGAAAGCCGGTCGGCCTGACCAGCGGCGTGGTCTCGTAGGCGGCCGTGTTCTGGGCGACCGCGGCGGCGGGGGACTGCGACATGACGCTTCCTACAACACGCCGGCGCGCAAAAGGTCGTGCACGTGCAGGATGCCGATGGGGCGCGCGTCATCGACCACGAAGAGCACGGTCGAGGGGGGCGGGGTTTCCGTCATCTCCTTCAGCGCCTCGGCCGCGAGGTCGGTGGGCGCCACGATCTTCGGCGTGGTCGTCATCACCTCGCCGGCCGAGTGGCCGAGCAGTCCATCGATGTGGCGGCGCAGATCGCCGTCGGTAATGACGCCGACCAGGCGTCCCGCCTCGTCGCACACCCCGACGCAGCCCCAGCGCTTGGCCGTCATCACCACGATGGCCTCGCTCATCGGCGTTTTGGGTTGAACCAGCGGCAACTCGTCGGCGCCGTGCATGAGGTCGCGGACGAGCCGCAGCGTCGCGCCCAGCTTGCCGCCGGGGTGGAAGAGGCCGAAGTGGCTCGCGGTGAAGCCGCGCCGCTCGAGCAGCGCGACCGCGATCGCGTCGCCGAGCGCGATCTGCAGCGTTGTCGAGGTGGTGGGCGCATCGAGCGCCTCGGCCGCTTCCGGCGCTTCGGGGATCAGCAGCACCACGTCGGCGCCCCGGCCCAGCGTGCTGTCGGCGACCTGGGTGATCGCAATAAGCGGGATCGAGAAGCGGCTGGCGTAGGCGATGATCGGCGCGAGCTCGCGCGTCTCGCCCGACTTCGACAGCGCCACCAAGACGTCGCCGGGACCGATCATTCCAAGGTCGCCGTGCGCTGCCTCGGTCGCATGGACGAACTGGGACGGCTGGCCGGTCGAGGCGAGCGTCGAGGCGATCTTGCGGCCCACGTGCCCGGATTTCCCGATGCCCGTCAGCACAACCCGGCCTTTGGCCTCCGCCAGTAGCTCGATAGCGCTCGAGAAGGCCTGTCCCAGGCTGTCGGCCAGCCTGGTCAGCGCGTCAGCCTCGACGCCAAGCACGCGGCGGGCGACGGCGACCGCGTCGGAGTCGCTCACTGGCGCGGCCTGAGCCTGGCGAGCGCCTGGGCCGCCGCGGCTTGCGGCTGCGGCGCCGGCTGGGCCAGCGGGCGGGCGAACGGGCCCGGCGAGCGCGCGCCCATGCCCTGTGGCCAGACGGCGGCCAGCGCGATCATCGCGATCGCAACGAGCGCCGCCAGCGAGAAGAAGATTCGGTCCGACATCCGGGCCCGAGCCTATATCAGCGCCGCCCGGGGCGCGCGAGGCGGCGGCCTTGACGCGCGCAGACCCTGCCTCTAGCCCGGACGCCCCTCTCCAGGAGCTGTCTTGATGCCGACGCTCGTCCTGCTTCGCCACGGCCAGAGCGTGTGGAACCTCGAGAAGCGGTTCACCGGCTGGGTCGATGTGGACCTGACGCCCGATGGCGAGGCCGAGGCCGCCCGCGCCGGCGACCTGATCAAGAGCGCCGGGATCGCGCTCGATCGCTGCTTCGCCTCGGTCCTGACCCGCGCGATCCGCACGGCGGATCTGGCGCTCGGCCGCGCCGACCAGCTCTGGATCCCGCTCGAGAAGTCGTGGCGGCTGAACGAGCGCCATTATGGAGGGCTCACCGGCCGCACCCATGCCGAGGTCGCAGCCGAGGTGGGCGACCAGCAGGTGCAGGTGTGGCGCCGCTCCTATGACCAGCCGCCGCCGCCGCTCGCGCCTGGCGGCCGCTACGACTTCGGCGCCGACCGCCGCTATGCCGGCGAGCCTGTTCCGGCGACGGAGAGCCTGAAGACCACGCTCGAGCGAGCGCTGCCGTACTGGAAGGGGGCCATCGCGCCCCGGCTCGCGGCGGGCGAGCGCATCATCGTCGCGGCGCACGGCAACTCGTTGCGCGCGATCGTCAAGCACCTCTTTGCCGTGCCGGACGCGACGATCACCGGGGTCGAGATACCGACGGGCAACCCCCTGGTGGTGACGCTCGATGCGCAGCTGCGCCCCGTGGGCGCCCGCTATCTCGACGAGGCGAGGGCGCAACCCATTCCGGCGGCCGTGGTCGCCGGCGAGCAGGCCGGGGGCTGACTCGCCGGCGAATCGCCGCCTTGGCGGCCAAAACCCCAGTGCGTGGAAGGATTGCGTTAACGGCGGTCGGTCATACTCGGGCGGCAACAAACCCCTTGGATTGATGGAACGCACGGATGTCCGCGTACAGCACGGCCGGTAACTATCGCCGTCTTACGCAAGAAGAGGCCGACGCGATCTGCGCCAAGCACGATCGCCTCTGGACCGCGCGCCCCGGCGGCGCGCGCGCCGTCTTCTCATGGATGGACCTCAGCGGGCTGAACTTCCGCGGCCGCAACCTTTCCGACGCCGACTTCACCGGAGCCATTCTGGCTGGCGCAAAGTTCGCCAACGCGCGGCTCGACCACGCGGTCTTCTTCGGCGCCGACATGCAGGAGGCCGATCTCAGCGAAAGCTCACTTCGGCGCGCAGACCTGCGCGGCGCCTGCCTGCGCGGCGCCGACCTGACCGGCGCAGACCTGTTCGAGGCCGACCTGCGCGAGGGGTCCATCGCGGCGGTCGACCGCGGCAAGGGGCTTCGCCTTCTCGAGCACACCCAGCGCGTGGCCGAGGCGCAGGGCGCGACGCTCGCCGGCGCCAACCTCGAACGCTCCAAGCTGTCCGGCGTCATCGCCGTGCGCGCCGACTTCACCGACGCGGTGCTCAAGGACGCCAAGCTGGTGCGCGCCAACCTGAAGCAGGCGTCGATGTCGGGCGCGAACCTGGCCGGCGCGGACCTCTCGGGCGCGGACCTTTCGGGCGCCGACCTTCGCGACGCGGTGCTGGTCGGGGCGACCATCTACGCCTGCAACACCACCGACGCCCGCCTCGAGGGCGCGCTGACCGACCAGCCGGCCGGTCGCGACGTCTCCGAGCTTCCCTACGCCGACATGGTCGCCGCCCACGCGCAGTGGTGCGAGACCGAGGGCGCGGAGGGCAGCCCCTCATCGTTCGACGGCGCCGACCTGCGGGCGCTGAAGTCCATCAAGGGCTACAACCTCACGGCGCTCTCGGCCAAAGGCGCGGTCTTCTACGGCCTCGACATGGAGGGAGTGCAGCTGCAAGGCGCCCACCTGGAAGGCGCCGACCTGCGCGCCTGCAACCTGCGCCGGGCGGATCTGCGCGGCGCGCGGTTGATGGGCGCCAAGCTCTCCGGCTCCGACCTTCGCGAAGCCGTGCTCGGGCCGCTGCTGATCGGCGGCGACCGGCTGCTGCCCTGCGACATGACCCGCGCCGTCGCCAAGGGCGCCGACTTTTCGGACGCCGACCTGAACCACGCGGTGATGGTGTTCGCCGACCTGACGCGCGCCAACTTCACCGGCGCCAGCATGCGGCAGGCGGACCTCAGCGGGGCGCACCGCCCCGGCGCCCGCGGGTTGGACGCCGCCCCCGCGGAGCCGCCCGGCGCCTAGTGTGCTTGCGCCTGAATTTGCGCTAGCTCAGGGCGCATGATCGCATTCTGGGTCGCAGCGGCGCTCCTGTCGGCCGCCGTGGCCGTCCTGATCGTGTTGCGGGCGGCGCGTGCGGCCGCCTCGAAGTCGGCAGAGGACCCGGCGCTCAACGTCTATCGCCGCCAACTCGGCGAGCTGGACGAGCTCGCGTCCCGCGGCCTTCTGCCTCCGCGCGAGCAGCGATCGGCGCGGACCGAAGCCGCGCGCCGGCTGCTCGCCGCGGCCCAGGCCCGGCCGCCGGCGGCGGACGGAGAGGGGAACAGACGGAGGCTCGCGGTGACCGCGGTCGCTGCCGGCACGCCGCTTGTTGCGCTTGTCGCCTACCTTGTCGTCGGCTCTCCCGGCACGCCCGACCAGCCCTACGCCAAGCGGCTGGCCGCATGGACACGCGACGCCGCGCGCGGCGAAACCGCTTCGCAGCTGACCGCCCCCGAGCTTGCGGCGGTGCTGCGCACGGTCACCGCACGTCGCCCGACCGATCCCGTGGCGCTGGTCTACCTGGCGCACGCCGATGTCGACTCGGGCGATCCGGCGGCGGCGGAGCAGGATCTGCGCCGGGCGATCACGCTGCGACCTCAAAGCGCGGCGCTTTGGCAGCTGCTGGGCGAGACGCTGGCGATGCAATCCGGCGATGCGCCGTCGCCGCAGGCGCGCGCGGCGTTCGAACACGCGCTTGCGCTCGATCCGGCCCTCATCTCCGCCCGCTATGCGCTTGGCCAGCTGAAGATCGCAGGCGGCGACGTCAGCGGCGGCCTGGCCGATTGGAACACCACGCTGGCCGCGCTTCCCGCAAACGATGCCTCGCGCGCGGCGCTGGCGCAGCAGATCGCGTTCGTTCGAAAGACCGGCGCCCTGCAGACGGCAGAACAGGATGCTGGAGAGACCGACGCGCAGGTGATGATCCGCGCCATGGTCGCCAGCCTAGCCGCCCGGCTGAAAGCGCATCCGGACGACCCCTCGGGGTGGGGGCGCCTCATCCGGTCCTACGCCGTCCTCGGCGACGAACCGGCGCGGGCGGGCGCCGAGGCGGCGGCGCGGGCGGAGTTCAAGGACCGTCCCGCCAAGTGGACCGCGGTCGAACAGGCGGAGGCCGCCCCGCAATGAGTCTGGCGCCGAAGTCCCGCAAAGCGCGTCGGAGGCTGATGGCGGTGGCGATCGCCGCGCCGGTTCTCGCTGGCGCCGCAGCGCTGGCGCTCTTCGCGCTCGGCGACTCCGTCTCGTTCTTCTACTCCCCGACGCAGGCGAAGGCGGCGCACGTGCCGGCGGGGCGCACGATCGAGCTCGGCGGCCTGGTGCAGACCGGCAGCCTGCGCAAGACGCCGGGCGGCGGCCTCGCGTTCAACGTCACCGACCTTAGGGGCCAGGATCCCGTCGTCTACCAGGGCGAGGTCCCCGATCTTTTCCGCGAGGG
>DATGIN010000261.1:0-2256 GCA_035295705.1 Caulobacteraceae bacterium
GCCCAGCGCCTACTTCCGCCGCAACTGCTTCGCGACGTTCCAGGACGACCCGGCGGGCCTGAAGCTGGTCGAGGCCTACGACCTCACCTCGAACTTCCTCTGGGCCAACGACTATCCGCACCACGAGGGCTCGTGGCCGCACTCCGCCGCCGCCATCGAGCGGAACATGAGCGCGATCTCAGAGGAATCCCGGGCGAAGATCCTCGGCCTGAACGCCGCCCGCCTCTTCGGCCTCGACCCGGACGCCTACCGCGCCGCGTGAGCGGCGCTTTTCTGCCCGACCGTCCAGAACGCCAACAGCGCCGGGGCGCCCGCGCCTCGACCGCGCTTGGCGACCCTGGCGCGCTCCGCGGTCCAGGCGGGACGGCGACGCTGGCGCTGGGCGCTAGCCGGGGGCCACCCGCCACTGGGCGAGCGAGTAGGGCGGGTCGGAGCCCGGGTGGTGTTCGAAGACGCACGCAACGGGCGCGCCGATGACTACCTCCTGCCGCGGGTCGCCCAGAAGGTTGCCCAGCATGCGCACGCCCCCCGCGTGCGGCAGCTCGACCACGACGACGATGTAGGGGCCTGCGTTCGCGAGCGCCGGATGGACCGGGTGCCAGACGCGAGTCCAACTGTAGATAACGCCCTTCGGCTCGACGGGCGCCCACTCGAGGTCGAAGCTCTGGTCGTCGTGGGCGATCCACTGCGGCGGGAACTGCCAGGCGCCGGTCCTTGTGTTGCGCTGGACCATCAGCACCTCGCGCTTCAAGCCCTCCCAGTAGGGGGCCGAGAGGCCGTTCGGCTCGGGCACGGGGATCGGCAGGCCCTCGGGCAGATAGCGCTCCGCCATCAGAGCACCGCCTCGGCGCCGAAGAGGACCGTGGAGACGGGCGTCACCATGGGTCCGGCGATGGTGAGAGACACTTCCGTATCCGGAACCTGGCTGGTCGACTGCCCGCGCAGCTGGCGGACCGCCTCGATCTCGAGCTCCAGGCCGTGCATGTAGCACTCGGCCAGGTTCCCGCCGCTGGTGTTCAGAGGCAGCTTGCCGGAGGGCGCGGTGAGGTTCTCGAGCGTCAGGAACTCCATCGCCTCGTCGGCCGCGAAGAAGCCGTGCTCGACCAGGCTCATCAGGACGCCGCCGGTGAAGTTCTCGTAGGCCTGGACCACGTCGACATCCGCGGGGCTGACGCCGGCCATCGCGTAGAGCCGCGGCGCCAGCGTCTGGAAGTGCGAGCTCGCCAGGTCCGGGGTCGCGAACCCGGCCGGGGTCGAGTGCACCCGGTATCCGGCGCCGATCGCCGCGCCCAGGACGTAGGCGGGCTGTTGCTTCAGATCCTTCGCCCGTTCGGCCGAGACCAGGATCAGCGCCGCCGCCCCGTCGTTCTCCTGGCAGCAGTCGTAGAGGTGGAACGGCTCGGTGATCCAGCGCGAGGCGTCGTAGGCCTCGGCGGTGAGCGGGCGGCCGTACATCACCGCCCGTGGGTTCGCCTGCGCGTGGTGGTAGGAGGCCAGGGCGATGGCGCGCAGCGCTTCCTGGCCGATGCCGTGGTCGTGCATGAAGCGCATCGCTTTGGGCGCATACCACTGCGCCGGCGACATCTGGCCGTAGGGCGCGCTCAGCGCCATGTCGCCTGAGACGGTGCGGGCGCGCGAGCCTTGCCCGAAGCGGCCGAACTGCCCCTGCGCCAGCGCCCGGTAGACCACGACGCAGTCCGCAAGGCCCGTCGCGATCGCCGCCGCGGCGTTCGCCACCGCGCCGGCCCCGCCGCCTCCGCCGCCGCCCCACTGCATGTTGGAGAAGCGCAGCTCGCGGACGCCGAGCGCGACAGCCAGCGTCGGCGGGTCGTTGCGGTCGTTCGAGTAGGAGGCGAACCCGTCGATATCGACCGGGTCGATACCGGCGTCCGCGGCGGCCGCCAGGATCGCCTTCAGGCAAAGCTTGAATTCGGGCTCCGGCGCCTGCCCGTGCCGCCAGTAGTCGGTCTCGCCGACGCCGACGACGGCGACCCGCCCGCGCAGGCTGCGTTCGCTCATTGGCAGGTCCTCCCGGCCAAGCCCCGTCTCACGCCTGGAGCGGCGCGGCAAGGCCATGCATGGCCGCCGCTGGCGCCTGGCCGCCGCGTCTTGATTTCGCCCTGTTCCGGCTCAGCATCTGCGCAAGCGAGATTCGCCAGGGGCGAGCGATCCCATGCCCGACCACTCGAAGCGCCCGGCGTTCGGCCTTCGCCCGCGGCCGCCCGGCGAGCCTGAAGCGCCCCCGGCCCCGCCGCT
>DATGIN010000262.1:0-29729 GCA_035295705.1 Caulobacteraceae bacterium
CCGGATCGGGCGCCGGCGTCCGGGTCTGGAGCTGGCGCGCGAAGCACCAGGCGATGGGGCCGATCATCGGGTCGGGGATCATGCGAGCATCCTCTTGGGCGAAGAGAGTACGGCCCTGAGGGTCCCAAAGCTGGCAGCAGCCGGGCTAGTCCAGCATGTCGGCCAACTTCAGCACCGTGTTCCAGTTGCGCGCCGTCCCCTGCCCCTTCAGATGCCGCTCGATCACCGCGCCGGTGAGCCTCGAGCGGCCGATGCCATCGGGATAGACGACATACAGCGTCCGCCCGGCGAGAGCCGCCTGCTCACGCCCCTTGATGGCGGCGCGCAAGGTCTCCATGCCGCCGTCGGGAGGCGAGCGCTTGAGTAGCGTGGCGAGCAGGCGGGCCGGATCCGCTTTGGCGGCGTCGGGGAACGGATTGCCCGCGATCAGCTCGCGCCACTCCGCCGCCGTGCGGCAGATGAAGTCGATTGGAAAGCCGAAGCGCGGCTGGGCGGCCGCCTCGAGCCGCGCTTCGAGGGCGCCGTCGGCCGTTTCAGCGGTTTCGAACACCAGGTTGCCGCTCTGCAGGAGCGTGCGAGGGTTCTGAAACCCCATTTCGCGGGCGAGCGAAACCAGCGCGGCCATCTTCACGCTGCGGCCGCCGACGTTGACGGCGCGCAGGAGTGCGATCGCGGTCGGCATCGAGGCGCTCCCCTTTCGGCGTGAGGCGAAACGCCCGATATGATGACGCATGGGTCGCAGGAAGGAAGGCCGATGAAGGATCTGGGCGCCCTCATGAAGCAGGCCCAGGCCATGCAGCAGAAGCTGACCGAGGCGCAGGCGCGGCTGGCCGAGACCACGGCCGACGGCGTCTCCGGCGGCGGCCTGGTCACGGTCACGCTCAAGGGGTCGGGCGAGCTCGTTCGCCTGGCGATCGACGCGACGCTGGTGCAGCCCGGCGAGGGCGAGATCATCGCCGACCTGATCGTCGCCGCGCATGCGGACGCGAAGAAGAAGCTGGACGCCGCGCAGGCCCAGGCGATGCGCGACATCGCCGGCCCGCTCGCCGGCATGCCGGGCTTTCCGCCGGGCATCGTCTGACCTTGGCGTCCTCCGCCGGACCGGAGATCGAGCGGCTGATCTCCCTGCTCGCGAAGCTGCCGGGCCTTGGCCCGCGCTCGGCCCGGCGCTCGGCCCTCGCCCTCCTTAAGAAGCGCGACCAGTTGCTGAGGCCGCTGGCGCAGGCGATGACCGAGGCCGCGGAGCGGGTAAAGGCCTGCTCCACCTGCGGGGCGCTCGACACCGCCGACCCGTGCGCCATCTGCCTGGATGCGAACCGCGACGCCGGCCTGATCTGCGTGGTCGAGGAGGCCGGGGCGCTCTGGGCGATGGAGCGGGCGGGCGCCTACCGCGGCCGCTACCACGTGCTGGGCGCGCTGCTCTCGGCGCTGGATGGGCGCGGGCCTGAGGCCCTGAGGGTCAACGAACTGATCGGCCGCGCGCGCGGCGAGACCGTTCGCGAGGTGATCCTGGCGCTGCCGGCCACCGTGGAGGGACAGACCACCGCCCACTACCTCGCCGACCGGCTGGGCGACGCCGGCGTCGTCGTGACCAGCCTGGCGCGCGGCGTCCCGGTCGGGGGCGAGCTCGACTGGCTCGACGACGGCACCATCGCCCAGGCGCTGAGAGCGCGTCGGCCGGCGGCGGACTAAATCCTCCCCCCGGGGGGAGGACGCGAGAGGGCGTTTGGCTTTAATTGATAGGCAAGCCGACTCTCGCTAAAAGAACGGACCATGAACGCGACGGCGATTCTCGGTGTGTTGGCGCTTGCGCTGGCGGGCGGGCTCGGTTGGGCGCTCTTCGCGCTGGCCAGGGCGAACGCCGCGCTGGCGGTCGCCGAGCACCGGCTGCAGGCGTCCGGCGCCGACGTTCCGGCGCACGCCGCGCAGGCGGCGCAACTGGCCGCCGACGAGCTGATCAAGCGCGCGGCCGAGACGTTCAGGCCGGTCAGCGAGACGCTGGCGAAGTTCCAGGAGCAGGTCGCGGCGGTCGAGCAGGCGCGCGTCAAGGACGCCGGCGGTCTGAACGAGCAGCTTGCCGCGCTCATGCGGGCTTCGGCGGCGACGCAGACCGAGGCGCACAAGCTATCCGTCGCCTTACGCGGCGGCGCCGGCGTGCAGGGCCGGTGGGCCGAGCAGACGCTGCGCAACGTGCTGCAGAGCGCCGGGCTGACGCGCTTCGACTTCACCGAGCAGCAGACCATCACCAGCGAGCAGGGGCGTTTCCGGCCGGACGTGACGGTGCGGTTCCCGGGCGGCGGCGTCTTCGTCATCGACTCCAAGTGCCCGCTCACCGCGTTCCGTGAAGCCGAAGACGCCAGTGACGAAGCTGAGCGCCAGGCGGCGCTCGTGCGGCACGCGCACAGCGTCCGCAGTCACATGAGCAGCCTTTCCGGGCGTGCGTACTGGGATCAGTTCCCCAAGGGGCAGTCGCCGGACTTCGTCGCCATGTTCGTTCCCGCCGACGGCATGCTGGCGGCGGCGCTGGACAAGCTGCCGGACTTGATGACCGAAGCGCTGGAGCGGCGCGTTCTGATCGTAACGCCGATGACGCTGTTCGCGGCCTGCAAGGCCGTCGCCTACGGCTGGCGGGTGGAAGAGCAGGCCGTGAACGCGGCCAAGATCGCCGAGCTGGCGCGCGAGCTCTACAAGCGGCTTTCGGTGATGGGCGGCCATGTGCAGGGCATGGGCCGCGGGCTGGAGCAGGCGATCAAGACCTATAACGCCTTCGTCGGGTCGCTGGAGACGCAGGTGCTGACCCAGGCGAGGCGGTTCGAGGAGCTGGCCGCCGACCACGAGACCAAGCCGATGCCGGTGCTCGAGCCGATCGAAACCGGCCTTCGCCCGCTCGCCAAGCTTGATGCTTCGGAGCCCGCCGCCGAGCGGGTGCAAGCCTTGACGCTCCGGGCCCGCTAACCTACCTCGCCGGCATGGCAATTCGTGAAATCCTGGTCGTTCCCGACCGGCGGCTGAAGCTGAAGTCGAAACCGGCGAAGGCGGTCGACGACAAGCTGCGCGCGCTGATGGACGACATGCTGGAGACCATGTACGCGGCGCCCGGCATCGGGCTGGCCGCCATCCAGGTGGGCGAGCCGGTGCGCGCCATCGTCATGGACCTCGACCACAAGGACGGCGAGCGGCGCCCCCGGTACTTCGTGAACCCCGAGATCCTCTGGGCGTCGGAGGAGACCCAGCCCTACGAGGAGGGGTGCCTGTCGGTGCCCGACATCTACGACGAGGTCGAGCGCCCGGCGCACGTTCGCCTGCGCTATCTCAACTACGACGGCGAGCAGGTGGAAGAGGACGCCGAGGGGGTGTTCGCCGTCTGCATCCAGCATGAGATGGACCATCTGGACGGGGTGCTGTTCATCGACCATCTGTCGCGCCTGAAGCGCGACCGCGCCGTCGCCAGGGTGAAGAAGGCGGCCAAGGAGAAAGAAGCGGCATAGGCCGCTTCCTCGCTTTCACGCCCCGCCGCCGCTACATCGGCCAGGATGCGCATCGCCTTTCTGGGGACGCCTGACTTTGCCGTGCCGTCGCTCGCGGACCTGATCGCGGCGGGGCACGAGATCGCCTGCGTCTACGCGCAGCCGCCCGCGCCGCGCGGCCGCGGCCAGGCGACCCGGCCTTCGCCCGTGCAGGCGTTCGCGGAGAAACAGGGTCTGGTCGTGCGGACGCCCGCGTCGATGCGGGACGCGGCGGAGATAGCCGCGTTCCGGGCGCTCGATCTCGACGCGGCGGTCGTCGTGGCGTTCGGCCAGATTCTGCCTCGGGAGGTGCTGGAAGCGCCCAGGCTGGGCGCCTTCAACCTGCACGCCTCGCTGCTGCCGCGCTGGCGGGGCGCGGCGCCCATCCAGCGGGCGATCATGGCCGGCGACCGGGTGACCGGCGTCGAGGTGATGCGCCTGAGCGAGGGCCTGGACGAAGGCCCTGTCCTGCTCTGCGAGCGCGTGCGCATCGACGCCGCCGACACCGCGGGCTCCCTGCACGACCGGCTGGCGGCGGCGGGCGCGCAGCTCTTGCCGCGCGCGCTGGCTGGCCTCGAGCGCGGCTCGATCGTCGAGGTGCCGCAGAGCGAGGACGGCGTCACCTACGCCAGGAAGATCAAGCCCAGCGAGGCGCACATCGATTGGACGAAACCGGCCGCAGTGGTCGACCGCCGCATCCGCGGCCTGTCGCCGTACCCAGGCGCCTGGTTCGCCAACGACCGCGGCGAAGGGCGCGTGCGGATCAAGGCGCTGCTCTCCCGCGTCGAGGACGGCGCGGGCGAGCCTGGCGTGACGCTGGACGATCGCCTGCTGGTCGCCTGTGGCGACGGCGCCGTGCGCATCCTCCGCGCGCAGCGGGAGGGCCGGGCGGCGCAGGACGCGGCCGAGCTGTTGCGCGGCTTCCCTATCCCGCCCGGCGCGAGGCTCGGCTGATGCCGCGCTATCGCCTGACGATCGAATATGACGGCGGCCCCTTCCATGGCTTCCAGGCGCAGGGCGACCTGGCCTCGGTGCAGGCCTCGATCGAGCGAGCGGTGAAAGGCTTCTGCGGCGAAGCGCTGCGCTTGCAGGCGGCGGGGCGCACCGATGCCGGCGTGCACGCGAGCGGCCAAGTGGTGCACATCGACCTCGACAAGGCCTGGGACGCGGCGGTCGTGCGTGATGCGCTGAACGCGCACCTGGTCCCCGATCCCATCGTGGTGATCGAGGCCGAGGAGGCCGAGCCCGGCTGGCACGCCCGCTTTTCGGCGCGAGAGCGGCGCTACCTCTACCGCATCCTGAACCGCAAGAGCCCGCCGGCGCTCGAGCGCGGGCGGGTGTGGCACGTGAAGAAGCCGCTCGACGCGGAGGCCATGCACGCGGCCGCGCAGGCGTTGGTCGGCCACCACGACTTCACCACGTTCCGCGACCTCGACTGCCAGGCAAAGTCTCCGATGAAGACGCTCGACCTCGTGCAGGTGGCCCGCGGCGGCGACGAGGTGCGCCTGACCTTCGCCGCCCGCTCTTTCCTGCACCGGCAGGTGCGATCGATGACCGGCTCCCTGGCGCAGGTGGGTCTGGGAAAGTGGTCGGCCGCCGACCTTAAGGCCGCGCTCGAGGCGCGCGACCGCGCGGCCTGCGGGCCGGTGGCGCCGGCCGAGGGTCTGTGCCTGACCGCGGTCCGCTACTGACGGCTGAGGAACGCGTCCGCTCGCTCAGCGGCATTGCGGCGCACGTTCAGCCAGAAGAGGTTGTAGTCGAGGTCGTGGTAGATCCCGACGATCGCCAGCGGGTCCGGGAAGCGCGGCCGCATGCCGGGCGCGAGGTCGACGACCAGCAACCCGTCTTCGCAGCGCGCGCCGGTGACGCCGGGAACGAGGGCGCCGTGTCCGGGCAAGGCCGGAGTCAGCGCCCCGGCGTTGGCGCTCGCCGGCGCGGATCCGTCCGCCTCCCAGCTCAGCGGGTTGACGCAGACGATCCGCCGGCCCGCCGCGGACTCATAGCGGCCGTCGAACCAGATGCGCTGGGCGCCCTGGCGTCTGGCCGCCTTGCCCGCTTCGGTCACGCTGTTCCAGTTGATGAGGCAGCCGGTCTCGCGCGCCGCGCGGCAGATCGGCAGGCCCGCCTGCTCGATCTCGACCGGCGTGAAGCCGCCGATCACGTACGCCGCCACCAGCTGCCTTTGCAGCGGCGTGCCGATGATGCGCGCCTGCAGCAGGCGCAGCGCATGCTGCGAACCCTGGCTGTGGCTGGCGATGATGAACGGCCGCCCGTTGTTCTCGTGGGCGAGGTAGTAGTCGAAGGCGCGCCGGACGTCCCGGTAGGCGAGATCGATGGCGCCGGTCGCGTCCGCCGACTCCTCGCGGAAGGCGGCGAACGTCGCCTGGCGGTAGCGCGGCGCGAAGATGCGGCAACAGCTGTTGAAGACGCTGGCTTGGTTGGCCAGGACGCCGTCGTCGACGCCGCGCAGCGCGCGGCCGGGCTCGTCGAAGGCGGCGTTCCACTTCTCGTTCGCAAGATAGGTGGTCGGGTGGATGAAGAAGACGTCGACCTTGGCCGTCGCCGGATCGACCGCCGTCACGCCGGCCGGCGCGAGCTCGGCGTTCGAGTGGCGACCTGGCCAGGCGGCCCAGGCGGCCGGACTGGCGTAATCGGGCGCCGGCGGCGCGCCGGCGGGGAAGAACGCCTGCGGCGGCCGCCGCGCCAACGCGGCGAGCCCCAGCGGCTGTGCGTGCAGCCGCCAGGCGACCGCGCCCGCGGTCAGGGCTATGGCGGCGATGGCGACAAGGACGCGTCTCATCGGACCCTCCGCTGACGCTGGTTCAACCGAAAGCGTCGAAATATCCGTCGATGATGCGGCGATAGACCCTGGTCAGCGCCTGGATGTCTTCGGTCGCCACCCGCTCGTCGACCGCATGCATGGTCGCGCCGACCAGGCCGAGCTCGACCACCGGGCACATGGCGCGGATGAACCGCGCGTCCGAGATGCCTCCGCCGGTCGAGAGCTCGGGCTCGCGCCCGACCTCGTCGCGCACGGCGGCGGCGCAGAGCGCCACGAACGCGCCGGGCTCGGTCAGGAACGCTTCGCCGGTCAGCTTGGTCTCCAGCGCAACGTCGCCCATGAATCCGGCGGCGACGCCGGCGCGCTCCTGCTCGAGCCAGGCCGCCAGACTCGCCCCGGTGTGGATTGGATTGAAGCGGATGTTCAGCCTGGCGCGGGCGCGGGCGGGGACGACGTTGGTCGCCGGGTTGCCGACGTCGATGGTTGTGACCTCGAGATTCGACGGCGGGAAGCTGGCGTAGCCCGCATCGAGCACCCGCGCCTGCAGCCGCTCGAGCAGCGCCGTCAGCGGCCGGATGGGGTTCGCGAACCGCTCCGGATAGGCCACGTGCCCTTGCAACCCGGTGACGGTGATCCAGGCGTTGATGCTGCCGCGACGGCCGATCTTCATCTGGTCGCCGAGCGCGGCCACGCCGGACGGCTCGCCTACGATGCAGTGGTCGATGCGCTCGCCCTCGGCCATGAGCGTCTCGACCACCCTGCCGGTGCCGTCGACCGCCTCGCCCTCCTCGTCGCCGGTGATGAGCAGCGAGAGCGAGCCCGGAGCCTCCGCCCCCGCGGCGGCGGCGATGAAGGCGGCGATCGCGCCCTTCATGTCGGCGGCGCCGCGGCCAATCAGCTCGCCGCCTTGCACCCGCGCTTCGAACGGCGGACTGCGCCAGTCGCCCGCCTCGCCGGGCGGGACGACGTCGGTGTGACCGGCGAAACAGAGGTTGGGGCCGCGGTCGCCTCGCCGCGCATAGAGGTTCTCGATCTCTCCGAAGCGCATGCGGCGGCAGCTGAATCCGAGGCCGCCCAGCGCGTCCTCGACCACCTGCATGGCGCCGGCGTCGGCGGGCGTGACGGACGGGCGACGGATGAGCGCTTGCGCGAGCGCGACGGGGTCGAGCGGCATGGCGGCGGCATTAGCGGCAGGCCGCGCCAGCGGCAACCGAAGGCTCCGCGCTGGCGAAGGCGGATTGGCTGAATTACCTTCAGCGTCTGCACGCCATGAGCGCAAACGATCATCGCGACCACGGCCATCACCACGCGCACGCCACGCCGGGGGACCGCCGGTATGTGATCGCGATGGTCCTGAGCCTTGCGATCGTCGCCGTGGAGACCATCGGCGGCTTCCTCGCCAACTCGACCGCCCTCGTCGCCGACGCCGGACACGTGCTTTCCGACGTGCTCGGCCTGGCGCTCGCCGGCGGCGCGAGCTGGCTGGCCGGGCGCCCCGCGGGCGGGCGAAGGACCTACGGCTTCGGGAAAGCGACCGTCCTTGCCGCACTCACCAACGGGGTCGTCCTGATGTTCGTCTCCGGCGGCATCGCCCTCGAGGCGATCAACCGTCTGTTGAAGCCGGAGGCGGTGAGCAGCTGGGTGGTGATCGGGGCCGCAGCGATCGGCGTCGTCGTCAACGCCGCCACGGCGCTGATGTTCGCGCGCGGGCGCGAGCGGGACCTGAACGTGCGTGGCGTCTTCCTGCACATGGCCGCAGACGCCGGCATCTCGCTCGGCGTCATCCTCGCCGCCGGCGCGATCCTGGTGACCGGCTGGACCTGGCTCGACCCGGTGGTCAGCCTCGCCATCGTTGGGGTGATCGTCTGGGGCGCCTGGGGCCTACTTCGCGAAGCCGCCGACCTCGCACTGGACGCCGCCCCGGCGGGCGCCGACCTTGAGTCGATCCACCAGTTCCTGATCGGCGGCGACGGTGTCACCGAGGTTCACGACCTGCACCTCTGGGCGATGAGCACCACGGAAATGGCGCTGACCGCCCACATCGTGCGCCCCGCCCACGACGGGGCCGACGCGTTTCGCGCCGACTTGGCCGAAGCGCTCGAACACCGGTTCGGGGTCCGCCACGCGACGCTGCAAATCGAGCAGGCTCGCGGCGCCCATTGCCCGGTCTGCTAGGACGCCTCCAGCGTCATTCCCGACCTAATCGGTCTTCGTCGGCTGCTCTGCCGCACCTGGCGGTACGTCGGCGACGGTGTAGAGCAGCGCGGCCGCGTCGCCGGCGCGGCTGTAGCTCTGCTGGGTGACGGCCAGACGCGTTCGGGACCAGTCGCGCTCGGCGTCGACCAGCTGCAACTCGCTCACCCCGCCCAGGGCGTAGCCCCTGCGCATCATGTCGACGCGCGATTGCGCGGCCTCGAGCGCCCGCCGCTGCGCCTCGTAAGCCTGGTTGTCGTGGGCGATGGCGCTCAACACGTCCGCCACCTGGCCGAAGGCCTGCAGCACGGTGAGTTCGTAGGCGGCGAGCGCCACCCGGGCGTTCGCCTCAGCCTCGCGCTGCTTCGCCTTCAGCTCGCCGGAGTGGAAGATCGGCGCGGTTAAGCCGGCCGCAAGCGTCCACCCCGTCGACGTCGCCGCGAACAGCTTGTCAGGGCTCAACGCGCTCTGCTCCAGCGTCGCGGTCAGGTTGATGTTGGGATAGAGGTTGGCGGTCGCCTCGCCGACCTCGGCCACGGCAGAGTGCAGCCGAGCCTCCGCCTCGCGGATATCCGGTCGGTTGTGCAAGAGCTCCGAGGGCACGCTGACCGGGAGCGTCTGCGGCATCGTGAACGAGCGCGCCGTGAAGTCGGGCGCGGTCCAGTCGGCCGGCGGCTTGCCGACCAGGATCGCCAGCTGGTGGCGGGCGGCCTCGCGCCGCTGCCGCTGGGCGGGCAGCTGGGACTGGTCCTGGGCGAGCTGGCTCTCGAGGCCCGCGACGTCGGCCGCGGATGCGCCGCCGGCCGCGTACGCGCGGCGAACCATGTCGAGGTCGCTCTGGTCGTGGGCGACGACGTCGTTCAGCTCGTCCAGCTGCAGGTTGGCGTCGGCGATGGTGAACGCCTGCACCACGACCTGGCCGGTGAGGGTAAGGTAGGCGGCGTCGAGCGCGCGCGCCTGCGCCTGCTCGGTCGCCAACAGCGACTCCTTGCGCCGCTTGACCGCGCCGAACAGGTCGAGGTTGTACGAGAGCGATCCGCCCAGCGTGTAGAGATTGAACTCGGGGTTGTTCGGAAACGATGGGAACCCGGGAATGCTGAAGCTGGAGAAGGATCCGCCAGAGAAGGCGCCCAGGTTCAGCCGCTCACGCTCGACGCCGGCGTTGGCGTCGATCATCAGCTTCCCGGTCTGCGCGATGACCTCCTGATGCGCGGCTTCGAGCCGCCCGCGCGCTTCGGCAAGCGTCGGATTGCCCGCGACCGCCTCGCGCATGACACGGTCCAGCTCTGGCGAGCGGAACAGGGTCCACCAGTCGCTGACGACCTTTTCGCCGATGGCGGCACGGACGGCGCCGTTGTCGATGTCGTCGCCGGGCGTGGCGTAGGTCGCCTCGCTTGGCCCGGTCGGCGGACGGAAGTTGGGCCCAACCGTGCAGGCGGCCAGCAGCGCGGCGACCGCCGTTGAAAGGATGGCGCGGCCGGCGGTCGTCACTGGGTCTGGCGGCCCCCGAAGAGGGTGCGGCGGTGGCCGGTGTCCACGACCGCCGTGGCCGAAAGGCCGGCCGCGAGCGGCACCTGCGCCGGCTGGCAGAAGTCGAGCCGCACCGGCACGCGCTGGGTGACCTTCACCCAGTTGCCCGTCGCGTTCTCGGCCGGCAGCAATGAAAAGCTGGAGCCCGTGCCGGGACTGATCGAGGAGACCCGCGCGCAGAAGCGGATGTGCGGGTAGGCGTCCAGCTTGATCGAGGCGCGCTGCCCCGCACGCATGTACTCGAGCTGGTTCTCCTTGAAGTTCGCGCTGATCCAGAAGTGGTTCGACACCAGCGAGAAGACCGGCTGGGAGGCGTTGATGTAGTCGCCGACCTGCAGCTGATCGACCTTTGTCACCACCCCGTCCTGCGGCGCGTAGATGTCGATATAGCCCTGGTTGAGCGAAGCCGCGGCGACCCGGGCCGCCTGGCTCTTGACCGTCGGCTGCTCGTCGACCGGCAGGTTGGGATTGCCGCCAAGCGCGGCCAGCGCGTTGGCGACCGCCGCCTGCGCGGCCGCGACCTGAGCGCGCGCCTGTGAGGCCTGATTGGCGGCCTGGGCCGCCGTCGCCCCGGTGCCGGTTCCGGCCCCGACCAGGGCCCGCTGGCGGTTCGCTTCGCCGGCCGCGTAAGTCGCGGTCGCCTGCGCAGCGCGGAGGTCCGCGAGGCGCTGTTGATACACCGCCTTCTGCGCCGCGATCTGCTGCTTGGCCTGTTGCAGGTTGGCCTCAGCCTCCTGCACGGCGACCTGGTACGGCCGCCCATCGAGCTGGAACAGAAGCTGGCCCTCGCGGACGAGTTGGCCCTCGTGCACGTCGATAGTGACCACGCGGCCGGAGATGGACGAGCTCACCTGAACCCGCGCGCCGTCCACCTGGGCGTCGTCGGTGGACTGTTCACGACCGCCGCTCAAATAGACGATGAAGCCAATGACGATCGCGATCGCCACGGCGCCGATCATCAGCGGCCAGCGCAGGCGGCGAAGCAAACCCTGCCGTCGCGCCGGCGGCGGGGGCGCGAAGGTCGTCGCCGGCGCGGCGGCCCTGATCGGCGCTTCGGACGAGTCGGGAGGGCTCATCGGATACCTTGGTCCAGACGGGCGGCGCTTGGTTGCCGCAGTCCAGATACGAACGATCCCGCGCCCGCGCCAGTCCGGCGCGCCGCGAGACCCGACTTGTAAGCTCGGCGAAACACCGCCGGGCGTCGCCTGGGTGTAGACCTTCCGACCTCCATGCGCCAAATGATAACTTGTCACCGATCACATGCAGGATGTTCATCTTTCTGGCCTCGACCTCAACCTGCTGCGCGTCTTTGATGCCCTGGCAGAGGAGCGCAGCGTCACGCGCGCCGGCGCGCGATTGGGGCTCAGCCAGTCCGCCGTCAGCCACGCGCTTGGGCGTCTCCGCCTGATGCTGGACGACCCCCTGTTCGTTCGGGGTCCTGACGGCATGCGGCCGACCGCGCGGGCGCTGGAGATCGCACCGCGCCTGAGGCAGGGGCTTGCGCAGCTGCAAGAAGCCTTGAGCCCCACCGCGTTCAACCCGGCCGCCACCAACCGCCGGTTCGTCATCGCGGCCGGCGCCTACGCCGGCGCGATCCTCATGCCCGAGGTGCTCAGCCTGGTGCGCGCGGAGGCGCCGGCGGCGGAGCTGCGGGTGCACACCGTCGAACGCACGCTCGGAGAGGATCTGGAGAGCGGTCGGGTGGACCTGGCCATCGGCGCGTTCGGCCGCGCATCTCCGCGCTTCGACCGCGAAGGCCTGTTCGAGGAGCGAGCCGTCTGGGTGACGAGCGCCCGCAATGCGGCGGCGCGCCACGACGTGCTCAGCCTCGCGGCGCTCGCCGACCTTCCGCTGGTGTTGATGGCTGGGCCGCAAGATCGAGCCATCGACGGCCGCGTTGTCGAAGGCGGCCTCGAGCGGTGGGTTATCTGGGACGACCGCGGAGCGTTGGACGAAGCATTGGCTGAGATCGGGCGGACGAAGTCGCTGGTCCTGACAGTTCAGGATGCACAGAGCGCGCTGGCCATTGTGAGTCGAACCGACATGGCGGCGCTGGCGCCCCGGCGGCTGGCGACCGCGTTTGCGCAGCAGTACGACCTGAAGGTGTTCGATCCGCCGTACCGGTCGCCCGCTGTCGAGATCGAGGCGCTCTGGCGCAAGGATCTCGGCCCATCGCCAGCGATCGACTGGCTGCGCGCGCGGCTCAGATCGGCGGCGGCTCGATTATGAGCCGGGCGACCTTGCCGGGCGCTACGCTGGCGGGCATGAGCGATGGCGTGCGGAAATCGAACATCGCCTGAAACCGCCGCTCCTGCTCTTCGCGCCGTCTCTCGGCCGCCAACGCCCGCTTGGCGTCGTCGCGCCGCTTCACCGTGCGCGACCGCCACGACCACAACGCAGCGCCGGCGAGCGTGAACAGCACCAGGGCGCAGATCGAGTTGAGCTCGATGGCGTATACGTTGAAATTCGCGAAGTCGGAGTCGATGTAGAGGCGGGCAAAGTAGAGCTCGCTGGCCTGAATGATCATCGCCGCCGCGAGCCAGAGGCTGGCGTAGCGGATAGCCAGATAGAGGAAGAAGCAGGACAGGAGCAGCGTCGAGGCGAGGTCGATGTAGGCGGTCGACGTCGTGTTGGCGTAACCGGTGGGACTGGAGATCGCTGCGATCGCGGTGCTGGCCGGCCGCGGATGTGCGGCGGGGCTGGCGAGCGCGAAGAACAGGTCAGTCAAAAGAATGGCGGCGACGAAGACCGCCGCGCCGAGCCGCTCCGGCTTGCCGCCCTTGATGAGGGCGATGCCCCCGCAGAGCGGGGTCGCATAGACGGCCACCAAATGGATGACGGCCTTGATGGCCAGCAA
This sequence comes from Caulobacteraceae bacterium, assembly GCA_035295705.1. Taxonomy (GTDB): domain Bacteria; phylum Pseudomonadota; class Alphaproteobacteria; order Caulobacterales; family Caulobacteraceae; genus Poindextera. The sequence goes on from DATGIN010000262.1 coordinate 12,869, forward strand.
ATGCATAATCGCGCCCCAGAGGCTGAGGCGCGATTACGATACGACCCTTAAGAACAGAAGAACGGAGGGCTTTTAGGACGCGACGCGGAGGATGCGGTCGTCTTCTTCCTCGGAGATGTTCGGCTTGCCGTCCATCTTCACCGGGATGCGCAGCGCCTTGGCGATGCGGCCCAGGCCCTTGTGGCTGGACACGAGCGACGCGCGAGCGGTGTTCAGCGCGTTGAGCGCCTCGACGACGGCGGCGAGTTCCTTGTCGCCAACGGTCGTGGACAGGCCGACTTCGCGGCGCGCCGTGATCAGCTCGGAAACCAGTTCCGACACTTCGAGAATGGCGGAATCAACCGTCTTCTCGGTCGCGTGCAACTTGTCGGTCACGCGCTTTGCAACGAACGCCTTGTCCATTTGAGATGCCCTCTCCAAGCTCGGCTCAGCAGCTAGATTAACGTAAACATAATCCTAACTGCAGCGCTAGGGCTTCATGGTTAATCGTAGGTGAAAAATTGTCGCACCTGTGGTTGCAAGGTCGCAAATCGACCCGCTTCGTTTGCGGCGTTAGCCAATTAGGCGATTGACCGTGAAGGGTTTTCTCCGCCGAAGCGAGGATGGCGTGAGGCATTCCCGCCACGAGTGCGCTCGCGTGGCGAGCATCGAATATTTCGCGCCTTTCCGGCGGCTGTGCCCTCGCAACTGGATAGAGTCACGCCATGACTCGGTCCGAAGTCGATTAACCACGAGCGCCGAGAGTCGACGATGGCGACGATGACTTTGCGGTCCCGGCCAGCTACCCGCGTGAAGTGAAGCGTTAGGAACTGGCCGGCTATAGCAGTCGCCCCAAAGACTCGAGGCTCGGACGGGGATCTCATGCAAGGCCAGGACACCGGTCCGGGCGTCGGCGCACGCGGCGTTTCGTTCGAGAGTCGCATCGCCATCGCAGCTCTGGTGACGGCGGTCGTCGTGCTGATGACAGCAAGCATGCTGTTCATCGTCGAGCAGTGGCAGGCCGGCCAAGGCGACCTCCGCAAGCACCAGCAGGCTCTGACGGAGATCATCGCCGCCGAGCTCGCGCCCCCGTTCGCGCGCGGCGACTTGCCGGGCGATCGGACCATTCTCGCGACCCTGGTCGCCGCGCCCGAGGTCCGCTCGGCAGATGTCTTTGACTCGGCGGGCCGCCGCGTTCTGCACGTGGATGAACCGGCGAACACCGCCTCGAAGGTGAACGCGTTCTTCGACACTGCAGCGCCGCTCCAGGCAGACGGCCGGCCCATCGGCGCCCTTGTCGTCCGCTCCCGCATGTTCGACCGGCTGTCGATCCTGCCGCGCTATCTGGCCGTGTGCGGCGCGCTGTTCTTCGCCGCCACGGGCCTGGCCCTCTTCATGGGACGCTGGCTGGCCGGCCTGGTGATCCGGCCCGTGAACCGCCTCTCGCAGGCTATGCGGGAGGTTACCGATTCCGGTGACTATTCCGAGCGTGTGCCCACCTGGGCGCGCGACGAGTTCGGCGCCCTCACCGACAGCTTCAATGACCTTCTGGCCCAGTTGCAGGCAAACGACGGCGCCCTGCACCGGGCGATGACCGACCTGGTCGAGGCGCGTGACGCGGCTCAGGCGGCGAACGTGCTCAAGTCGCAGTTCCTCGCCAACATGAGCCACGAGATCCGCACGCCGCTGAACGGCGTCCTGGCGATGGCGCAGATCATCGCGTTGGGCGAACTCACGCAGCAACAGCGCGAACGGGTCGAGGTGATCCGCCGCTCCGGCGAGGACCTGCTCAACGTGCTGAACGATGTCCTCGACATCTCCAAGATCGAGGCGGGCAAGATGGAGCTGGAAATCAGCGAGGTGGACGCCCAGGTGCTGGGCGACAACGCTGCCGCGACATTCGCGCCGCTCGCGGAGACCAAGAAGAACCTACGCTTCCGCGTCGAGGTGCGGCCGGACGCGAAGGGTCCCCGCCGCGGCGACCCGCTGCGCATCGGCCAGATCCTCAACAACCTCGTCTCCAACGCCATCAAGTTCACCGTCGAGGGCCACGTCGCGGTTACGATCGATGGGCTCGGCGACGGCGGGCGCGATGGGCTGAAATTGACCGTGGCCGACACGGGCCAGGGCATCGCGGCCGACAAGCTGCCAATGCTGTTCGAGAAGTTCAGCCAGGCGGATGGCTCCAACACCCGCCGCTTTGGCGGCACCGGGCTTGGCCTGGCGATTTGCCGCGAGCTCGCGCAGCTAATGCGCGGCAAGATCGAGGTGGAAAGCGCCGAGGGCGACGGTTCGACCTTCATCGTCACCCTGCCGGCGCCGCGCCTGGCGGCTTCGGCGGGCGAGCCGGCGGCGGAAGCGGGCGCTGGCTTCGAGGAGGAGCGGGCGCTGCGCGTGCTGGCGGCGGAAGACATTCCGACCAATCAGCTGGTGCTGAAGACCATCATGCAGAGCTTCGGCGTCGACATCACCATGGTGGACAACGGCCGCCAAGCCGTAGAGGCGTGGCTGGCCGAACCCTTCGACCTTGTCCTGATGGATATCCAAATGCCGGAAATGGACGGCATCGCCGCCACGCGCGCCATCCGCGCCGCGGAAGCGCAGAGCGGGCGCCCGGCGACACCGATCATCGCGGTCTCGGCCAACGCCATGACGCACCAGGTGAAGGAGTACCTGGCCGCCGGGATGGACGGGCATGTGGCCAAGCCGATCGAGCTCGCCAAGCTGCACGCGGCTATCGAGACGGCGCTCGCCAAAGCGGCCCAGACGCGCGCTGCGGCTGCCTAGCGGAGCTATAGCTACGGGGGCCCGCCGATAGGGTTGCGACGCGGCCGCAACCCACGGGACACCCTTGCCTTTAGGTTTCAGCTTGGAGATATGACAGGCCGATTGGCGCCGTAGAGAGCCTTTAGGTGGGGGGCGCGCCTTTCGGGGCTTGGCGCGTGCTTTCGAGGAGGCCAGGAGGGCCGCTTGAGCGACACGCCATCGGGCCTGGGGCCCGCGAACCCGAGCCGCCGCGCGCCGCCTCCCCGGCAGCGACCCCTGTGGCGAACGACGGCGTGGATCTTCCTTGCCATCGTCGTCGCCATCGCAGTCGCCTTCCTGCTCACACCGCACGGCCAGGGTCAGAAAGGCCGCGGCGCGGGCGGACGGGGCGGCGCCGCCGCCGCCGGCCGCGGCGGACAAGGCGGGGCCGGCGGCGCTGGCGGGCGCGCGCCGACCGTGGTTGGCGTCGCCACCGCACAGATCGGCGACATCCCGATTCAGTTGAACGAGCTAGGCACGGTCGCACCGCAGGCGGCGGTCACGGTGCAGTCGCAGATCAGCGGGACGTTGCTCGACGTCTACTTCAAGGAGGGCCAGACGGTCCGCCAAGGCCAGGTGTTGGCGCTGATCGACCCGCGCCCATACCAGATCGCCCTGCAGCAGGCCGAAGGGCAGCTCGCGCGCGACCAGGCGGCGCTGGCGGAGGCGCGGTTGGACGAAGCGCGCTACCGCACCCTCGTCGCCCAGGACTCGATCGCCCGCCAGACCTACGACCAACAGGTCGCCACCGTGAAGCAGGACGAAGGCGTGGTCCGGGTTGACCAGGCCGCGGTCACGAGCGCGCGCCTGAACATCAACTATTGCCACATCAAGGCGCCGGTCGCCGGACGCGTGGGCCTGCGCCAGATCGATCCCGGCAATCTCGTCACCACCAACGAGCCGAACGGTCTCGTCGTAGTCAACCAGATCGACCCGGCCACCGTGATCTTCACGCTGCCGGAGGACGAGATCCCACAGGTCGCTCAGCGGATGGCGGCGGTCGGCGAACTCCCAGCGACGGCCACGGACCGCACGGGCGCGACCGCGCTGGCGCAAGGGGTGCTCTACACGCTCGACAACGTCATCGACACCGCTACGGGTACGGTGAAGGCGAGGGCCCGGTTCGCCAACCCGAGCGGGACGCTGTTCGCCAACCAGTTCGTCAACGTGACCGTGCTGGTCGACACGCTGCGCAACGTCGTCACCGTGCCGGCCGTCGCGATCCGGCACGGTCCGCAGGGCGACTTCGTCTACGTGATCCAGCCAGACTCGACGGTGAAGGTCACGGCTGTGAAGGTTGGTCCCGCCCAGGGCGAGACCGCGTCGATCCAATCGGGCCTGAGCGCCGGCGACGAGGTTGTGACCGAGGGCGGCGATCGGCTGAGCGACGGTGCGCGGGTGATCCAGCCGAAGGACGCAGCGCGCTTCGCGCAGATGCAGGCCCGTCAACGTCCCGCCGGCGGCATCGTCGGCTGGATCGAGGGGCTGTTTGGCATGAACAAGCAGCCGGCCGGCGGGCCCGGGTATGGCGGCGCCGCGAGCGGCGCCTCCGGCTCGGGCTACGGCGGCCGCAGGGCCGCGATGCTCGCCAGCCTGAACCTCACGCCCGACCAGCAGGCGAAGGCGACCCAGATCTTCGCCGACGCCCGACAGAAGGCGCAGGCCGCCGGCGACGATTCGGATGCTCGCCGGCAGATCATGCAGGATGCCAACAACCAGCTGGAAGCGATCCTCACGCCCGAGCAGAAGGCCAAGTTCGAAGCCGCCCGCTCGCAGATGCGCAACGGCGGGCAAGGCGCCCCGGCTGGCGCCGCCAGCGGCCAGCCGCCCCCGGCGGGCGCTTCGGCGGCTCAGGCTTCCTCGTCGGCGACCTCGAACGGCGGCCATAGGCACGGACAGGCCAGCGCCGCCTCGGGCCAGCCGCCCGCGGCCCCTTCGGCCAGCGCAAACGCGGGCGGGCCGCCGGGCGGACCGGGCGGCCACGGCCCGGGGCGCTTCATCGGCCAGTTGGGGCTCAGCCCCAGCCAGCAGGCGCAGGCGCAGCAGATCTTCAGCCAGGCGCGTTCGCAGGCGCAGGCCTCGAGCGATCCTGACGCCCGGCGCGCGGCCATGCGCCAGGCGATCGACAAGCTGAACGCGATCCTGACGCCCGAGCAGAAGGCGAAGCTGGCGGCGCTGAGGGCGCAGGGGCGGGGCGGCGGAAACGGCGGCGGCTAGCACGGCCCGACCAGCCACATGAACCCGTCACGCCCCTTCATCCTAAGGCCCGTCGCCACCACCCTGTTCATGGCGGCGATCCTGCTCGCCGGGATCGTGGCGTTCCGTTTCCTGTCGCTGTCGGCGCTGCCCGAGGTCGACTACCCGACCATCCAGGTGCAGACCTTCTATCCGGGCGCGAGCCCGGAGGTGATGGCTGACACGGTCACCGCGCCGCTCGAGCGCCAGTTCGGCGAGATGACCGACCTCGACCGGATGAGCTCGACCAGCTCGGGCGGCGCCTCGGTCATCACGCTGCAGTTCAACCTCGATGTCAGCCTGGACGTCGCCGAGCAGGAAGTGCAGGCGGCGATCAATGCGGCCGGCAATCTCCTGCCGTCCGATCTGCCGGCGCCGCCGATCTACGCCAAGGTCAACCCGGCCGATGCGCCGATCCTGACGCTGGCGATGACGTCGAAGACCGTGCCCCTGACCCAGGTCGAGGACATCGCTGAAACGCAGCTCGGCCAGAAGATCTCGCAGATCAACGGCGTCGGCCTGGTCTCGGTCGCCGGCGGCCAGCGGCCCGCGGTGCGGATCCAGGTCAACGCCAAGGCGCTCGCCAACTACGGCATGAGCATGGAGACCCTTCGCTCGGCCATCGGCAACGCCAACGCCAACGGCGCGAAGGGCTCGTTCGACGGCCCGACCCGCTCGTTCGCCATCAACGCCAACGACCAGCTACAGACGGCCGACGACTACATGGACCTGATCGTCGCCTACAAGAACGGCGACCCGATCCGGCTGCGCGACGTGGCGACCGCTGTGCAGGGGCCGGAGAACACCCAGCTGGGCGCCTGGTGGAACACGACCCCGGCGATCATCCTGAACGTCCAGCGCCAGCCCGGCGCCAATGTCATCACCACCGTGGACGAGATCAAGCGCCAGCTCCCGGCGCTAGAGGCGGCGCTGCCGGCCGGCGTTCAGGTCGCGGTCCTCACCGACCGCACGACCTCGATCCGCGCCTCGGTCACCGACGTCGAGTTCGAGCTGATCCTCGCCGTGATCCTGGTGGTGGCGGTGATCTTCGTCTTCCTGCGCTCGATTGCGGCGACCTTCATCGCCTCGGTCGCAGCGCCGCTGTCGCTGGTCGGCACGTTCGGGGCGATGTACCTTTTGGGCTTCAGCCTCAACAACCTGACGCTGATGGCCCTCACGATCGCGACCGGCTTCGTCGTCGACGACGCCATCGTGATGCTGGAGAACATCTCTCGCTACGTCGAAGCGGGCGAGCCGCCGCTGCAAGCGGCGTTGAAAGGCGCCGAGCAGATCGGCTTCACGATTATCTCGCTGACTGTCTCGCTGATCGCGGTGCTCATTCCGCTTCTCTTCATGGGCGATGTCGTCGGGCGGCTGTTCCGACAGTTTGCGATAACCCTGGCGATCACCATCGTGATTTCGGCCGTCGTGTCGCTGACCCTCGTGCCGACGCTGGGCGCGCGCTGGCTGCGCTCGCGGGAGGCCTCGCACGAGTCGAACTTCCAGCGACGATCACGAGAGTTGTTCGATGCGCTGATCGACCGTTACGACCGCGGCTTGCAATGGGTGCTCGACCGCCAGCCCGCGACGCTGCTGGTCGCGCTCGTCACGCTGGTGCTGACGGTCGTCCTCTACATCGTGATTCCGAAGGGCCTCTTCCCCACCCAGGACACAGGCCTTCTGCAAGGCGTGACGCAGGCGTCGCAGTCGATTTCCTATGCGCGCATGGCGACGCTGCAGGAGCAGCTGGCTGAGGCGCTGCTCAAGGACCCGGACGTCGCCAGCATCTCGTCCTACGTCGGCGTCGACGGCACCAATGACACGCTCAACGCCGGCCGCATGCTGATCAATGTCAAGCCGCGCGGTCAGCGCACCGGGTCGCAGACCGAGATCATGCAGGACCTGACCAGGCGCGCCCGCGACGTGGCCGGCATCACCCTTTACCTCCAACCGGTGCAGGATCTGACCATCGACGCCAACGTGGGGCCGGCCCAGTACGAGTTCGCTCTTCAGGGCTCGAACCAGGACGAGATAAACCAGTGGGCCGGCAAGCTGGTCGCCCAGCTGAACAACACGCCGCAGGTGCGCAACGTCTCGGCAGACGTGCAGAGCCAGGGCCTGGCGGCGACCATCAATATCGATCGCGCGACCGCCGCGCGGCTGGGCGTGACGGCCGAGACGGTCGACGAAGCGCTCTACGACGCCTTCGGCCAGCGCATCATCTCGACCATCTTCACCGACACCAACCAGTACCGGGTAATCCTGGAGGCCGACAAAAGCTACCTGCAGGACCCGACGGCGCTCGGCCAGATCTACGTGCCCACCACGAGCGGCGGCTCAACGCCGCTTTCCTCGTTCGCCACCGTGACCGTGGGCCAGGCGCCGTTGCAGGTGGACCATGTCGCGCAGTTCCCCGCGGCCAATCTCGCCTTCGACACGGCGCCGGGTGTCTCGCTAGGCGCTGCGGTGCGATCCATCGAGAGCGCCGAGCGCACAATTGGCGTGCCGGCTGACATCACGACCGCTTTCCTGGGCGCCGCGCGCGCCTACCAGGCCTCTCTCACCAACGAGCTCTGGCTGATTCTGGCGGCGATCGTGTGCGTCTACATCGTGCTCGGCGTGCTCTACGAGAGCTACGTCCACCCGGTCACGATCCTCTCCACCCTGCCCTCGGCCGGCGTCGGCGCGTTGATCGCTCTGATGCTCAGCGGCCAGGACCTCGGCGTGATCAGCATCATCGGCATCATCCTCCTGATCGGGATCGTGAAGAAGAACGCGATCATGATGATCGACTTCGCCCTCGACGCCGAGCGCGAAGAGGGAAAGTCGCCGCGGGAGGCGATCCACCAAGCGGCGCTCCTGCGCTTCCGCCCCATCCTCATGACGACGCTCGCCGCCATCTTCGGCGCAGTGCCGCTGATGCTGGGGTGGGGCGAGGGATCGGAGCTGCGCCACCCGCTGGGTATTTCGATCGTCGGCGGGCTGATCGTGAGCCAGCTGCTCACGCTCTTCACCACGCCGGTGATCTACCTGGAGTTCGACCGCTGGGCCGCGCGCCTCGGTTGGCGGATCAATCGCCGACGGGGCGAGGCGGATCCCAATCTCGACGAAGCGGCGCCTGATGTCAGTCCCGGGCCGGAAGAGCCGGCGACATGAACCTGGTCGAGCCCTTCATCCGCCGCCCGATCGGCACGGTCCTTCTTACGCTGGGCGTCGCGATGGCTGGGGCGGCCGCCTTTTTCCTGTTGCCGGTGGCGCCCCTGCCGTCGGTGGACTTCCCCGTCGTGCAGGTGTCGGCGAACCTGCCCGGCGCCAGCCCGGAGACAATGGCCACCAGCGTGGCGACGCCGCTCGAGCGGCACCTGGGCCACATCGCTTCCGTCAACGAAATGACCTCGAGCAGCGGCGTCGGCTCGACCCGGGTCGTGCTGCAGTTCGACCTGAGCCGCGACATCAACGGCGCGGCCCGCGATGTTCAGGCGGCCATAAACGCGTCGCGCGTCGATCTGCCGGCAACGCTCAGGTCCAACCCCACCTACCGCAAAGCCAATCCTGCCGACCAGCCGATCGTGATCATTGCGCTGACCTCGAAGACGAAGACGCCGGGCCAGATCTACGACTCCGCATCAAACATCCTCGAACAGCAGCTGTCGCAGATCAAAGGCGTCGGCTCGGTCGACATCGGCGGGGGGTCGCTGCCGGCTGTGCGCGTAGACGTCGATCCTTACAAGCTCGCCAGCTACGGCATCGGTCTTGAGGACGTACGTGCGGCGCTAGCGTCCGCGAACGCCAACCGCCCGAAAGGCATCGTGCAGGACGCGAACCAGCGGCTGCAGATCTACACCAACGATTCGGGAACAGTCGCCGCCGACTACGCCCCGCTTGTCGTTGCGTACCGAAATGGGGACGCCGTGCGCCTGCGGGACGTAGCGCAGGTCACCGACGGCCAGGAGGACATTCATAACCTCGGCCTATTCGCCACCGCCGCGATGCCAACGCCGCAGCCGGCGATTATCGTTCGGGTCACCCGCGAGCCGAACGCCAACATCGTTTCGACCGTCGACCGCATCCGCAAACAGCTGCCGATACTGCAGCGGGAACTGCCGGCCGACGTCACCATGCAGGTCGCCGTCGACCGCACGAACACCATCCGCACCTCGCTGCACGACGTCGAGCGGACCCTCTTGATCGCCATCCTTCTGGTCGTCGCGGTGGTGGCGGTCTTCCTCCGCAACGCTCGCGCGACCGTGGTGCCGGCGGTCGCGGTCGCCGTCTCCCTGCTCGGAACGCTCGCCATCATGTTCCTGCTGGGCTTCAGCCTCGACAACCTGTCGCTGATGGCGCTGACCGTCTCGACCGGGTTCGTGGTGGACGACGCGATCGTCGTGCTGGAGAACGTCACCCGGCACCTCGAGGCGGGCATGAACCGCTTCGAGGCGGCGCTCAGAGGCGCGGGCGAGGTCGCCTTCACAGTGCTCTCGATCAGCCTTTCGCTGATCGCCGTATTCATCCCGCTCCTGTTGATGGGCTCGATCCTCGGGCGGCTGTTCCGCGAGTTCGCCATCACCCTGTCGACGGCGATCATCGTCTCGCTGGCGATCTCGCTGACGACCACGCCGATGCTGTGCGCCTATGTCATCGGGCGCCCGGCGAGCGGCGAGGCGCAGCCCTGGTACTCACGCGCGTCCGAGCGGCTGTTCCGTGGCATGTCGAGCCTCTACGAGCGCGCGCTGCGCTGGTCGCTCGACTCCGGCCCGGTGATCCTGGTCGTTCTGGTCGCGACCATTCTCCTGAACGTCTACCTGTTCATCGTCGTCCCGAAAGGGTTCTTCCCCCAGCAGGACACCGGCCTGCTGCAGGGCGGCATGCGCATGGACCAGAGCACCTCCTTCCAGGTGTCTCGCTCGCGCATGCAGCGCTTCGTCGACATCGTTCACCAGGATCCCGCGGTGCAATCGCTGGTCGGCTTCACCGGCGGGGGCGGCTCCAGCGGCGGCTTCGTGTTCGTGGCGCTGAAGCCCGAGTCGCAGCGGCCGGGCGCCGATGCGGTAATGGCCCGCCTGCGGGTGCGGTTCGCCTCGATCACCGGGGCGAACCTGTTCCTGCAGTCGGTGCAGGACTTCCGCTTCGGCGGCCGCCAGTCGAACGCCCAATATCAGTACACGCTCGAAGCGGACTCGCTGTCGGACCTCAGGACCTGGGCCACCAAGCTGGCGGACCAGCTCAAGACGGACCCGACCTTCACCGACGTGAATACCGACCAGCAGGACCACGGGCTGCAGGCGTTCGTGAACATCGACCATGGAACGGCCGCCCGGCTCGGCCTCACCAACGCGACGATCGACAGCAACCTCTACGACAGCTTCGGCCAGCGGCAGGTATCGGTGATCTACAACCAGCTGAACCAGTACCATGTGATCATGGAGGTTCCGCAGGCCGACGCGCAGGATCCGACAGCGCTTGCCAACGTCTACCTGTCGACCGAGACGCCGGCGGCGGCGAACACCGTCGCGGTCCCGCCGGTCGGCGTCAGCACCGCGGCGCAGGCAGCCAGCGTCAACACGCTTGCGATCGAACGAACGGCAGTAACCGCGGCCGGCGCGCCAGGGGCTGCGCCGCTCAGCGCGCTGACCGGGCCGGTGGCGCCGCCCAGCCGTACGGCCTCCAGCGGCGTCGCCGTCTCGGCGACCAAGGAGCGCGTGGCGCCCCTGCCCGCCATGGCCGCATTCTCGCAGACCTCCGCGCCGACCTCGGTCTCGCACCAGGACGTCTCGCCGGCGACCACGATCTCCTTCGACATGGCGCCGGGCAGATCGCTCAGCGACGCCACGCGCGCCATCGACCAGGCGCAAGCCGCCATCGGCATGCCTGCAACCGTGCACGGAAGCTTCCAAGGGACGGCGGCGGTCTTCCAGCAATCCCTGTCAAACGAAGGCGTGCTGATATTGGCCGCTCTCGTTGCGATCTACATCGTGCTGGGGGTGCTCTACGAAAGCTACATCCACCCGCTGACCGTGCTTTCGACCCTGCCCTCGGCCGGCGTCGGCGCCGTTGTGGCGCTCTTGCTGTTCCAGACCGAGTTTTCGATCATCGCCCTGATCGGGGTGATCCTCCTGATCGGCATCGTGAAGAAGAACGCGATTCTGATCATCGACTTCGCGCTCGACGCCGAACGGGCCGGCGGCCTCTCGACGCGCGATGCGATCTACCAGGCGTCGCTGATGCGCTTTCGCCCGATTATGATGACCACGTTCGCGGCCATGCTGGGCGCACTGCCGCTGGCCATCGGCTGGGGCGAAGGCTCGGAGCTTCGCCGTCCGCTGGGCATCACCATTATCGGCGGGCTCCTGGTCAGCCAGGTGCTGACGCTGATCACGACCCCCGTCGTCTACCTTTATCTCGACCGGTTCCGCCGTCGGTCGACCAACGAGACGGAGCTGGCCCGCGGCCTCACGCCGCCGCCCGCTCCGGAGCCTGCCTGAAGTAAGAGGACTTCGCATGTTGTCGCCGTCCGCACCCCGTCTACTCACCGGCACCCGTCGCGTCGCGGCCACATCCGCCCTGATCGGGAGCTTGTTCGCGTCGTCGATGTTGAGCGGCTGCCTGGTCGGACCGAACTACAAGCGGCCGGTCGTCGAGACTCCGCCCGCCTTCAAGGAGGCGGAGGGCTGGACGCCGGCCCAGCCGTCCGACGGCCTCGAGCGCGGAGACTGGTGGACGATGTTCAACGACCCGCTGTTGGACAGCCTCGAGGCGAAGGTGGTGGTGTCGAACCAGAACCTGGCCGCGGCGCTCGCGGCCTACGAGCAAGCGCACGCCGTGGTGGCGGCCAACACCGCCCAGCTCTTCCCCACCGTCAATCTCACCGGCTCGGTGACCGAGTCGAAGTCCGGACGCACCAGCACCGCCGCGGCCGGCGCCGGCGCCGGCGGGGCCGGGGGGGCTGGCGGCGTCAATGTCAGCAACCGGACGATCACCAGCTACCAGGTCCAGGCCGACGCCTCATGGGCGCCGGACGTCTGGGGCAAGATCCGGCGGCAAATCGAAGGCGCGAAGGCGAGCGCTCAGGCTTCGGCCGCCGACCTGGCGAACGCCCGCCTCTCGGCGCAGAGCACGCTGGCCACCGACTACCTGAACCTGCGCCTGCTCGACGCGCAGAAGGCTGTGCTGCAGAAAACGGCTGACGCCGACGCCCGGGCGCTCACCGTCGTACGCAACCAGTACCATGCCGGCACCGTCGCGCGCAGCGACGAGCTCCAGGCTGAGACCACCCTCTACAACGCCCAGGCGAGCCTGGTCGACCTGGACAGCCAGCGCGCCGCCAGCGAGCACGCCATCGCCGTGCTGATTGGCGAGCCGCCGGCCGACCTCACCATCGCGCCGGACCCCAACTGGACGCCGACGGTCCCTGAGACGCCGATCGAAGTGCCTTCGACGTTGCTCCAGCGGCGGCCCGACATTGCCTCCGCCGAACGCAGCGCCAAGGCGGCGAACGCCCAGATCGGCGTGCAGGTGGCGGGCTACTTCCCGAACATCACGCTGAGCGGCAACTACGGCTTCGCCTCGACGGCGCTCTCGACGCTGTTCAGCGCGTCCAGCTCGTTCTGGTCGATAGGCGCAAGCGCCGTCGAGACGGTCTTCAACGGCGGGCTGACCTCGGCGCTCGTGCGCGAGGCCAAGGCGGGCCGCGACCAGGCCTTCGCGAACTACCGACAGACGGTGCTCACGGCGTTCCAGCAGGTCGAGGACAATCTCGCCGCCGCGCGCGTCCTGCAAACCGAGGAGCCGCTTCGCACGGCGGCCTCGAACGCGGCGGACCAGGGCGAGACGGTCGCCCTGAACGAGTACCGTGCGGGCACCGTCGACTACACGACCGTGGTCAGCGCTCAGAACGCCGCGCTGGCCGCGCGCCAGACCCTGCTGACGCTCAGGGTGCAACGCATGACGACCGCGGTCAGCCTGATCGAGTCGCTCGGCGGCGGTTGGTCGACGAGCCAGCTGCCGAAGTCCTGAGCGTTCGCCTGCACCGGCTTTCCTTGCTAAGCTCGATCGAGGGACGAGCAGAGGAGCGTGGGCGTGAGGGCTTGGAAGACGCGGGGCTGGCTGATTGCGCTCGTCGCGGCCGCGCCGCTCGCCGGCTGCGGCGTCAACACCATCCCGACCGACGAGGAAAAAGCCAAGGCGGCCTGGGCGGACGTTCAGGCCGACTACCAGCGGCGTTCCGACCTCGTTCCGAACCTCGTCGCCACGGTGCAGGGCTACGCCGTGCAGGAGCGAACGGTGCTGACCCAGGTCACCCAGGCGCGGGCGCAAGCCACCCACGTCAGCATCGACGCCTCGACGATCACCGACCCGGCCAAGTTTCAACAGTTCCAGCAGGCTCAGGATCAGCTGTCCGGCGTGCTCGGTCACCTGCTCGCCATCACCGAGAACTACCCGCAGCTGAAGTCCAACGAGAACTTCCTGGCGCTGCAGTCCCAACTCGAGGGCACCGAGAACCGCATCGCCATCGCGCGGCGCGACTACAACGAGGCCGTTCGCGTATACAACACCGACCTGCACACCTTCCCTGGCGTGTTCTGGGCCGGCACGCTCTACCACTCTGAAAAGCCAATGCTGGAGTTCGCTGCCAGCGCCGCGGCGCAGACCGCGCCCACGGTGAGCTTCCCGCCGCCGGCCCCGGCCGCCTCGTCGCAGTAGGGCATGCTGCGGGGGATCCTCGCGTTCGTCGCGGTGTTGCTGGCGTCGCTTGCCGCGCCGGCCAGTTCCGCGCCCAGCTTCCCGCCGCTCACCGGGCGGGTGGTGGACGACGCGCACGTGCTTTCGCCCACGACCATCTCCGACCTGACCGGCAAGCTAGCGGCGCTGGAGCAGAAGACAGGCGACCAACTGGTCGTCGTGACGCTGCCGACGCTGCAGGGCTACGCCATCGAGGACTACGGCTACCAGCTCGGCCGCGCCTGGGGCATCGGCCAGAAGGGCAAGAACAACGGCGTCCTCTTCATCGTCGTCCCGAGTGAGCACCAAGTCAGGATCGAAGTCGGCTACGGGCTCGAGCCGATGCTCACCGACGCGCTGTCGAGCGTCATCCTGCAGGAGAAGGTGCTGCCCAAGTTCCGCGCCGGCGACTACGACGGCGGGGTCCACGACGGCGCGGACGCAATCATCGACCAACTGGGGCTCGACCCCGCGGCGGCTGCGGCGAACGTCGAGGCCGCCCAACAGCCGGTCTATCACCACCCCAATCCGATCCCGATCATCGTCGGCCTGGTGATCTTCTTCTTCGTGCTGCGCGGCCTGTTCGGCTGGCGGAATCGCGGCCTGTGGATGGCCGCGCCGTTCCTGTTCTCGAGCGGCTATCGCGGCGGCGGATCATCATGGAGCGGCGGGGGTTTCGGCGGCGGCTTCTCCGGCGGGGGAGGATCGTTCGGCGGCGGCGGCGCATCGGGAAGCTGGTGAGATGCTGAAACCGGAAGACCACGAGCAGGTAGAGCGCGCCATCGCCGCCGCCGAGGCGAAGACCTCCGGCGACATCGCCTGCGTGGTCGCCCGCGAAAGCGCGCACTACACCGAGGTCCCGCTGGGGTGGGCGGCGGTCGCGGCCCTTGTGGCCCCGCCGGTCGTGCTGCTGCTCGGCCTGCGGCCTGGGCAGCTCTTCGATCGCTTGGAAGGGGGCTGGATGATCCCCCATCCCGGCGGAGTCGAGGAAGCGCTGTCGCTTGGCGCGAGCGCGTACGCCATCGCCCAGATCGCCCTTTTCGTGATCGTTGTGGCGATCGTCTCGATCCCTGCCGTGCGCCGACGGCTCACGCCCGCCTTCGTCAAGCGCCAGCACGTGCATTCGCGGGCGCTGGAACTGGCGGCGCACCGGCGCCATTCGATCGGCGCCCCGGCCAGCGTGCTGATCTACGCCTCTGCCGCGGAGCGACGCGTGGAGATCGTCGCCGACGACGCCATTCACGCCAGGGTCGGCGACGGCGCCTGGAGCGACGCCGTCGATGCGGCGCTCCGTGCGATCCGCGGCGGCGATGCAGCGGCCGGCCTGATCGCAGCGATCGAACGCTGTGGCGCTGTCCTCGCCCGGCACTTTCCGCCCGATGGCGCGCCGCGCAGAGCCGCCGAGGACGACCTGACCGAGGTCTAAGCGGCCTTCAACGCGCCCAAGAAGGACTCGCGCCAAGCCTCGACGTCGTCCCGCAGGACGCCCTCCAACAGTGCGGCGTGGCGCCGGCGGCGCTCGTCGATATCCATCGTCAGCGCACGCTTGAGCGCTTCCGACAACTCCTCATGGCTGTAAGGATTGACGATCACCGCGTCGCGCATCTGCAGCGCCGCGCCCGCGAAGCGCGACAGCACGAGAACGCCCGGGTCGTCGGGGTTCTGGGCCGCGACATACTCCTTCGCCACCAGGTTCATCCCGTCGCGCAGCGGCGTCACCAGGCCGACGCGAGCGGCGCGGTAGACCCCGGCCAGTTCGTCTCGACGGTAGTTGCGATTCACGTAGCGCATCGGTGACCAGTCGGTGTCTGCAAACGCGGCATTGATGCGCCCCGAGAGCGCGTCCAGGCGGCTGCGTATGTCCTGATAGGTGTCGACTTCGTCGCGCGAGAGCGGGGCGATCTGCAGAAGGAAGACCTGGCCGTGGAACTCGGGATTGTCGTGCAGGAACAGCTCGAAGCCGAGGAAGCGGTCGTCGAGGCCCTTCGAGTAGTCCAGGCGGTCTACCCCCACCATCATCGAGCGGAACACCGCCTGCGCGGCCATGCGGTCGTACATGCGCATCGCGGCCGGTGATCGCCCCAGGGCAACGAACTCCTTGGCGTCGATCCCGATCGGGAAAGCGCCCGCGCGCACGTGCTTGCCGAAGGCCTCCAGCCGGCCGTCGCGGGTGATGCCGCCCCCAACCTCATGCGCCAGGTATTCCTCGAACGCCTCCAGCCACTCGGCGGTCTGGAAGCCGATCAGGTCGTAGGCGAACAGCGACTCCACCAGCCGCCGATGTCGCGGCAGCGCCACCACCAGCTGCCGTGCGGGCCAGGGCGTGTGCAGGAAGAAACCAATGCGGTTCTTAACGCCCAGGCGTCGGAGCTCTTCCGCAAGCGGGATCAGGTGATAGTCGTGAACCCACACCAGATCGTCCGGTCCGATCAGGGGCCGCACGGATTCGGCGAAGCGGCGGTTGACCCGCTCGTATCCCTCGCTGAACGACCGGTCGTACGCGGCCAGATCCAGCCGGTAATGGAACAGCGGCCACAGCGTCTTGTTGGCGAAGCCGTTGTAGTAGAGCCGGACGTCCTCCTCATCGAGGTCGATGGCCGCCAGCGTCACCCCCTCGTTGTTGCGGCTGGTAGCCACCTCGCCGGTAAAGCGCTCGACGGTTTGTCCGCTCCAGCCGAACCAGAGCCCGTCGCCGGCGCGCAGGCCAGCGGTCAGCGCCATCGCCAGCCCGCCCGTGTGCGCCGCGCCGCGGCCGGACGGCCGGGCAATGCGGTTCGAGATGACGATGAGGCGGCTCACCGCGCCGTGCTCCAGGGTCGGCTGAGCAGAGTGGCGCAGTTGATCAGGCCGACCAGGGAGTACGTCTGAGGATAGTTGCCCCATAGACGGCCGTCGCCGAGACCGATGTCCTCCGACAGGAGGCCGGCGGATGTGCGGTGGCTGAGCATCTGCTCGAAGAGCTCGCGCGCCTCGGCGGTGCGGCCGGAAAAGTGCAGGGCCTCGATGAACCAGAACGTGCAGACGTTGAACGCCGTCTCCGGCGCTCCGAAGTCGTCCTCCTCGGCGTAGCGCATGAGATACGGACCGTGCTTGAGCGAGGCTTCGATCGCCGCCAGCGTCTTTA
>DATGIN010000263.1:0-4832 GCA_035295705.1 Caulobacteraceae bacterium
TCGACCTCGTCCGCGCTCAACCCTAGGCGCTGGCTGTGTTAGCGTCGCCGACGCGGGCGGGGCTGGCGGATTTCTTTCGATGTTCCACGAGCTTGACGGTGTTCTGACGGCCGAGGAGGTCGAGCGGCTGACGGCCATCGCCGCCGCCTCGCGCTTCGTCGACGGGCGCATCACCAATCCCCACTCGGCGGTGAAGAACAACCTGCAGATGGATCCGCAAGCGGGGGGGACCGAAGAGGCGTCAAAGGTGATGGCCGCGGCGCTGTTCCGCATCGAGGACTTCGTGAACTTCGCCTTCCCCCGCATCATGGCGCCGCCGACGCTGGCGAAGTACGCCCCCGGCATGGCCTACGGCGCGCACTCGGACGCCGCATTCCTGCCGATCGGGGCCCGGCCGCTACGCTCCGACCTCTCGTGCACGATCTTCCTGAGCGCGCCGGACGCCTACGACGGCGGCGAGCTGTCCGTGCGCCTCGGCGCACGCTCGGTGGAGTTCAAGGGAGTGCCAGGCTCGGCGGTGGTCTATCCCTCCAATACGCTGCACGAGGTGAAGCCCGTGACGGCAGGCGAGCGCCTCGTCGGGCTCACCTTCATCGAGAGCATGGTCCCAGACCCCACCCACCGCGAGTTGCTCTATGAGCTGAACGAGGTGGCGGCGCTGGAGGGCTTCAACATCAGCCAGGAGAACCGCACGCGGCTCGAGTACGTGCGGAACGCGCTTCGCCGCATGTGGGGCGAGGCGGAGTAGGGGGCCCGTTCGCGGTGCAGTTGGATGGATCGGAGCTTCGCGCCTCGCCGGACCTCTATCCGCTGGCCTATGACGAAGCCAAGGACGAGGTAGGCTTCCTCAGGTTGACGCGCGCCCGCTATGGCGAAGCGAGCTTCCTCGACCAGCGCGTGGCGTTGCCGACCGACCGCGGCTGGTGGTCGCCCTTCGGCGCGGTGCGCGACGCCGCCACGGCGCTGGGCGGCGAAACTGACTTCATCTTCCACATCGGCCATGTCGGATCGACGCTGCTCGCGCGAATGATGAGCTTGAGCCCGCGGGTCTTTTCGCTCCGCGAGCCTGGCGCGATGCGCACCCTTGCGCAGCTCGCGGTCGAGCTGCCGACTCCGGAGAGCCTGCTCAGCAGGACAGCGTTCGAGGAAAGACTCAGCGTCTTCATGCAGCTCTGGGCGCGCACCTACGACCCGGCGCAGAAGTCGCTGATCAAGGCGACCAGCTTCGTGAGCGAGATGGCCCCGGCGCTGTTGGGCCGATCACCGTCGTCGCGGGCGATTCTGATGACGGTCCGGCCGGAGGTCTACGCGGCTACGATCCTCGGAGGTCCCAACTCCCGCGTCGAGCTTCGCTCCCTGGCGTCGTCGCGTCTGCGGCGCCTGCATCGGCGGCTTTCAGGGCCGCACTGGCGACTCTCGGAGATGAGCGAGGGCGAGATCTGCGCCATGAGCTGGGCGGCCGAGACCGCCGGCCTGGCGGATGCCGCCGACGCCTTCCCGAGCCGCGTGCTCTGGCTCGACTTCGAAAAGTTCCTGGCGGCGCCGGCTGAAGGGCTTTCCGCCGCGCTCGCCTGCTTGCACGGCGATGCTCGGCAACGCGACGTGGAGGCGATGCTGACGAGCGCGCTGCTCACCCGCTACGCCAAGGGGCCCGAGCAACCCTATGACGCGGCGCTCCGCCGGCAGGTTCTCGATCAGGCAAGACGCGAGCATGGGCAGGAAATCGCCCGCGGCGTGGCGTGGCTGGAACGGGCCGCCGCCACCGCCCCGAAGCTTGCGCCGCTGATGTCGGCCGCGCGCTAGCGCGTGCGCGCCTCATCCATCAGGGCGGCGAAACGCTCGAACAGGTAGAGACTGTCGGTCGGGCCCGGCGAGGCCTCGGGGTGGTGCTGGATCGAAAAGACCGGCCGGTCCTTGAGCGCCAGGCCCGCGTTCGTGCCGTCGAACAGCGAGACGTGCGTCTCGACGACCGGCGCGGGCAGGGTGTCGCGGTCGACGGTGAAGCCGTGGTTCATCGACACGATCTCGACCTTGCCGGTGGTCAGATCCTTTACCGGATGGTTCGCCCCATGGTGGCCCTGGTCCATCTTCCTGGTCCTGGCGCCCAGCGCCAGCGCGAGCATCTGGTGGCCGAGGCAGATGCCGAACACCGGCTTGCCGCTGTCGACCAGAGCCCTGATCTCGGGGACCGCATAGGCGCCGGTCGCCGCCGGGTCGCCGGGGCCGTTGGAAAGCAAGACGCCGTCGGGGTTGCGAGCCAGGATCGCCTCGGCCGTGGTGCTCGCCGGGACCACCGTCGCGCGCGCGCCGATGCTGGTCAGCGCGCGCAGGATGTTCCGCTTCACCCCATAATCGACGACGACGACCTCGTAGCGGGGGTTGCCCGCCTCGGCGTAGCCCTCCGGCCACGCCCAGAGGCCCTCGTCGAACGTGAACGGCTGCAGGCACGAGGCGTCCTTGGCGAGGTCCAGGCCGACCACCCCTGGCCAGGCCCTGGCGCGCGCGACCAGCGCCTCGAGATCGAAGCCGCCTTCGGGCGCGTGCGCGATAACCGCGTGCGGCATGCCGCTCTCGCGGATGCGGAGGGTCAACGAACGGGTGTCGACGCCGGCAAGCGCGATAACGCCCCGGCGCTTCAGCCAGCCGTCGAGGTCGCCTTGCGCCCGCCAGTTGGCCGGATCGGTCGGGACGTCGCGGAAGACGGCGCCACAGGCCGCGGTCGCCGCGCCGGCGCCGAACTGCTCGATGTCCTCGAGGTTGACGCCGACATTGCCTACGTGCGGGAACGTGAAGGCGACGATCTGCGCCATGTACGAGGGATCGGTCAGAATCTCCTGGTAGCCGGTCATGGCGGTGTTGAAGCACACCTCGCCGACCGCCTCGCCGACCGCGCCCACCCCGATCCCCTGCCAGATCGTCCCGTCCGCCAGCGCCAGAACGCCGGTCGCGCCCTTGACGAGGGCTGGGGACAAGCGGGCGGGGGAGTCGCTGCGGCGGGGCACGAGGCCGCTTGCTAGCCATCGGCCGGAGGGGCGTCAACGCGGCGCGTGTCACACGGCCCGCGGCTCGCTCGTCTTTGGGAGCAAGGAGGCGATTTGCATGCGGCGTCCGAGCGAGATCATCCTTGGGGCGGCTTTGGCCGTCCTCCTGGTCGGCAACGGCGCCGCGATGCTGTTCGCCGGCTCCTGGTGGTACGGCGCCGTGCCCGGCGTGACCGAGACCGGGCCGTTCAACCCCCATTTCGTCAAGGACGTCGGCGCGGCGTACGTGGTCGCCGGCGTCGGCTTCGCGGCCTTCGCCTGGCGGCCGGGACCCATGCTGCCGGCGCTCGCCGCGGCGACAGGGTTCCTTAGCCTGCACGCCCTGGTCCACGTCGCCGACGCGATTGCGAGCCCGAACGGCGTCGCGGACATCATCCGCGACTTTCCCGGCGTCTTCGTCCCGGCGCTGGTCGGGCTGGGGCTTTGCGCCGCGTCCATCCGCCGAAAGGAGCCGGCCTATGCTTAAGTCCATCCTGCATCGCTTTGTCCGCCGCATGGAGCGCGACCTCGACTACGACGCCAGCTACGTGCACGAGGTGGTCGACGCGAACCCGCTCGCGGCGCTCAAGTTCGCGACCGCCACCGGCATGGTCCCCCAGCGCGACGCGCCGGCCGCCGCGCTGGCCGCCGCCGGCCTCGTCGGCACGCTCGCCGAGGACTGCGGACCCTGCACCCAGATCAGTGTCGACCTCGCCTTGCGCCGCGGCGTCCAACCCGAGGTGGTGCGCGCGATCCTGGCGGGCGACGAGGCGGCGATGGGCGAAGACGCCGCGCTCGGCTACCGCTTCGCCAAGGCCTCGCTCGAGCGGGACCTGGACGCGGCGGACGCGGCGCGCGACGCGGTCGTGCGCCACTGGGGCCGGAACGGATTGGTCGCGCTTGCGCTCGCGCTCACGACCGCGCGTATGTACCCGACGATGAAGTACGCGCTCGGCCACGGCAGGGCCTGCTCGCGGGTTCTGGTCGCCGGCGCCCCCGCCCCCTTCCACGCGCCGCTCGCGGAGGCGGCATGAACGGCGAAGCCGCCTTCGAGTCCGAGCGCAAGCGGCTGAACAAGCTTGCCTATCGCATGCTGGGCTCAATAGCCGAGGCGGAGGATGTCGTGCAGGACGCCTGGTTCCGCTGGCGCGGCGCCGCGGGTGTCGAGCAGCCCGCCGCCTGGCTCACCCGCGTGGTGGCCCGTCTCTGTCTTGACCGCCTCCGCGCCGACCGCGCCGAGCGGCGGGCTTACCGCGGACCGTGGCTGCCGGAGCCCTTGATCGAGGAGGTCAGCGAGGACCCGGTCGAGCGGGCGGAAGAAGTGTCGATCGCCTTCCTGCTCGCGCTCGAGCGCTTGTCGCCGCTCGAGCGTGCGGTCTTCCTGCTGCATGACGTGTTCGACACCGACTACCCGGCGATCGCCGAGGCGCTGGGCCGGACCGAGATGGCGTGCCGGCAACTGACGAGCAGGGCCCGTTCGCACCTGAAGGACGCCAAGCCCCGCTTTCCGGTGGCCGAGGACGAGGCAGCCAAGCTCGCTGTCGCCTTCATGGACGCCGCGCGGCGCAACGACGTCGAGGGTCTGAAAAGCCTGCTGGCGGCGGACGCTGTGATGATCACCGACGGCGGCGGGAAGCGGAAGGCGGCGCTGCGGCCGCTCGTGGGCGCCGACGATATCGTCCGCCTGATCCAGGGGCTGATCTGGCGGGGCGCAATGCCGCTGCACGGTCAGATCCGTTTTGCGCGCATCAACGGAGCGTTCGGCGTGGTGCTCAGCGACGACGAGGACGTCACGACCATCGCGTTCGAGCC
>DATGIN010000264.1:0-2318 GCA_035295705.1 Caulobacteraceae bacterium
CGTGACGGGCGACAAGGTGCGCATCAAGCAGATCGTCGGCAACCTGCTCAGCAACGCGGTGAAGTTCACCGCCGCGGGGGCCGTCTCCCTCTCCGTCAGCAAAGCCGAGGGCGGCCAGATCTGTTTCGTGGTCAAGGACGACGGCATCGGGTTCGGCGAGCAGACGCACGCGCGCCTCTTCACCCGCTTCGAGCAGGCGGACGGCTCCATCACGCGCCGCTTCGGCGGCGCCGGTCTGGGCCTGTCGATCTCGCTAGCGCTGGCCGAGCTGATGGGCGGCTCGATCACCGCGCAGTCGACGCCCGGCAAAGGGGCGACGTTCCTGCTGCTGCTCCCCCTCCCGCCGGCCGAGGCGGCGCCCACGACGGCGGACGCAAAGCCCGAGGCGCCCGCAGCTGCGCTGGACGCTGCGGCCCCGTTGCGGATCCTGGCGGCTGAGGACCACGAGGTGAACCGCCGGGTGCTGAAACTGATGTTCGACGGCCTCTCGGTCGAGATGACCATGGCGGTGAACGGACGCGAGGCGCTCGAGTCGTTCGCCAACGCCGACTTCGACCTCGTCCTCATGGACATGCAGATGCCGGAGATGGACGGGCTGCAGGCGACATCGGCCATCCGCAAGCTGGAGCGGAAGAAGCGGCTGCCCAGGACCCCGATCATCATGCTGACCGCCAATGCGCTGCCAGAGCACCAGGCGGCCGGGCGCGCCGCGGGCGCGGACGCCTTCGTGACCAAGCCCATCTCCGCCCAAGCCCTGCTCGAGACCATCGACGCCACCCTCGCAGCGCTGGCCGACGCCAAAGAGCCGGAGGCGCCGGCGACGCGTTCGCGGTCCTGAGTCCGCGCCAGTCCGGCGCGAGGTCGAACCTCGTTAACCATTCGGCAGGGAACGCAGCGGATCGTGGGGCGGTTTGGCTGCAGGGGGCTGCTTGCCGTCGATGTCCGCCAAGGGCGTTTGCGCCGCGGTCGTCGTGACCGCGCTCGGGCTCGCGGGCTGCGTGAGCCCGCGACCGCTTTCGGTCTGGTCTCCCCATGCCTCAGGCTCGATGCGGGCCTACGAGGTGAACGGCCAGCGCTACCAGCCGCGCATCTACGACCACTATGACGAGCAGGGGCTGGCCTCTTGGTACAGCTACCCGCCGCACGCACGCCGCACCGCCGATGGGGATTGGTACGACGCGCGCGCGCTGACCGCCGCGCACAAGACCTTGCCGCTGCCCTGCGTGGTCGAGGTCACCAACCTGGAGAACGGCCGCAAGGTGCGCGTGATCGTGAACGACCGCGGCCCGTTCAAGGCCGGGCGCATCATCGACCTCAGCCGCGCCGCCGCCGAGCGGCTGGGCTTCGTCGAGGAGGGCACCGTGCCCGTCCGCGTGCGCCTGATCCGCGACGAGGCGGATATCGACGCGCCCGACCAGCTCGCGTCGGCTGCGCCGACCGACCCCCGCACGGGCCTGCGCGGGGCGGAAGATATCGGCCTCCGCGGCCGGCTTTAGCCGGCGGCCCGCATCGGAAGCAGCCGCGATCGCGGCCACCGCTTTGCGGCATTGGCGTCAGGCGCGCATGGGCGACAACGAACCGCGCACTGGCCGCTGCAGGGCGTTGGCGATGACCTCTTCGAGCGTGCCGATATCTACGTCGTTCAGGGACTTGAACCGGATGCAATAGCCAGTGACTTTTGCTTTTCCTAGTCTGTCTCCGTAGGTTTCCGACAGGTGCTTCTTGTCGTCGAGGCCCATCACATAGACCGATATTCCGCCGGAATTCGCACTCACGCCAACGCTGTAGAATTCTTTCTCATCGCCATTGGCATATCTCTTCGTGATCGACCCGTATCCAATATTCGGGTTCGTAACGACTTTGCCTTCGGCGTTTCTGCCATCCAGGAACGAGAGTTCACTGTTGGGCGAGAGCGTGACGATCCGACGGTGCAGATCCTGAAGCTCCGTGCGTTTCGGCTGGGGTTGGCCGGCGATATAGCTGTCGATCTGCGCTTGCACGCTCATGCCGGGATGCCCCTGGTTTGCGCTTCGTCGAACGGGCGTTCTTCTCGCCGACCCACGTCGCTATCGTTGCGCCCCCTCATCCAGACGACGAACGCGCTCGCTAGAGATGCGCCACGCAGGCGCGCGAGCCCCGACCGCAGCGGCTACGCCGCCGCGGTCTCCTCCAGGATTACGGCTTCGCGGCCGCCGCGAACGAGGCCGCCGGGGAGCGCGCCGGTGTGGCGGCCGTCTTCGAAGGTCACTTCGCCGGACTTGATCGTGTAGCGGTAGCCCTCGGCGCGCTGCACGAGGCGCCGGCCGCCGGCCGGGAGG
>DATGIN010000265.1:0-7938 GCA_035295705.1 Caulobacteraceae bacterium
GTCCCCTCCGCCGTTCGCGGCGAGGAGTGACGGGTGGGGCTGAAACGCCAGCTCCGCAAGCACATGCCTCGTAAGTCCAGGCGCCGCCAGAAACGGCCGGACGGTTTGAAAGTCGCCGGCGCGTCCTTAATCTAGCGGGCGTCAACGCCAGGGACACCGTGAGCGCAGCCGACCCTCAGACTCTGCCCATCCGCGCCGTGATCGCGCCGGTCACGCCGTTGCAGCAGAACTGCACGATCGTCTGGTGCGCGAAGACGCTGCGGGCCGCGGTCATCGACCCTGGCGGAGAGGTCGAGCGCCTCCTGGGCGCGGTCCGCAATCAAGGTCTGACGATCGAGAAGATCTGGGTCACGCACGGGCACATGGATCACGCCGGCGGCACGGCGGCGCTGAAGGACGCGACCGGTGCGCCGATCGAAGGGCCGCACCCGGACGATCAGTTCTGGATCGATCGCATCGCAGAGAGCGGCCAACGCTATGGGATGCCGTATGCGCGGAGCTTCACGCCCGACCGCTGGCTGGGCGACGGCGACACCGTGGAGCTCGGCGAGACGGCCTTCGAGGTCCGGCACACGCCCGGCCATACCCCCGGACATGTGATCTTCTTCCACCGCGACGCGCGCTTCGCGCAGGTGGGCGACGTGCTTTTCCAGGGCTCGATCGGCCGCACCGACTTCCCACGCGGCGACTACGGCCAGCTGATCGAGTCGATCACCACCAGGCTCTGGCCGCTCGGCGACGACGTCGCCTTCGTGCCCGGGCACGGGCCGATGTCCACCTTCGGGCAGGAGCGGCGCACCAACCCGTTCGTCGCCGACGCCATCCTCGCCGAGGCGAATGGGTAACCAGATTTCCATGCTGAAATGCCCCTGCAAGCGTCCGACCGGATAAAGCGCCATGCACGTTGAAGCCGAAGTGGCCCCTTTAAGAACCGACGGCGGTCCGCAAGCCCGGGTGCTGATGGTCGATGACGACCCCGGCATCCGTGACGTCGTCTCCGAATTCCTCCACCGGCACGGATTTGCGGTCGAGACCGCCGGCGACGCCGCGGAGATGGAGCAGGCGCTGGCCCGCTCCGCCCCTGACCTGATCGTCCTCGATATCATGCTGCCGGGCGAGGACGGCCTCGCCATCTGCCGCAGGATCGCCGGCCCCGACGGGCCGGCCATCATCATGCTGAGCGCGATGGGCGAGGAGACCGACCGGATCGTCGGGCTGGAGCTCGGGGCGGACGACTATCTCCCCAAGCCCTGCAATCCGCGCGAGCTCCTGGCCCGCATCCGCGCTGTGCTCCGCCGCCGCCAGGAGCCCCGCTCCGCCGACGGCCCCCTGGGCGCCGGATGCGCCTTCGCCGGCTGGCGGCTCGACCTCGTCAGGCGCGAGCTCAGATCGCCGCAAGGGGTGGTGGTCAACCTGTCGACCGGCGAGTTCTCGCTGCTCAGGGCGTTTGTGGAGCGCCCCCAGCGCGTCTTGACCCGCGATCGGTTGCTCGACCTCGCCCGTGGCCCGGATACGGAGGCCTACGACCGGGCGATCGACGTGCAGATCAGCCGCCTGCGCAAGAAGCTGGACGACGGCTCCGGCGGCCAGGAGCTGATCCGCACCATCCGCAACGAAGGGTACCTGTTCACGGCCAAGGTCACGCGCGCGTGACCGACGCGCGGCGGCAACCCACCGCCAGCCTGTTCGGACAGCTCCTGGCGTTAATCGTGTTGAGCGTGGTCGGGGCGCTGACCATCAACCTGCTGGTCGTCCTCAACCTGCCGCCGCCGACGCCGGACTTTTACCGCATGGCCGAGATCGCCCAGGTGCTGAAGAAGGGCCCCGGCGTCGCCACCAGCGACCATCGCCCCCTGGTTACTCGCCTCAGCAACGGCCCGCCGGCGCAGGAAGCGCCGATGCCGGTGCGCTTCATGCCCCCGGGCCGGAGGCTCCTGGCGCAGATGCTGGGCGTAGACCCGGCCGCCGTTGTCATCAGCACCGGCTCCTCGCCATTCAATGACCGACGCGAGTTCCGCATCGTCCGCAACGAGCTGACGCAGAAGGGCGAGCCGGCGGAAGAGCGGTTTCTGATCGCGCCCTTCCAGGTCGGCCTGAGGCGGACCGACGGCCGCTGGGTGATCGCCGAGCCCAAGCCGACCTTCGTCCCCGACCCCTGGCAGCAGCGGCTGATTCTGTCAGTCTTCCTCAGTGCGCTCGCGCTTACCCCGGTGGCCTACTTGTTCGCGCGGCGGCTGGCCAAGCCGATCGCCCTCTTCGCGCAGGCGGCAGAGCGGCTGGGCCGCGATCCGCGCGCGCCGCCGCTGGCCATGGAGGGCCCGAACGAAATCGCCGTCGCCGTGCGCGCCTTCAACGACATGCAAGAGCGCCTCGGCCGCTACGTCGAGGACCGCACCGCTATGGTCGGCGCGATCGCCCACGACCTCAGGACGCCCCTCACCCGTCTCAGGTTTCGCGCCGAATCCGCGCCCGAGGAGCTCAGCCGGCGCATGGTTTCCGACATCGGCGAAATGGAGGCGATGGTGTCGGGCACGCTCGCCTTCGTCCGCGGCGTCAGCCAGCCGCACCAGCGCACCAAGCTCGAGCTCTCGTCGCTGCTCGAGAGCCTCGCAGACGAGATGAGCGAGACCGGCCTGCACGTCAGCGTCGAACAGGCCGAGCGCGTGGTCATCGACGGCGACACCGTGGCGCTCAAGCGCCTCTTCAACAACCTCCTGCAGAACGCCGTGAAGTTTGGGCGCCAGGCGCGCGTGCGCGTCTTCGCCGACGCCGGCGCGGCCGTGGTCGAGATCGAAGACGATGGTTGCGGCCTCCCGGCGAGCGAGCTCGAGCGGGTGTTCGAGCCGTTCCACCGGCACGAGGGGTCCCGCTCGCGCGAGACCGGTGGCATCGGCCTCGGGCTGACCGTCGCCCGCTCCGTCGCCCGCGCCCACGGCGGCGACGTGACGCTGGCGAACCGGGCGCCGGCCGGTCTGACCGCGAGGGTGACGCTGCCGCTCTGACCGCGCCGCTCCCCTTTCAGTTTCTCTATGTCACGGAAAAGATAAGATACGCTGCACGAAGGCGGGGGAGTCCCTATCTAGTCGGCGGTCGATTGGCCAAAGGGGTTGGCGGGGCTTTGCGTTAGGGTAGGCATGGCGCTCGAAACGCTGGATTCCGCGACGCGCGCGGCGCGTGCGCCGCTTTCAGAACATCTGAAGCGCCTCGAGGCGGAGTCGATCGAGATCATCCGCGAGGTGGCGGCTGCCTTCGACAACCCGGTGATGCTCTATTCGATCGGCAAGGACTCCGGGGTGATGCTCCACCTCGCCGTCAAGGCCTTCTATCCGGGCAAGCCGCCCTTCCCGCTCCTCCACGTCGACACGACCTGGAAGTTCAAGGACATGATCCGCCACCGCGACACGGTGGCCGCGCGCTACGGCGTCAAGCTCATCGTCTACACCAACGAGGAAGGGGTGAAGCGCGGGATCAACCCCATCGATTCCGGCTCGGCGCTGCACACCCAGGTGATGAAGACCGAGGCGCTGAAGCAGGCGCTCGACAAATACGGGTTTGACGCGGCGTTCGGCGGCGCCCGCCGGGACGAGGAGAAGAGCCGCGCCAAGGAGCGCATCTTCTCGTTCCGCTCCGCCGATCACACGTGGGATCCGCGCAACCAGCGGCCGGAGCTCTGGCGGCTCTACAACACCCGCATCAACAAGGGCGAAAGCATTCGCGTGTTCCCGCTGTCGAACTGGACCGAGCTCGACATCTGGGAATACACCGCCGCCGAGGGCATCCCCGTCGTTCCGCTCTATTTCGCCAAACCGCGTCCGGTGGTGCAGCGCGACGGCATGCTGATCATGCGCGACGACGACCGCATGCCGCTAAAGCCCGGCGAGAAGGAGGAGATGCGATGGGTGCGTTTCCGCTCGCTCGGTTGCTATCCGCTGAGCGCGGCGGTCGAGAGCCACGCCGAGACGCTGGACGACATCGTTGGCGAGATGCGCGCGGCGAGGACCTCCGAGCGGCAGGGCCGGCTGATCGACGTCGATGAGTCCGCCTCGATGGAGAAGAAGAAGCGCGAGGGCTACTTCTGATGGACGGCGCCCAGACCGACATCGCCCGCCGCCCCGCCGTCGCGCTCGATGCGACGGCCAGGAAGGGCCTGCTGCGGTTTTTGACCTGCGGCTCGGTCGACGATGGCAAGTCGACGCTGATCGGGCGGCTGCTCTACGACTCCAAGCTCATCCTCGAGGATCAACTGGCCGCGCTCGAGCGAGACAGCCAGCGGCACGGCACCACAGGCGAGGACATCGACCTCGCCCTTTTGGTCGACGGTCTCGAGGCCGAGCGGCAGCAGGGCATCACGATCGATGTCGCCTACCGCTTCTTCACCACCGACAGGCGCAGCTTCATCGTCGCCGACACGCCCGGCCACGAGCAGTACACCCGCAACATGGCGACCGGCGCCTCGACCGCCGACCTCGCCGTCATCCTGATCGACGCACGCAAGGGAGTGCTGACCCAAACCAGGCGGCACAGCTACATCTGCTCCCTGCTTGGCGTCCGCCATGTCGTCCTGGCGGTGAACAAGATCGATCTCGTCGATTTCGACCAAGCGGTGTTCGACCGGATCGTCGCCGACTACCAGGTCTTCGCCGAGGGCTTGGGCTTCAGCTTGATAACCCCGATTCCGATGTCGGCGCGCTTTGGCGACAACGTCACCGTGCGCTCGAAGAAGACGCCTTGGTACGACGGATCGACCCTGCTCGAGCATCTGGAGGAGGTGGACGTCGAGAGCCGCGTCGAGGACGCGCCGTTCCGCTTCCCGGTGCAGTGGGTGAACCGCCCCGACGCCGACTTCCGCGGATTTTCCGGGACGGTGGCGACTGGCCGGGTCCGGCCGGGGGATCCGGTCACCGTGGCGGCGTCCGGGCTGCAGACCAAGGTCGCGCGCATCGTCACCTACGACGGCGACTTGGCCGAGGCGAAGGCAGGCGATGCGGTCACGCTGACGCTTGCGGACGAGGTCGACATCGCGCGCGGCGACCTCCTCTCGCCACCGACCGCCAGGCCGGAGGTCGCCGACCAGTTCGCCGCTCACCTGATCTGGATGGGCGACGAGCCGCTCCTTCCCGGCCGCCCCTATCTGATGCGGATCGGCGCCCGCTACGTGCCGGCGCGGATCACCGCGCTGAAGCACAAGATCGACGTCGACACCCGCGAGCAGCTGGCGGCGCGCACGCTGACGCTGAACGAGATCGGCGTCTGCAACCTGTCGACCACCACGCCGGTGGCGTTCGACGCCTATGCCGAGAACCGCGAGACCGGCGCCTTCGTCCTCATCGATCGCTTTTCCAACGCCACGGTCGGCGCCGGGATGATCGACTTCGGGCTCCGCCGCGCGGCCAACATCCATCGCCAGGCGCTCCTGGTCACGCGCGCGGATCACGAGCGGCTGAACGGGCACAAGCCCGCGGTCCTGTGGTTCACCGGCCTCTCGGGCTCCGGCAAATCGACCATCGCCAACCTGGTCGAGCGCGACCTGCACGAGCGGGGCGTGCGCACCTTCCTGCTCGACGGCGACAACGTGCGCCACGGCCTCAACCGCGACCTCGGTTTCTCTGACGCCGAGCGGGTGGAGAACATCCGTCGCGTTGGTGAGGTGGCGAAGCTGTTCGTGGAGGCGGGCACGATCGTGCTCTGCTCGTTCATCTCGCCGTTCAGGGCCGAGCGCCGCATGGTGCGCGAGCTGTTCGCCGAGGGCGAGTTCCTCGAGGTCTTCGTCGACACGCCCCTCGAGGACTGCATCGCGCGCGACCCCAAGGGCCTCTACGTGAAGGCGCTGGCGGGCCAGATCGACAACTTCACCGGCATCACCTCTCCCTACGAGCCGCCCGAGAACGCCGAGCTCGTCATCGCCACCCATGGCCGCGATCCGGCGGAGGCCGCGCAAGCCATCATCACTGAGCTGGAGCGTCGCGGCCGCATCTAGCGCCGCGCCTGAAGCTGGCGGATCAAGCGAGAGGCCCGGCGGCGTCGGCCGTAAGAATTCGTCCGCGCGCCCGGCGCGCAAGCTCAGCCGCTTAACAATTGTCAGTCGTTATGGAATTTGCGTCATTCCATGATACGGATGACTCACGGTGAGGTCGCGACTCACGCGGAACCTTAAGTGCGGCATGACGTTCGCAAGCAGACGGGTCTTCTCCCCGAGGCCCGGGCGGACAGCCCGCGTTTTCCGAAGTGTGGGCGGCGCCGCTGCATCGAGAGTTAGCCCAAGGAGTCGTCCATGCCGGAAACGAACGCACGCAGTCGCAAACCCGCCCGCCGTGGCTTCGCGGCGATGGATAAGGAGCGTCAGCGCGAAATCGCGCGCAAGGGCGGAGCGAGCGTGCCCGACGAGAAGCGCAGCTTCAGCCAGGATCGCAACCTGGCCGCCGCCGCCGGCCGCAAGGGCGGCGAGGCGAGCCATGGCGGCGGCCGCCGCCGCTCCAGCGAAAGCCGGCTGCAGGCTTAGAGCACAGCCCCCAGCGCCGGCGCACCTAAAGCGAACCGGCGCGGCGGTCGCGCCGCCCCCGGGCAGGCTCGCTACGCCACAGCTGGCCGCGCGCGGCCATGGGCTCTCGCCCCTCCCTCCGGGAGGGGCTTTCTTCTAGCGCCAGGCCTGCAACAGGAAGACGGCGAAGGCGGGGTCCGGGCTCAGCCACTGGGCGCCGACGCGCCACCCCGCCCGTTCGGCGAGCGCCGCAAAGCCTTCGATAGTGAACTTGTGCGAGTTCTCGCTGTGGATGGTCTCGCCCGCCGTCATCGAGAAGTTGTGATCGCCGACCCTGAACATCTGATCGACCCGGCTGACCAGGTGCATCTCGATCCGACTCTCGGCCGCGTTCCAGATGGCCCTATGGCCGAAGGCGGCGATGTCGATGTCGCCGCCCAGCTCGCGATTGATGCGGCCGAGCACGTTCAGGTTGAAGTAGGCCGTCACGCCGCGGGCGTCGTCGTACGCCGCGACCAGCACCCGTTCGTCCTTCACCAGATCGACGCCGACGATGAACTGCGAGTCCTCGCCGAGGTGGGCCCGCGCGGTCCTCAAGAACGCGACAGCTTCGTCCGGCGCAAAGTTGCCGATCGTGGAGCCGGGGAAGAAGCCGGTCCGCGGCCGCTCGCGGGCGAGCTTCGGCAGGTCGAACGCCTGCGTGAAGTCGGCCAGGAACGGCTCGACGATGAGGTTCGGATAGTCCGAACGGATCGCGGCGGCGGCGCCGGCCAGCGCCTCAGTGCTGATGTCCATCGGCACGTAGACGGCGATGTGCGGCGCCGCGTCGAGCAGGAGACGGGTCTTGGTGCTGGCGCCGGAGCCGAACTCGACCAGCGCCGCGTCCGGCGAGATGTAGCGGGCGATCTCGGGGGCCGCGTCGCGCAACAGCGCGGTCTCGGTTCGGGTCAGGTAATACTCGGGCAACGCGCAGATCGCCTCGAACAGCGCCGAGCCGCGTTCGTCGTAGAAGTACTTGGGCGGCAAGCGCTTCGGGGAAGCGCTCAGCCCCTCGACCACATCGGCCAGGAAGCGCGCCTGCGTCTCGTCGCCGCCGGCGTCTTCTGCGAGGCGCACGCCGGAGAACATCCAACGTTGGTGCGGGTAGAAGAAGTTGCGATAGGTCGCGCGCACATGGCCCTTCGGCGTGGCGAGGCAGCCGCCGCGCAGCACCATCTGGCTCATCATGAACTTGCCGTTGTATTCGCCGACCGCGCCGGCGTCGGGACGGAAGCCGGGGTACGGCAGGTAGGCGCTGGCCGTCCACTGCCAGGCCACGCCGAACATCTGCCGAACGCCGGGCCCCCCGCCGGCCGGCTCCGGCGCTAGCCGATCGAGGTCGAGACCGCCGGCGTCGGGGTCGAGCGTCCTCGCGGCGTGCTCCCATTCGGCTTCGGTCGGCAGCCGCTTGCCGGCCCAGC
>DATGIN010000266.1:0-5503 GCA_035295705.1 Caulobacteraceae bacterium
CAGCCCCGCTTCCCGCAACAGCTTCAGGTGCTTGGAGACTCCCGGCTGGCTCATCCCCATCGCATCGACGACCTCGCCGGCCGGCAGCTCGCCGCGGCTGAGCAGGCCGAGGATGTGGCGGCGGTGCGGCTCGGCGATGGCTTCGAAGACGTCCATGCCATTATATCGCTCATCAGAAATATAGCTGTCAAGCGATATACTACGTGGATGATCGACAAGCCGCCGGGCCTCGGCCAAGAGACTTAAGGTGCGGCGCCGTCGCCGCCTCGATCTGGAGAAGGAAGCCGCATGGACGCCGTCGCCCCGCACCGTGCCCGCAGCATGAAGGAGCTGAACGAGATTCAGGCGCGCATGGGCGTCCGCGAGGTATTCTTCGACGGGATCAAGGCCTATCGGCCGCGTCCCACCGACGTCATCATCACCCCGTTCGGCAAATGCGGCACGACCTGGCTGCAGCAGGGGTTCCACACGCTGCGCACCCGCGGCGACATGGACTTCGACGACATCTCGCGCGTGGTGCCGTGGATCGAGACCAGCGCCGCGCTGGGCATCGACCTCGACGCGCCGCAGCGGGCGGAGCCGCGGGGGTTCAAGAGCCACCTGTCCTACACGCTGATCCCCAAGGGGGCGCGCTACTTGGTCTCGTTCCGCGACCCGAAGGACGCCATGGTTTCGATGTACCGCTTCATGGAGGGCTGGTTCTTCGAGCCCGGCGCGATCTCGATCGAGGAGTTCCTCGCCGCGCGCATGGGCAAGCCGGAGGACCCGACGAGCTACTGGAGCCACCTGCTGAGCTGGTGGGTCGAGCGCGACAACCCCGACGTGCTGACGCTGTCCTACGAGTACATGACCGACGCGCCGGAGGCGACGATCAGGCGGCTGGCGGCGTTCTGTGGCATTCCGCTCGACGAGGAGCTGCTGGCGCTGACCCTCGAGCGGACGTCGCTGGCCTTCATGCTCGCGCACAAGGACCGCTTCGACGACGCCATGATGCGCGCGCTCTCCGAAGAGCGCTGCAACCTGCCGGCCGGCAGCGACTCCGCCAAGGTGCGCGAGGGACGCGTCGGATCGCACAGGACGGACCTGCCGGGCCATCTCGCCGACGCGCTGGACGCGGCCTGGCGCCAAGTCGTGGAACCGAAAACCGGCTTTGGCGACTACGCCGCGTTGGAGGCGGCGTTGCGGGCGCGCCTGGAAGCGTAAAGGATTGGCGTGACCCCCAGCCCGGCGGTTGTCTGGCTTGCGGTCGGAGCGGTCATCGCGCCCGCGCCGGCCCCGCCCGCGACGCCGCCCATCCCGCCGCCATCCGAGGCGCGAACGCTGATGACAGGCTGCCTGGCCCCGCCGACGACACAGTCGGTGACGGCGCTCGCGAACGCCATCGGCGCCATCCCCTACTCCGACGCGCGCGCGGCGCACGAGCTGGCGCGGCAGGACACCGTCGTCACCCCCGACCCGACCGCGCCGGGGGAAGCGGCTCGCACGGTGACGACCTTGACGTCGTTCCACGGCTGGGACCTGCCCGGCGGCGGGGCCGGGAGCCTCGAGTACACGGAGGACTTCGCGCGCCAGGACCGGATAGACCAGGCGAGCGGGCAGGCGATCAGCGCGGTCAAGGTCCTGCGCAGCCAGACCTGTCACATCGAGGCGCCGGTCGCGAGCGGCCGGCAGATCTTCGAGCTGTTCGAGACGCTGGAGGCCAAGCCCTACGGCGTCCTGGTCAGTCCCGACCGACGCAGCATCACGGTCTTCGTTTTCGAAGAGGGCCGCTCGGAGACCGACCTGGTCATCACGCTCGACGCGCCCCTCGCCGGCGTCTCGCCGGCGGCCCCCGGCGACGGGAGCGCCAGGCTGGTGATGGACGACGGTGGCCCGCGCTTTCAGAACGACGTCATTCCGGGCGTGCCGGTCGTGCGGCTCAGCCGCGCCCAGCTCCTGGCCGGCATCGACCATCCGGCGATGATGAGCCTGTCGAACAGCCGCTTCGAGCCGGTGGTCCAGCGCCTGACGAGCGGCGCCGGCGCCTATCCGCGCGCCTTCAGCGGCGCCGCGCCGTCGGCGTAGCTTTCGTTCAGGTAGACCTCGGCCTCGGTGGCCGAGAGCGCCGGCGCGTAGCCGTAGCCCTGGCCGTAGTGGCAGCCGAGCTCCAGGAGGCGCTTGGCCATCTGGGCGTTCTCGACGCCTTCGGCGACGACCTCCAGCGACAGGTCGCGCCCGAGATTGATCACGGAACGGACGATCTTCTCCGAGCCCTCGTTCGAGGCCATGGTGCGCACGAAGTAGCGGTCGATCTTCAGCGTGTCGAACGGCAGCCGCGTCAGGTACGAGAGCGAAGAGAAGCCGGTGCCGAAGTCGTCGAGGGCCAGGCCCGCGCCGGCGTCGCGCAGCTGGTGCAGGATCACAGCCGCAGCCTCCGGCTCGCGCATGATGTCGCTTTCTGTGATCTCCAGCTTGAGCGCGCCGCGCGGCAGGCCCGTCTCCTTGAGCAGCATGGCCAGGTCCGCGACCAGCTTCTCGCGGTGGATCTCGCCGGTGGACAGGTTGACGCTGACGCTGATCTCGCCGGCGGCGCGGTGGTGGCTGCGCCAGGCGGCCAGCTGGTGGGCGGCGGCGCGCATCATGTGCGCGCCGAGCTCGACCAGCAGCCCCATCTCCTCGCACAGCGGCAGGAAGTCCTCGGGCGTCATCACGCCCCGCCGCGGATGCCGCCAGCGGGCGAGCGCCTCGAAGCCGGCGATCGCGCCGGTGTCGAGCCTAACGACCGGCTGGAAGAAGGGCACGATCTCGCCGCGGCCGATCGCGCCGCGCAGGTCGGACTCCAGCGCCAGCCGCGAAAGCCCGTCGGTCTCGAGCGCGCGGCCGTAGGCCGCCTCGCCGCCGCGGCCGGCGGACTTCGCCGATTCCACCGCGATTTCCGCGCGGCGGAGCAGCTCGGCCGCGTCGGGGGCCTCGACGCCGCCGTCGGCCACGACGGCGCCGATCGACAGAGTCGGGAAGATGTCGAAGCCGGCCACCCGCAAGGGTTGCTCCATGGCGCGGCGCATGGACTCCGAGGGATCGGCGAAGTCCCCCGGCGCGAGCGCCGCGAACTCGTCCTCGCCGACCCGCGCCAGAAGCGCGTTGGCGGGAAAGGCGGCCGCCAGCCTCGACCCGAGCGCGGCAAGCACCAGGTCGGCGCGCTCGTGGCCGAGCGCCTCGTTCAGGCGGCGCAGGCGATCGAGGTCCGCAACCACGAGGCTGTAGGCGCCGGCGGCCTGCAGCATCTCGCGCGCGCGGGCGACGAAGCTGCGGCGATCGAGCAGCCCGGTGAGCGCATCCTGGTCGGTCGCGGCGAACTTGGTCTCCGGCACGATGACGCCGGCCGCGCGCACGCCGTCTTCGAGCCATTCGCCGCGCCAGATGCAGGCGTCGCCGCCGCGCATGCGCACGCGGGCGCTGATCTCCGCGCCCGGCGCCTGCACCTTGAGGATGTCTTCGACGAGGGCGCGGTCCTGCGGCATGGCGAGCGCGCGCACCGCCGCCGACGAGCACTCAGGCGCGAGCGGGGAGAGGCCGAGCCGGCGGGCGGCGCCGGTCAGGCGCAGGCGATCGGCGCCCGGATCCCAGCTCCAGAGCGCGACGTTGGCGGCGCCCAAAGCCTCGAGCGTCACGGTCGCGTCCCAGATGAAGCGTTCGTGCGCGCCCAGCGCCATCAGCCACCCGCCTGCGCGGGCGCTCTTCCTGCCGCGCGCCTCTCCTAGTCTTCCGAGCGCTTCTTCGTGGCAGCCCCCGCCACCAGTCCGAACAGCAGATGATCTCGCCAATCGCCGTTAATTTTCAGATAAGCCTGCGCCCGGCCCTCGAGCTCGAACCCCGCCTTCAGCAAGAGCGTCCGCGAGGCTTCGTTCTCGGGAATGCAAGCCGCTTCAAGGCGATGCAGGGCCAAACGGCCCAGTGCGAAGCCCGTCAGCGCCCGGACCGCGGCCAACGTATAACCGCGCCTGGCGTGCGGCTGGCCCACCCAATAGCCGACCTGGCCCATCTGGGCGACGCCGCGGCGGATGTTGGAAAGCGTGATGCCGCCGACCAGTTCGCCGTCCTCGCGGCGAAAGACCAGGAAAGCGTAGCCGTAGCCGAGATCCATGTCGCGCTGGTAGGCCGCGAGGCGGCGGCGGAAGGCGGCGCGGCTGAGATCGTCGGCCGGCCAGGTGGGCTCCCACGGCTGCAGGAAGCTGCGGCTTCTGCGGCGAAGCTCGGACCAGGCGACATAGTCGGCGGCGCGCGGCGGACGCAGGAAAACGGCTTCGCCCTCGATGCGAAGGCCGACGTCCGACGACATCCAGTCGAGCAAGGCCACGGGGGCGCCCTCCTTGGCCGCCGAGCCTAGCGCCGAAATGGTCACGCATGAAGTGTCGCGCCGCGCCCACGACGGCCGAGCGGCCGAAGCACCGTCATCGGAGCTTGAGGAACTGGCGGAGCAGATTACCTAGCAGGCGATGTTCTACGTCCGATCCGAGGCCAAGAGCGACGGCGCGCTGAGCGCGCATGCCGAAGCTTATGAGACCGTCGAGGACGCGCGGGACGCCGCACGGCTGATCGAGGCGCAAGGGTATGACTCGGCGTGGATCGTCGACGAAGACGATTGGGAGGTCGAACTCCCTTCCTCGCACTAGATTGCGCTCGATCGGGAAACGGGCGGAAGTCGGAGGGATCAGCGGTGAGGATGGGAGTCGAGGCGGCCTGCACCTTTGCGGCGGCGGTCGTGGTGTTGGCGGCGTCGGCCGCTCCCGCGCTGGCGAAAAGCGCGCGCTGCGACATCAAGACGAGCGACGGCGGCTACGCCGGGGCGTGCGATTTCACCCGCGAGAAGGGCGGGTCGTTCAGCATCGCGCCGGTCGGCCGCTCCGACTTCTTCGCGCACGCCAAGGACGACCCCGGGATCACCGAGATCGACGTCGAGATCCAGGGCGCCCACGCCGATGTCAGCGGCCTGACGAGCGACGGAATCAACTCGCGTTGGGGTCCGGCCAGCCGCTCGGCCAAGGACAAGGCCTGCTGGATCGGCGAAGACTTCGCGATCTGCGTCTACTGAGGGCCGGCGCGCCGCTCGGCCGTCCGCCCCGGCCCGGCAACCTGGTTTGGACGGCCGCCCCGTGGGCGGCCGCGCGCGGCCCCACGACCTCCGAATAGGTCCAGGCATGATGTACTTTCCGGCGCCGTTCGGCTAAGAGTTGGCCGCTCGCCCGTGCTTGCGGATTCCCGATCGTCATGGTTGCTTTTGCTCTGTCGCCGACGACCCAGCAGCGGCGTTGCCGATATCAGGCGCAGGACTCGCAGCAGACGCTGGCCGAAGGCCTCGCCGAGTACTACGCGGCGAACGGCGCCCGCGTGGCCGCCCCGGCATCGCTTCCGGCCGAGAGCCGGGCGCTGTTTCGCAATCACGACGTTTGTCACGTCGTCTTCGGCCTCGACACGACGCTGGAGGACGAGGGCATGGCCGACGTGCGCACCCTGTTGTCCTGCG
>DATGIN010000267.1:0-12204 GCA_035295705.1 Caulobacteraceae bacterium
CGACAGCGAAAGAACCCCCTCGTTCGCCGACAAAAGCACGTTCGAAAGGATCGGGATCGTGTTGCGCCTCTCGACCACGTTCTGCACGTGGCCAAGCGCCTTCAGCAAAGCCGCACGTTCGACCGAAAGCTGCATGAAGTCGTTCGTCCAATCCCGAGCGCGGCCGCCTCTGCTAAACGCCCCCGCGACCGCTCCTTTTGGGGGGCGCGGAGATTAGCCGAAAAGCCGAGTCGGGGAAGGGCCTCTACCCCCTGAGCTTGCGGCTCAGCACCTCGAGATCGCGCGCGAGTTGGGTATCGTCGACGCGCAGCGCCTCGATCCGCCGCACCGCATGCAGCACCGTGGTGTGGTCGCGGCCGCCGAAGCGGCGGCCGATGTCGGGCAGCGAACGGGTGGTGAGCTGCTTGGCCAGCCACATTCCCGCCTGCCGGGGCCGCGCGATCGCCCGGTTGCGCCGCTCGGACAAGAGGTCAGCCTGCTTGAGGCCATAGTGCTCGGCGACGGCCTTCTGGATCTCGTCGACGGTGATCCGCTTTTCGCCCCCGCGAAGATGCGGACGCACGATGGCCTGCGCGTCGTCGAGGCAAAGCGCGCCCAACCCGGCGCCCGCGCGCGCGACCAGGGTGTTCAGGGCGCCCTCGAGCTCGCGCACGCTGTCGGAGAAGCGATCGGCGAGGAAGTCGAGCACCTCGGTGCGGGCGGCCAGCGAGCCCATGCCGGGCTCGTGGCTGAGCAACGAGAGCTTGCGCTCCAGGATTCCCAGACGCAGCGCCTTGTCCGCCGGCTCGATCCCGCAGACCAGCCCGGATTGCAGGTGCCCGCGCAGCCGCGGGTCCATCTCGGCGAGCGCGTTCGGCGCTCGGTCCGAGGTGAGCACCACGCGGCGCCCGTCCTGCGCCAGCGCGGCGAGGGTGTGCAGCAGCTCGGCCTGGCACTGCACCTTCCCGCACACGAACTGTGCGTCGTCGACGAGAAGCAGGTCGGCGGTCCGCAAGTCGTCCTTGAACGCCGCGCCCGACCGGTCGCGCATGGCGCGCACGAAGTCCGAAAGGAAGTCCTCGGCGGTGAGATAGACCACCTTCTTGTTGGGGGCCCGGCGCTGGGCCTCCCAGGCGATGGCGTTCAGGAGGTGGGTCTTGCCGAACCCCCACGGGCCATGGACGACAATCGGGTTGAAGAAGGGGTCGCCCCAGGCGGCGACCCGCTTGGCCACCTCGAACGCGAAGTCGTTGGCCGGACCGACGACGAAGGTGTCGAAGGTGTAGCGCTCCTGCAGGTTCGTGCCACGCGGCGGCCGCCCGCCGGAGCGGGGTTGCCCGGTCGGCTCGCGCGGCGCCGGCGCCTCGGACGCGGGGCTGTCGTCGGCCTTCGTCTCGGCAGCCGGCGGCTGCGCTCCGGCTTCACGCTCGTACTCCGCCCTGGCCATCAACCTGAGCGGTCGGTGCAGCGGATCGGCCTTCGCCCACAGCCCGCCGATCCGGCGCCAGGCGTTGCGGCCAACCCAGTCGCGCGCCGTCGTGGTCGCGGTGACAAGCGCCATGGCCCCATTGCCGACTTCCCGAACTTCAGCCCCGCCCAGCCAGGACCCGAACGCCGCTTCGCCTAGCTCGGCCTTGAGCGTCGTCGCGACGCTCGACCACGCCCCTTCCGGCAGCTCCCGCGAACCGCCTTCGCCCCATGCCCGACCAGCCGACGCGCCATAGGTCATCGTCATCACGGCCACCCCCGAACCGATGTTGTTTTTCGCCCAACGCTCCGCTCGCCCCCCGGCGCGCGGACCCCTCAACTCGAAAGCGCACAGCCCCGCCCGGCGGCCCGAACGGGGGCCCCGCTACACAATCATCCGCACAGGGAGTAAGCTTGATGGTGAGAAACGTAGACCCCGAACTGGGGCGGCTCAACAGCGATATTTGGGCCGCATACAGATTTTTCGATTGACTCCAGAATCGGCCATTCCGGTCAACGAACTGCCGTGCGCACGAGTCTGTTCACGGAACATTATGTCGCAGCGCGGCGCCCGAGAGGTCTGCCCGTCCAACGCGACAAAGCGGCCAAAAACAAGGGCTTGGCCAAGCCCACCTCAGATTATGCTGTGGCCAGCGCCCTTAACCGCGCGGCAAGGCGGGAGACTTTGCGCGAGCCGGCGTTGCGATGGATGACACCCTTGGTGACGGCCCGCATAAGCTCGCTTTGCGCGGCCCCGAACGCCTGGGTCGCGGCCTTCACGTCGCCGCTCGCCACGGCCTCCTCGAACTTGTGAACGAAGGTGCGGACGCGCGAACGCCGCGCTCTGTTGACGTCGGTTCTACGAGCGATCTTGCGGATCGCTTTCTTGGCGCCGGGCGTGTTGGCCATGCCTAGTCTATCTTAGCCTCGATGCAGGGAGCGGGCCCGCCTGGGCGGCCGCGCATCCGGGAGCGGGGCGTATACGAAACCGCCGCCGCAGGGTCAATCGAACGGGCCCTCAGCGGCCTTTGAACGCCGGCTTGCGCTTCTCCATGAAGGCCGTCATCCCCTCCTTTTGATCGTCGAAGGCGAACAGCGAGTGGAACAGCCGCCGCTCGAGCTTGACGCCCTGGGCGAGCGGGGTCTCGAACGCGGCGTTGACCATCTCCTTCGTCAACATCACCGCCGTGGGCGAAAGCGCAGCGATCGCACGGGCGGCCGCCATGGCCTCGTCGAGCAGCTTGTCGGTCGGCACGATGCGGCTGACCAGCCCGGATCGTTCGGCCTCCGCGGCGTCCATCATCCGGCCGGTCAGCACCATGTCCATGGCCTTGGCCTTGCCGACGAAGCGGGGGAGCCGCTGGGTGCCGCCGGCGCCGGGCGAGACGCCGAGGTTGATCTCCGGCTGGCCAAAACGCGCGTTCTCGGCGGCGATGACGAAGTCGCACATCATGGCGAGCTCGCAGCCGCCGCCGAGGGCGTAGCCGGCCACCGCGGCGATCACCGGCTTGCGCACGCGGCTGACTGTCTCCCAGTTCCTGGTGATGAAGTCCTCGGTGAAGACGTCGCGATAGGACTTCGGCGCCATCTCCTTGATGTCGGCGCCGGCGGCGAAGGCCCGCTCCGACCCGGTGATGACGATGACGCGCACAGCCTGGTCAGCCTCGGCGGCCTCCAGCGCCGCGGTCAGCTCGTCGGCCAGGCGCTGGTTCAGCGCGTTCAGCGCCTCCGGCCGATTGAGGCGGATCAGGGTGACGGCGTCCGCCGTCTCGACGATGAGGGTCTCGTAGGCCATCTGCGGGCTCCGGGCGCCGGGTGGCGTGTCTTTACGGTCCTTCGACCGAAATCCCCCTGGCCCGCAAGAGGGCGGGAACGCTGTCGGGCCCGACCAGGTGCCCGACGCCGACGACCATCACCGCTTCGCCGCTTCCGTTCAGCCGATCGGATATCTCATCGACCCAGCGCTCGTTGCGCGCCACGACGAGCGAGCGATACTCGCCCGGGGCTTCCTTCATCATGGGCCTGAGCGCCTCGCGCACGAGGCCACGCGCATCACCGGCCATCCAGGCCTCGACCACCTTCTCGTAGCTCTGCGGGCCGTCGCTGAGTTCGCCCAACGTCTCCTCGAGCGAGGCGACCTGATCGGGGAGCGGCGCGTCGGAGAGATAGCCAATCTGCTGTTCGGTGGTTTCGAGCGCCCGGCGTGGCACCGCCTGCGGCGTGACGGCGTCGATCTGGCGCTCGACGCCCTGATCCGCGGCGGCGTGCGCCTGGGCGTAGACGGCGAGCGACAGCGTGATCTCCGCCAGCCAGGGTTTGAGCCGCTCGAGGCCGTCGAGGCTGACCCCCGCCCGCTTGGCGACTTTCGCTAGCCGCTCGCGGCCCTTCGGCGAAAGCTGGTCGCTGAGCTTTGATCCCTCGGGCTGCAGCCCGCGCTCGTAGGCGAGCCGGCTCGCGGTCGCCGTCGAGGCCGGGTCCAACGGGATCTCGAACCAGAGATCGGCGGCGTTGGCCAGCGCCGACTTCAGCGCCGGCGGCTCCCAGTCCATGGCCGGCGGCAGGATGTGAACGGAGCCGAACAGGATCACCGTCGCCTGGCCGCGGTGGGCGACCCAGACCGGCGGCTGCGCGGCGGCGGCGCCGGCCGCGAGCCAGGCGCAGGCGCTGAAGAGGGCGAGGCGCGCCAATTGCGTCATCTCGACCGACCGTAAGGCGTGTCGGGCCGCGGCGCTAGCGCTGGCAGGCCGGGCAATAGAAGGTGGAGCGTCCGGCCTGCACCTCGCGCGCGATCACGCCCTTGCAGCCGGCCCTGAGACAACCTTCACCGTCGCGGCCGTAGACCAGAAAGCGGTGTTGAAAGTAGCCAAGGGCGCCGTCGGCGGCGGCGTAGTCGCGCAGCGTCGAGCCGCCGGCGGCGATCGCTTCCGCCAGCACGGATTTCACGGCCTCGGCGAGACGCGCCAGCGCCGGGGCTTTGAGCGCGCCCGCCCGTTTGAGCGGCGAGATGCGCGCCCGATGCAGAGCCTCGCACACATAGATATTGCCGAGACCCGCCACGACGCGCTGGTCGGCCAGCGTCGCCTTAACGCTCTGTCGCTTGCCAGCGAACGCGCGGCCGAGGTGCACGGCGGAAAACGCCGCTTCGAGCGGCTCCGGACCGAGACCCTGGAACCAAGGGTGGGCTTCGAGCTCGGCGGCCGGGATCAAGTCCATGTAGCCGAAGCGTCGCGGGTCGTAATAGGTGATCGTCGCACCCGCCTCGGTCTCGAACAGCACGTGGGCGTGCTTGGGATCGGGCGGCGCGGCATAGACGAAGTCGCCCGGCCGGCCGCTGGCCGCATGACCGGCGATCTCGAAGCGGCCGCTCATTCCGAGATGCATGACGAGAACGTCGCCGCGGTCGAGAGGGGCCAGGATGTACTTCGCGCGCCGGCCGAGCGGCCCGATGCGCGCGCCCGTGAGCCGCTGCACAAACCCTTCCGGCAGCGGAAATCGCAGGTCGGGCCGCCGCGCCACGACGCGCGTCAGCCGCGCGCCACCCAGCACCGGCGCCAGGCCCTGGCGAACAGTCTCGACCTCAGGAAGTTCCGGCATGGCGCGGCCACGTCTAGCGGGTTCGCGGGCCGGCGTCGCGGATGACGCCCAAAGGCGAGAAGGCTAAGAGGCTTCGGCCATGAGCGAGCGCAGCGTTTCCTTCGGGGCCAGGGATGTCGAGAAGGCGGAGAAGCCGCGCCTGGTGCGCGGCGTGTTCGACTCCGTCGCGGGCCGCTACGACCTCATGAACGACCTGATGAGCGCCGGCGTGCACCGCGTCTGGAAGGATATCGCCGCCGCGCGCCTGAACCCGCAGCCGGGCGAGCTCGTCGTCGATTGCGCGGGCGGCACCGGCGACCTTGCCCGCCGGCTGGCGAGGCTTGCCGCCGCCGCGCAACGGCGACGAGGCGGCGAGCCCGCCCGCATCCTCGTGGTGGACGCCAACCAGGAAATGGTCTCGGTCGGGCGCGGCCGCGCGGAAGCCGGCGATGTCGCATGGGCGGTCGGCGACGCGCTCGCGCTGCCGCTGCCGGACGCGTCCGCCGACGCCTACGTGATCGGTTTCGGCATCCGCAACACCGCTGACGTCGCCCAGGCGCTCGCCGAGGCCAGGCGGGTGCTGAGCCCAGGCGGCCGCTTTCTCTGCCTCGAGTTCTCCAAGCCAGCGAGCGCCGCGCTCGCCGCCGCGTATGACCGGTTGTCCTTCGCCCTGATCCCACGGCTCGGGCGTTGGGTCGCAGGCGACGAGGAGTCCTACCGCTACCTCGTCGAAAGCATCCGGCGCTTCCCCGACCAGCCGACGCTGGCCGCGATGATGCGGGACGCGGGCTTCGGCCGCGTCGAATGGACCAATCTCTCGGGCGGCGTTTGCGCCCTGCACCAGGGCTGGGCGCTCCCGGCCCGATGAGCGGCGCCGCGACGTACGTTCGCCTGATCGGCGCCTGCATCGTGCTCGCGCGCGAGGATGCGCTCATCCCGCGCGAGCTCGATCCGCTGCTGCCGCCCACGGCGCGGATGGCGGCGGCGGCGATCCGGCTGGCGGTCGGCGGGGGGTCGCGGCGGGGACGGCCGGGCGAGCGGCTGGCGCGCGCGTTCGAGCGGCTGGGGCCGGTGACCATCAAGCTCGGACAGATCCTGTCCACGCGCGCCGACATCTTCGGCGTGGCCTTCGCCAACGACCTGGCCAAGCTCAAGGACCAGCTGCCGCCCTTTCCGACGGCCGAAGCCAAGGCGGCTGTCGCGGCCACTCTCGACCAGCCGCTCACGGCGCTGTTCGCAAGCTTCGCGGAGCCCATCGCGGCCGCATCGGTGGCGCAGGCGCACCCGGCGACGCTCTCCGACGGGCGCCGCGTGGCGGTCAAGGTGCTGCGGCCCGGCATCGAACGGCGCATCGCGCGTGACGTCGCCGTGCTGCAACTCGCCGCCCGCCTGGTCGAGCGGCATGCGCCGGCCGCCAAGCGGCTGGAACCTGTCGCCCTGGCCGACACCGCAGCGCGCGTCCTGGAACTCGAGCTGGACCTGCGGTTCGAGGCGGCCGGCGCGAGCGAGCTCGCCGAGGTCATGGCCAAGGACGGCCTGATGCGGGCGCCGCAGGTGATCTGGGCCGGGGTGGGCAAACGGGCGATGACGACGGCGTGGGCCGACGGGATGGCGTTGTCCGACCCCGCGGCGCTGGAGCAACCCGGGATCGACCGCCATGCGCTGGCCGACAACCTGGTGCAGGCCTTCCTGACCCAGGCGATGGACCACGGCGTCTTCCACGCCGACCTGCACGAGGGCAACCTGTTCGTTGCGCCGCCGGCGGTGCTGACCGCGGTCGATTTCGGGATCATCGGCCGGCTGGGCGCAAACGAGCGGCGGCACCTTGCCGAGATCCTGTGGGGCTTCCTGCAGCGCGACTACATGCGGGTGGCGAGAGCGCACTTCGACATCGGGTACGTCCCCGCCCACCACTCGGTCGAGGCTTTCGCGCAGGCGCTGCGGGCGGTCGGAGAGCCTAACGTCGGACAACCGGCCGGATCCGTCTCCATGGGCCGCATCCTCGGCCTGCTGTTCGAGATCACCGCCCTTTTCGACATGCGGCTCCGGCCCGAGCTGGTGTTGCTGCAGAAGACCATGGTCACCGTCGAGGGCGTCGCGCGGCGCCTGGACCCCGGTCACAACCTGTGGGCCG
The DNA here is from genome assembly GCA_035295705.1 of Caulobacteraceae bacterium. Taxonomy (GTDB): domain Bacteria; phylum Pseudomonadota; class Alphaproteobacteria; order Caulobacterales; family Caulobacteraceae; genus Poindextera. Next base: position 7,154 of record DATGIN010000267.1, read on the forward strand.
CCGCCGAGCCCGTGGTGGCGCGCTGGGTCGCCCGCGAGCTCTCGCCGATCGCGCGCGTCCGCAGCCTCGCCGGGGATGCGGAGCGGGCGCTGAGAGTCGTCGTGCGCATGGTGGAGCAGCCGGACCCGCCCGCGCCGCCGCCGGCGCCCGAGCCCGCCCCGCAGTCGCGCGCCGGCGCTCTCGCCTGGTTCCTGATCGGCGCGCTTGCAGCGGCGGCGGGCGCGGTCGCCTGGGCCGCGCTCGGCCCAGGCGTCGCCTCGCTGTTCCGCTAGCCCTGGTCGTCCTCGCTCGCGCCGTCGCTCGAGCGGCGGGTGTAACGGCGGCTGGACGAGCGGTCGCCTTCCGTCGCTTGCCGCTGGACCTGCTGGTCCCAGTAGGCCTTGCCGGCTTGCGGCTTGAACATCGCCCGTGGCGCGCCGTCCTTGGTCACCACGGCGAAGATGTTGCGCTTGGGGTCGTACATCAGCTTGTCGCCGTTCGACCGCGTCAGCGTCAGCACGTCGCGCGGCGGCGAGGTCGTGAAGGCGTGAGCCAGGTGCACGAACGCGGTGACGTCGCGGGCCCCGAAGTCCGCGCCGTCGCGCTGGAACTGGTAGTTGGCGTTCTCCTCGGCCGAGTGGCGGCGGTTGGCCGCCCACATCGGCGCCCCGTCGACGGTCGGGATCGCCTCCCGGCGCGGGTCCGGTCGCCCGGCGTCGGCGCGATCCTCGTCGGTCAACTGGCCGCGCCCGGCGTCGTTGGCGGCGAACGTGGTCTCGGCGCTGCCGCCGGTGGTTGCGGCGTGGTCGCGCGCCGCGGTCGAGGCCGCGCCGCCGTCGCAGGCGCTCAAACCCAAAGCGGCGCCCGCCAGAAGCGCCGCGAGCGCGACGCCGTTCAACATCCTGGTCATGATCAACCCCTCCATCTGCAACCGTCGCTGGTTGTCGGTCGGAACAAATACGGAACAAAACGCGGGTTTGTCCAGCGCTTTCTGAAGGGCTAATGAGCGGCGCGCTTGGGAATGGCGCCGGGAGCGGCCGTGGACGCGCAGCGCATACTTCTGGTGGTGGGTGGTGGCATCGCCGCCTACAAGGTCTTGGAGCTGGTTCGCCTGCTCCGCAGGGCCGGAGTCGCTGTGCGGCCCATCCTGACCCGCGCCGGCGCCGAGTTCGTGACCCCGCTTTCGCTGTCGGCGCTCGCCGAAGATCGGGTCTATTCGGACCTTTTCTCGCTGACCGACGAAGCCGAGATGGGCCATATCGAGCTCTCCCGCTCGGCGGATCTCATCGTGGTCGCGCCGGCGACGGCCGACCTCATGGCCAAGGCGGCGGCGGGCATCGCGGACGACCTGGCGTCGACGACGCTGCTCGCCACCGACACGCCGGTCCTGATGGCGCCGGCGATGAACGTTCGCATGTGGGAGCACCCGGCCACGCAGCGGAACCTGGCGACGCTCAAGGCCGACGGGGTCGCCTTCATCGGCCCGGACGAGGGCGCGATGGCCTGCGGCGAGTTCGGCGTTGGCCGCATGGCCGAGCCGGAGGCGATCTTCGCGGCGGTCCAGGCGGCGCTTGGCGGAGCCAGCGGCGCGCTGCTCGCCGGCAAACGCGTGCTCGTCACCGCCGGGCCGACAGCGGAGCCGATCGACCCGGTGCGCGTGCTCACCAATCGATCCAGCGGCAAGCAGGGCTATGCGATCGCAGAGGCGCTCGCGCGCCTGGGCGCCGAGGTCGTTCTCGTGTCCGGCCCAACGGCGCTGGCGGCGCCCTGCGGGGTCAAACGCATCGAGGTGGAGACGGCGCGCGAGATGCTGGCCGCATCGCTGGCGGCGCTGCCCGTCGATGCGGCGGTGTGCGTCGCCGCCGTCGCTGACTGGCGGGTCGACGAAGCGCTGCCGGCCAAGCTGAAGAAAAGCAAGGACGGGCCGCCGGCGCTGCGGCTGGTCGAGAACCCCGACGTGCTGGCGAGCATCGCAGCCGCGGGCGACCGTCGCCCGCGACTGGTGGTCGGATTCGCCGCCGAGACAGGCGACGTCGAGGCCCACGCCCGCGCGAAGCTCGCGAAGAAAGGCTGCGACTGGATTGTCGCCAACGACGTGAGCGGCGGGGCGATCATGGGCGGCGACGAGAACGAGGTCTTGCTGGTCTATCCGCAGGGGACGGACGCCTGGCCGCGCGCCTCGAAGCGGGAGGTGGCGGCGCGGCTCGCTCGGCGCATCGCGGGCGAGCTTTGAGCGCGCGGCCGCTGATCGCCGTGAAGCGGCTGCCGCACGCCGAGGGCCTGCCCTTGCCGGCCTATGAGACGGCGCACGCTGCGGGCCTGGACCTTCGCTGCGCCGCGCCGGAGGCGGAGCCGATCCTGCTCCGGCCAGGGGCGCGGGCGGCTGTTCCGACCGGGCTTTGCCTGGCCATCCCCGAAGGCTTCGAAGGGCAGGTGCGGCCGCGGTCGGGCCTGGCGCTGCGCGAGGGCGTCACCTGTCTCAACACGCCGGGCACGATCGACGCCGATTATCGCGGCGAGGTGAAGGTGATCCTGATCAATCTCGGCGCGGCGGAGGTCACGGTCCGCCGCGGCGAGCGCATCGCGCAGCTGGTCATCGCGCCGGCGCCGCAAGCCGCTCTGAGCGAAGTCGCCGAGCTGCCGGCGACGCCACGGGGCGAAGGCGGCTTCGGCTCTACCGGCGGGCGCTGACCTTCACCGCCGCGACGCGTTCCCTCATGATGGCGCGATGAGCGAAACTGCGTCCGAGCTCGTCCTTCGCCTCGCTGCCGAGCACCACGCGCGCGGCGCGTTCCGCGCGCTTCTGGCGCTGGGCGCCGCCGCGCTGCCGGGGGTGCGCGCCGGCCTGACGCACGACAGCCGCGCCGTGCGCTATTGGTGCTGCCGCTTCCTCGATCATTTCGTCGCCGCCGAGATGGTGGACGACCTGTTCGAGATGCTCGCCGACCCAGCCCCGGAAGTGCGCGCCGCGGCCATGCACGCCCTCGCCTGCGACCGTTGCAAGGCGGGCGATTGCCGGCCCGACGCCAAGCGCACCTTGACGTTGGCGATGGAGCGGCTCCGCTGCGACCCCGACGCCCATGTTCGCGCCCACGCGGTTGGCGCGATCGGGGAGATGGCGAACGAGAGCGGCGAGGCGCTCCAGGCGATCCTCGCAGCCGCCGGCAGCGATCCCAGCCCGGCGGTGCGCAAGAAGGCGCGCTGGTACGCGCCGGGCGGGCCGATTTTCGAGCGGCAGCGGTCGAAGAGCGGACGATTGCGGCGGCGCGCCGCCTGAAAGCGCGCTGCGGGCTGGCGCGTAGGGCCCCGCGCTGGCCCGCGGCGGATTGTGTCAGTTAAGTGTCTGACTCTGCGCGTTTTCTACATTAGTTCTATTTTTGTTCTTGATCCGCTCCAAGCGTCGCGCTTAACTTTTGTGGATAACTGGGGAGCCATCGATGGTTGCACGGGTCGTCACGGTCGCCTTCCACGGTGTGGAAGCCCGGCGCGTCGACGTCGAGGTGCAGATAACCGAAGGCTCGGCTTGGTTTTCGGTGGTCGGCCTCGGCGACAAGGCCGTCGCCGAGAGCCGCGAGCGCGTCCGCGCGGCGTTCGGCGGGCTGGGCCTCTCGCTCCCCGGCAAGCACATCGTGGTCAATCTGGCGCCCGCGGACCTGCCCAAGGAGGGCAGCCACTACGACCTGCCGATCGCGCTCGTGATCATGGCCGCCATGGGTGTCGTTCCGCAGGACGTCCTGGCCGAGTGGGTCGCGCTGGGCGAGCTTGGCCTGGACGGCCGGATCGCGCCGGTCGCCGGCGTCCTGCCCGCGGCGGTCGCGGCGAGCGCGATGGGGCTCGGCCTGATCTGCCCGGAAGCATCCGGCGCCGAAGCCGCCTGGGTGGGCGATTGCCGTGTCGTGGCGGCGAAATCGCTGATCTCGCTGGTGAATCACTTCCGGGGCCAGCAGATTCTGAGCCCGCCGAAGCCCGGCCCGGCGCTCGACAGCCGGTCCGCCCCCGACCTGCGCGACGTCAAGGGCCAGGAAGGCGCCAAGCGAGCGCTGGAGATCGGCGCGGCCGGCGGGCACAACCTCTTGATGATCGGCCCGCCCGGCTCCGGCAAGTCGATGCTGGCGCAGCGGCTGCCGGGCCTGCTTCCCCCCCTGTCGCCGGCCGAGCTGCTCGAGACCTCGATGGTGCACTCGGTCGCCGGCCTTATCGCGCGCGGCGCCCTCACCCGTACGCGGCCGTTCCGCAGCCCGCACCACTCGGCGTCGATGGCGGCGCTGACCGGGGGCGGCCTGCGCGCCAAGCCGGGGGAGGTCTCGCTGGCCCACAACGGGGTGTTGTTCCTCGACGAGCTGCCGGAGTTCGCCGCCCAGGCCCTCGACAGCCTGCGCGCGCCGCTGGAGACCGGCGAGGTGGTGGTGGCGCGCGCCAACGCCCACATCCGCTATCCCGCGCGCGTGCAGCTGGTGGCGGCGATGAACCCCTGCCGCTGCGGCCACGGCGGCCTTGGCCGCGGCGCTTGTGGGCGCGCGCCGCGGTGCCAGCAGAGCTACCAGGCGCGCATCTCCGGACCCCTGCTCGACCGCATCGACCTGCAGGTGGAGGTCCCGCCCGTGACGGCGACAGATTTGGCCCTGCCACCGCCGGCCGAGGGCACGGCCGAAGCGGCCGCGCGGGTGGCCATGGCGCGGCAAGCGCAGGCGGACCGCGCCCGCGACGCCGGCGACGACGCCCCCGCGTTGAACGCTCGCGCTGACGGCCGCTTCCTGGAGCGCATCGCGGCGCTGGACCAGCCGGGCCAGGCGCTGCTCTCTCGCGCCGCCGAAGCGAGCGGTCTGACGGCCCGCGGCTGGACCCGCACGTTGAAGCTCGCCCGCACCATCGCCGACCTCGACGGCGCGGCTGCGGTGAAGCGTCTGCATGTCGCCGAGGCGCTGGTCTACCGGCGCGCGAGAGCAGCGCCTGGCCCGGCTGGTCCAGCGCCGCGATCCGCTCCAGGAAGTGGCCGTCGGCGCGAGCGTTCAACGCGGGGGCGTCGTCGCCGGCGTCTCGGGCGCGATCCGCCTGCGCTTGCCGCGCCATGG
>DATGIN010000268.1:0-2561 GCA_035295705.1 Caulobacteraceae bacterium
CCAGCGAGCAGGAGCGTCCAGGCGGCCGCCGCACGACGTTCCGCGAAGCTAAGAGTCTGGGCCATCTTGAAAATCTCCTAATGAAAATACCTAGCAGGACCCCGCGCCAGACGATGTCAGTAGGACGAACGACACCGCCGAGCTCCGACCGGTTCGGACCAGCGAAGAGGTCAGATTGCTCAAGGCTAGCGTGGCGCTTCCGCCGCAAAAGCCGCACGCTACGGCCAAGATGGTGAACGGGGGCGCGAACCGCAACGCCCCGCCCGGCAAATAAGCCAAGCTTTTCAGTCAGCGGGCGCCGGCGCTAGGTGATGGCTGTCGTCGTGCAGGCGAGGACGACCCAGGCGTCGCAGGCGAGCCGGTCACCGTCGGCGCGACGCCCAGCGAGCGCCAGGGGCAGTCCTCGAGGCAGGTCCCCCGCCGCCCGGCAGCTCATCGGCGGGGAAGAACGGCCAGTCGCCCGGACCCTTCGAGTTCCAGCCCAGGGCGGACTTTCCGACCGCGACGATGACGGCGCAGTCGTCCGCCGACGCGCGCTGGACCGGCCCGGCAGCCGCGGCTGCTTGCAGCACGGCGATGCCGAAGCGGGATCAGTAGACCATCCCTTGCACGACCGCCTTCAGCCGCTCGACGAGGGAGAGCTTGTCGTCGATGAAATCGTTGTCGATCCACCAGGCCTCGACCTCGCGGAGCACCTGGCCGACCAGCGGGCCCTCGGGTACGCCGGCCGCCTTCACCTCCTCGCCCGTCAGCGGCAAGGCGGGAATCGGCCAGCTCTCGGCCATCGGGATGAGCGCCCGCCACTGGATCGCGGCGGCGTTCCGCTCCGACCCCGCCCAGGCCAGCATCACCCGGTCGCAGAAGGCCTTCGCGCCAAGCCGGTAGACGGTGCGGCGGGCCTCCTTCGGGCTCATCCAGGAATGGATCGGCGGCTGGGCGTCGAGCGCGGCGGCCAGCCTGTCGCGCAGCGCGTTGGAGAGTTTCAAGCGGGCCGCAAGGGTGGCGGCCGCCGCCGGCTCGTCCGGCAACAAGGCGGCGAGCCGAAGCTCCGGGTCGCACGGGAACAGCTGCTCGGTCTCGATGGCGACCAGCCGTTCGAAGCGCGCAAGCTCCGCCGCCTCCGGCAGCACGTGCGCCAGCACGCCGGCCTGCGCCATCAGCCGCATGGCGGCCCTCGGATCCTCCGCCGCGAGCAGCTTGAGCAGCTCCTGGGCGATGCGCTCGCCGGAGAGGTCGTCCACGCGGCCGGCGAGTTCGGCGCAGGCGGCGAGGCCAGCGGCGTCCGGCTCTCCGGCGCCATACCAGGCGAAGAAGCGGAAGAAGCGAAGGATGCGGAGCGCATCCTCCGCGATGCGCATCGCGGCGTCCCCGACGAAGACGACGCGCCCGGCGCGCGCGTCGGCCACGCCCTCGCCGGTCGGATCGTAGAGGCGGCCATCGGCGTCGGCGTAGAGGGCGTTCAGCCGAAAGTCGCGGCGGGCGGCGTCCTCGGCCCAGTCGTCGGTGAAGGCGACGATCGCGTGTCGCCCGTCGGTCTCGACGTCGCGGCGAAGGGTGGTGATCTCGAACGGCTTGCCGCCGGCGACGGCGGTCACGGTGCCGTGCTCGATGCCGGTCGGAACCGCCTTCAGGCTCGCGTCGGCCAGCGCCGTCGTCACGCGGTCGGGGGTCAGGGTGGTTGCGATGTCGATGTCGAGCACCGGCTCGCCGCGGATGGCGTTTCGCACGCACCCCCCGACGAAACGCGCCGAGTCCGCGCCGCCGACGGCCTCGAGCGCCGCGAGCACGGCCTTCGTCTCGGCGGCGCGCATCCATGGCTGCACGGGGATCGAATCCTCGCCGCTCATGCGCTTTCCGCCGGCTCGCCGTAGAGGCGCTCGTAGAGCGCACGCAACATCCCGGCCGTGGCGCCCCAGATGAACTGATCCTCGTACGGCATGGCGTAGAAATAGCGGCGCAGCCCGTCCGCCTGCTCGCGGAACTGGCGCTCGTGGTTCTTCGGATCCATCAGGAAGGCGAACGGCGCCTCGAACACGTCGGCGACCTCGGCGGGGTTGGGCGTGAGCCGGAAGCCTGGCGTCACGAAGGCGACGACCGGGGTGATGTCGTAGCCGCTGCCGGTCTGATAGTTCGACGAGAGCCCGGCGATGGCCACGTGCGACCGGTCGAGCCCGATCTCCTCCTCCGCTTCCCTCAGCGCCGCGTCCCAGGGCGTCTCGCCCTCGTCCATCCGCCCGCCCGGGAAGGCGACCTGGCCGGTGTGGCTGCGCAAGGTGTCGGCCCGGCGGGTCAGGAGCACGGTGACGCCGGCTTCATGCTCGACCAGCGGCACGAGCACCGCGGCCGGCCGAAAGGCGTCGATCTTCGGCAGGGTGGGGTTGAGCGTGAACTCGGAGATCGGCGGCGGCGCCCTCGCGGGGTCGCAGCTGTCCAGAGGCTCGAGCTTGCCGGTGATCCAGGCCCGCATCTCGTCGGGCGTCATGCGGCGTGCGCCTCCGCCGGCCCGACCGCAAACCAGACGCCGTTCGAGCGGACGCAGAACATCGGGCCGGCCGGCGTGT
>DATGIN010000269.1:0-9620 GCA_035295705.1 Caulobacteraceae bacterium
TGAAGATCCGGTTCACGATCGAGCACGCAAGGTCTCGGCGCACCCGCGCCGGCGCCCCAGACGGCTGAGCGCGGCGGCTTGCCTTCGTTCAGGGCCAGGCGAACCCAAGGCCATGCAAGAGCGCCGCCCGATGGAAGCTCACGCCGGCTCCAACCGAGCGCTGCTCGCGCCGTGCGTTGCGGACAATCGCCATGGCTGGCCCCTTATCCACAGGCGGTCGATTTCAATGGCGCGCCATCCGGCAGGCAGCACAACAGGGCCCCTGCACCAGCTCTGCGGCTCGCCCGGACCGGGCGTGACGCCCGGAAAGCCCAGGATCAGGCTCATGAGGAACCCACCCAGGTTGGCGAAGAAGGGGCCGGCCCGCGGCTGCTCGGGGAAGACGTCTTCGCGGTATTCGAGCGTCTGGGTGAACCGGCCGGTGCAAAAGCGCGCATAGCCGGCGTCGAGCAACTCTGCGGCCAGCGTGCGGTTCCCCGTTCGGGCGGCCCAGACCCCGTACAGCGCCGACAGCATGGGGCTGCCGATGTAGTCGTCTGCGCAGGCCAGGAACTGCGACAGTGTCGCCGTTTCGGTTGCCGCATCGAAGCCGCCGGCGAGCGGAAACACGCCCATCAGCGGGTCTGGGGTTGCGCCCTTTTCTTCGTCGCGCCGGTAGCGATCGTGGGGAAGCACCACCGCGCCCCGCTTCGGAACCCGCAAACCGGCGGCGATACGGGACCACGCCGGGTCGATCGCATGGCCAAGCTGGGAGGCCAAAGACACGGTCGCCTCGAGGACCGCGCGTGCGGACAGGTTGGTGAAAACAGCGTTGTCGGCCGGCGCCTTGCGCTCGGCGATGCCCATCGAGGCCCGAATTTCAAAGCCGCGGCTGGTCTCGATCACCCGGCTCTTGATCCATTCGGCCACGCCCGACAGAACCGGCCAGGCCTTGTCGCGCGCGAAGGCCTCGTCGCCGGCGGCGTCGGCGTAGAGAGCGAAGGCGCGGGCCACGTCGAGAGAGACATGATCTTCGCGCCAGGCCGCCGTGCCAGGCACGGGAGCCGCCTCCTCGCCCGAAGAGGGCGCGCTTTCCCAAGGGAATTGAACGCCGCGCCGTCCCATCAAGCGGGCGTTGGAGCGAGCAGCCTCAAGGCTGCGTAACCGGTAGTCGAGTATAGCGTGAGCGGCGTCCGGTTGAAGGAAGATCAGTGGTGGAACACAAAAGGTTTCAATGTCCCACATCACATGGCCGTAGTAATAGTGATAGTCGTGCCACGTCGCGAGTCCGAAGATCGACGTTGACGCCGGCGAGGACGAATGAACAGACGTCATCAGGTAGAAGAACGCGGCATCGGCCATCGCCTGCCAGCGCTCGTCCGCGCCGACGAGCCGGACGCGCCCCTTCCAAAGCTCGGACCAGCGGTCCCGGTTGGCCTGTCTGAGCGCATCGAAGCCCACATTGGCCGCGAACGCGACCAGCCTGGCGGCCTCGAAGTCCGGCTGCCGGTGAAGGGCGCTGGGGACGAGGCTGACCACTTGGCGCAACCGGCAGCGGCGGCCACGGCGTCCGCGCCATGCATACTCGCTGGTCAGGCCCGTACCATCGAGCGGCGGTCGCTCGCAGCTGGCGGCCGCTCCTGCAAGGTCGGTGGAGAAGGCTAGCCCACAGCTCGACAGTCCCCCGGCGCTCTCCCAGAGCAACATGCCATCGCAGCTCGGCTCCTTCTCGCCTGGGGTCTCGCGGGCGTGACGCAGGGCTCGTCCGCTGACGCCAGAGGTGTCCACCCGGGCGCGGAATTCCACATCGCAGGCGCCGTCGACGCCGATTTCGACCTGCTGGCAGGCGATCGTGGGTCGATCGCGGCTGCAAAAGGTCAACACCTCGACTTCGGCCGTTCGCTCACCGACGGTGAAAGCAAGGCGGCTGGTCAGCTCCGCCGTGGCGAAGTCATAGGACTGATGCAGGAGCCGAAGCGCTTGCGGCGTGTCCGACATCCAAACGCCGTCCAGGCACAGGTCCCCGGCGAGGGGATAGGGAGCGAGGGCGGCCGCCTCGATGAGGCGTCTCGGATGTTCGCCGGAAAAGCCGCTGAGCAGGGCCATGCCCGCCGCGAGCGGGTTGTCGCGGACGCGCAGCCCGATGAGGCCGTTCGAAACGTAGGCCGGCAACGCCTTGCCGGCGCGGCCGACAACAGGCGACGGGCTTATGGGTTGGCGCATCGCCACCTGCTTCTTTCACGGGTGCACGCTGGACGCGCGGAGAGGGGCGCCGAGAGGCGGCCTTCGCCCAGACGCGTTGCGGGGCATAGTCGTTGAAAGCAGGACCGCTGCGCCTTGTTCCATGGCCACACTTCCGGCGGGGAGCCGCCGCCGCATGGCGCTGTTCGCACGCGCCCGGCGGGCCTCAGCGCAGGCCCGCGAGTTGCGGTTGCTCGAAACAATACTCGCGACGCTGAGGTCTTTGGTCGACGTGATGCCGGGACACGCAGGGAGCGCCGTTCCCCCAAGGCGGCCAATTCACGCGGGCGCGGTCGTCGATAACGTTCCAAGCAGGCTGACCGCGGTGATGACCGCCACGCCGAGCGCCAATTCGACAACCACGTTGCGGCGAAGTCCGGCGGCGAGGGTGGGGCCCGTCTCCCAACCGACCCGCTGCGCGAGGCGGAAACGGTTGGCGGCCGCCAGCGCGAGCATGACCACGAAGAGCGCGAGCTTGATGCTGAGCAGCCGCCCGTAGTCCGTACGGACGAGCGCGGTCGGGCCGCTGAGGAGCGTCAACGTGTTGACCAGACCGCTGGCGACGAGGACGGCGACGGCGGCATAGCCCAGGCCGGCGAAGCCGTGGGCGGCTTCCGTCTCGTTTGCATCGGAGCGGCCTTGCAGCATGGCGGCCAGCCCCACGATCCCGCCCAACCAAGCGCCGGCGGCGAGCAGATGAAGAGCGTCGGCGCCAGCGTGCAGGGCCCAAACCGGGCCGTCGCCAATCTGGGCGTGGCCGGTTGCAGCCAGGCTGGCGACCACGACGCCGCTCGCCGCCGTCAGGGGCGCCGAGCGCGGATGGCGCGGCGCCATGGCGGCCCACGGAATGATTGCGGCGATCAGCGCAAGACGCCCTAGCCAGGCCGGACCGAAATCCGTCTGGAAGACGACCGCGTTCAGCGTCGCCGGCTCCAACGCCTTCGAGAGGTCGCCAGCTATCGAGCCGGCCGTCAGGACGAACCAGCCGACGCCGCTCAGAAGCGCCAAGGTCGCGAAACAGACGATCGCCCGGCGGGGCGGCGGCGTTCCGTGGTTCACGGCGAGCGGAAACAGCAGCCACCCGAACAGCACGAGCGCCGCGGTGAAGTGCCCGAAGCGAACGACGACCAGCGCCGCCTCCAGCACTACGGCCTCACCGCAAAGCTGTAGCTGCCGGCAACGTGGTGGGTGTCGGCGCCGACCGCGCGCCAACTTACGGTGTAGGTCCCGACCGAAAGCCTCGCCCGAAGTGGCGCCGCAAGCTCTCGCTTGTCTGCCGGATTCACCGTCGCGGGACCGACGGCCACGACCCGACCGGCGCCGTCACGGAGCTCCAGTCCCGAAAACGCCGCAACCAGGTCTTCGTTGAATGCGATCCGAATGCCGGGCGGGCTCGATGCGAGCACTGCGTTGGCGGCCGGATTCGCTGCCCTGATCTGCGGGTGTGCGGAGCCGCTCGAGGCGGCCGCCGCGATTGCAAGGATCAGAGCAACGGCCAGGCCGCGCCTCACGAGCCTGGCGAGGGCATGGTCGCGAGCTCGCCGGCAAGCGCCTCGCCCGCTGGCCGCCGGCGGGTGATCGAGGCGGACGCGTCATGGTCGCGATAGAGCGCGGCGACTTGCGGCGCATTCAGGCCGCCGATTGCACTGTCGAGCGCCTCGTTCCTGCACGCGCGATAGTCGGACCACGCGAAGAGGTCGACATTGCCGCTGACCAGGTCGCGGCAGGCGATGGACGCGGCGTGGCGGAGTCGCGCGAGGAGCGCGTTTGCTCCGGCAGGGCTCGTCAGGTCCATCCCGGTGGTGTCGACCGAGACGCTGGTCACGCCAGAGTCCGACACCGCCACGGAGTCGGCGCTGGCGACGGAGCCGATGGCGAGGCTGAGGGCGATTCCGAGGACTGTCTGTCTGGCGAAAGAGAGAGTCATGAGGCTGCTGATCCTGTACTGAGTTCCGCGAAGTATTCACGGGCCGACGAACCCGTTCTCGGGTCGTTTCACCACCTCAGGTCTTCAGCTCTATCGAAGCAGGCGACGGAAACGAGAGGTGTCGGCGCCTCTGTTAGACGATTGGCGGCGACGCCTTATTCCGGCACCCCGACTCTTTCCGGCGCGCTCAATCAAACCGCGAACATCCCCGCCGTGGCGGAATAAGCCGCCAGCACCGCCGGTCTTCGGACAAGCGTCATTGCTGAACGCCTCGCCGATCCAACCGCGAGCGGCCGCCAAGAAAGCCGCGTACTCTGATGAAAGCCGACATGCCTGCTCGACCCGAGTCCTACGACAAGCGGGTGGCTCTCGTCCTCCAGGGCGGCGGTGCGCTCGGCAGCTATCAGGCCGGCGTCTACGAGGCGCTCTCGCTGTCGGACTACCTCCCGGACTGGGTCGCCGGAATCTCCATCGGCGCGATCAATGCCGCGATCATCGCCGGCAATCCGCCGGAGAGGCGCGTCGAGCGCCTCAGGGATTTCTGGCAAGGGATTACCTCGCCCTGGCCTGTCTTTCCCGCAGGTGCGCCCGATGGCGCGCGTCGCCGGGCGAGCGCCCTTACAGCGCTCGTGTTCGGCCGGCCCGGGTTCTTCGCCCCACGTACGCTGGCGATGCATCTATTCGCAGCCACGCCGCCCAGCCTCTACGAGACCGGCGCCCTCAAGGGCACGCTCGAGCGGCTGGTTGATTTCGACCGGCTCAACGCACGGGACATCCGCTTCAGCATCGCTGCGGTCAACGTGCGCACAGGCGACTTCGCATACTTCGACAACGCCGAGATGGAGATCCGGCCCGAGCATGTCATGGCCAGCGCGGCGCTGCCGCCAGCCTTTCCCGCCGTCGAGATCGACGGGGAGTGGTATTGGGATGGAGGTCTGGTTTCGAACACGCCGCTCCAATACGTGCTTGAATATGTCCCGCGGCGGAGCCGGCTGACCTTTCAAGTTGATCTCTTCCAGGCCCGCGGCCCGCTGCCGGCGAATCTCGAGGAGGTCGCCGAGCGCGCCAAGGACATCCGCTATTCCAGCCGGACCCGCGCGGCGACCGACATGTTCCGCACCAACCATGATGTTCGCCACAACATCAATAACCTGTGGGATCGGCTGCCCGAGGATGTGCGGAAGACGCCGGAAGCGAAGTTTCTCTACGACTTCGGCTGCGTCACCACGATGGACATCGTCGAACTGATCTACCGACCGCCCGACCCCCAAACGGGCTCAAAGGACCACGATTTCAGCCGAGCGACGATGCGCGAGCGTTGGGCTGACGGGCTGCGTGACGCGCAGGCGACGCTCCTCGCCTCGCCGTGGCTCGCGCCAATGCCGCGCGAAGTCGGCGCCCGGACCTTCGACGTCCTGAACGGGCGGCCTTAAGCCTCCCGCTTCATTGGCCTCAGCCGAGCGCGATTGAAGATCTTCGCCCCGCTCGCCGGCCGCATCGCAGGCTTCCAGGGCAACATGGACTGAAGGATATCGTCGTGCAGAACGAAGCGGTGGTGCAGCGCCGCCAGCGCGTGGACGCCGACGAGGCCAAGCAGCGCCCAGGCCGAATACCGGTGGACCGCGGCAAGCAGGGCGGTCAGACCCACGTTTCGGGCCATGACGACGGGCGCTTGCAAGGCGAATAGCAAGAAGGGGCGGCCGCGCGTGAGGCTTTGGGCCAAGCCGGTCAGCGGCTGGAGCAGCAGCAGCGCGTAGAGACTGTACTCGCTGGCCTTGGCGAGCGTTTGCTTGGGCTTCGACATGCCCGGTGGGAACGGCGGCAAATAGCCGAAGCGCAAACGCCACCCGAGCCGGCAAGCGGCGACAACCCAGACGGAAAGCCCAAGCGAGCGGTGGATGGCAAGCAGCAAGTTTGCGTACCGGCCACCTTCCGCCACCACGTGCAGCCATGCGCTCGCGAACATGCCCGCAATCAGAGCCGCGGTTGTCCAATGCAGAGCGATCGTGACGGCGTCGAATCGCCGGGGCTCTCCTTCTCGGCTGCGGCCAGGCGGCCTTTCAGGACGATGAGGGGTCACGCGCACCTCCCAGAGAGGCGCGCCGCTTCCGGCCGGCCTCTCGAATCGCCGCCGATGGGGTCCGCCGGCGCGTCGCTTATTCCAAGGGCTGACGGTCGAGGGTCCGAGCCGCAGCGCAGCTGGGCCCGGCCCCGACTCAGAGACGCCGATTCAGCGCCGGCCGCCGCGGCGCTCGGTCAACAGGCGCCCCAGCTTGCCACCCAATCGTACTTGTCCTGCGACGGGTTCCAGACCCATGATCCGCAAGCCTGACGGGAGGGCGGAGCATCGACGTATGCGCCGTAGTAGCCCGCGTCATCGAAGAACCATGGATCGAAGAACTCGTAGCCGAGCAGGTCGTCGTCGAACAGCAACTGGTCGGCGAAGAACCCGTCGCCACGGAAGCCACGACCCCGGAAGCCATGGTCCCTGAAGCCGCGATCGCCGAACCCACGGTCGCCGAACCCACGGTCGCCGAAGCTGCGATCGCCGAAACCGCGGCCCCGGAAGCCGATGGAACGTCCTGATGCGCCCCCCACGCCTGCGCCGCGGAAGCCGCTGCCACCGTGAACGCCGCCGCCGAAGCCATGCGCCGAAGCAACGCTCGGGGTAAGCGCCATGGGCGCGGCCAACAGGGATGCGCTCGCCAGAGCTGCCAGTATGGCCTTCATCAAAACCTCCTTCAAAGAAGCCGCGGGTCGAGGCGGCCAGCGGTCAAGTTGTCGTTCGCCACGTCCGGTCAGACGCGCGAGCTCGGCGGTCTATTCCGATGGACAGCTCGGAGCGGGGGTAGGGCCAGAGGGCCTGGCTCGGTGTTTTCGCGCGCCCGAGCACGAAAGCCGACGACGCCGGGAATAGACCCGGCGTTTTCCGCGTCTACGAACTGAGCGCCCGCGGCAGGGGCTGCTGCAGAGCAGCGCCGGAAGCCGCTACGCCTTGGTCAGAGCGGAGTCTGACATGCAGAGACCCCAATCGCTTCGCCGGGACTTGCTCGTCGCCCTCGGCGCAATCGCCGCGGTCGGCCTGGCGGCTGCGGCTGCAGCCAGCGTCTTCATCGTCGCCGGCGTCTACAATATCGGCGCGGACGTCCGGCACACGAAGGTTGTCTACTGGATCATCACGCAGTTGCGGGATCGCTCCATTGCCGCCCACGCAAGCGGCATCCGACCGCCCCCCGATCTCGCGAGCCCCGGACGGCTCTCCAGGGGCGCCGGTCTCTATGCTGAATATTGCACGGCTTGCCACCTCTCGCCCGACGCGGACGCGACACCGCTCAGCCAGGGTCTCTACCCCACTCCGCCGCAGTTCGCCGGCAAGCTCGATCATTCCGCTACGCAGGAGTTCTGGATGATCAAGCACGGGGTCAAGCTGACCGCGATGCCGGCGTGGGGCCGCACCCAGAGCGACCAGCAGATCTGGGATCTGGTGTCGTTTGTAAGGGCGCTGCCCACGATGTCGTCCGCTCAGTACGACGCCCTGGTCAAGAGTGCTCCGAAAGGCGCCGACCAAGCCGCCCCCTGACGCGCATGCGGTCCGCAGGCGCTAGGGAGCCACGACGACAACCGCGACCATCCCGTGCGCCTCGTGCGGCCGGCAGAAATAGCGATAGCGGCCCGGAACGTTGAAGGTGTGGCGGTAGACCTCGCCCGGCCTCAACGGCCCGGAGTCGAACGCCTGCGCTCCCGCGGGAAGGTCCGCGTCGGCCGCATTCTTCGCGGTCGCCGGTTCGTCAGTCACAGTATGCGTTTCAATGGAAGCGTTGCGCCACTCCACGGTGTCGCCGGCGTGGACGGTGACCGTGTCGGGCCTGAACCTGAGCAAACTCGAGATGCGCACGATCGCCGCAGCGTCCGATTGCGCGGGCTCGGCGCTCGTCGCGCCGGCGCTCAGGGCCGCTAGCGCCGCGAACAACGTGGCGGCCGCAGAGGACGCCTCCAGCGTCAGTGATGCTCGCATGTCGACCGGTCGCTGAGGAAAAGGGATCGGCGATGGCGCCGGCGCCGCATTGGTTTCACGCCGATTGGAGGATCCTGACGCAAGCGCGCCGCGCGGATCCCGGAGGCTCTGGGGATGCGCGGCCCTCTCCTGTCGGGCCGCTGCGCGCGTCGAAGGTATAACCTTCGTTGCGCCGTGTACGGATCAGGTTTCGCCCGCCGCAGGCGCCGAGCTTGTGGCGCAGCCGGCTGATCCTAACGCCGACCGTGCGCAGGCAGACGCGGGAGTTGTCGTTGCCGCCGACCAGGTCCCGCAGCTGTCGCCGGGAGAGAACCTTCAAGGGCCGGTCGACGAAGACTTGCAGCAGGGCGTACTCCGCCGCCGTTAGAATAACGTCAAGCCCGCTCGGCGAGCGCACCTGGCGCTGGCTCGCATCGAACTGCCAGCCCAGCAACCGGACATCGCAGGCCGGCGCGCGAGCGGGCTTGTCGCACCGTCGCAACACCGCCCGCACTCGCGCCAAGAGCTCGCGTGGGCTGCACGCCTTGCTCAGGTAATCATCGGCGCCGACCTCGAGACCGACGATCCGCTCGGTCTCGTCACAAAGGGCGCTGAGGAGAATGAGCGCCGGGCCTCCCGGCCTGCAGAGGCGTCGGCATATCGACAAGCCGCCTTCGCCCCGCAGCATCGCATCGAGGACGATCAGGTCGAACGCCGCGCGGTCCAGCATCGACTGCATCTCGGCCGCGTCGCGCGCCGCCTCGACGCGATACCCGTGACCGGTCAGGTGTGCCGACAACATCGCGCTGGCGGCCGCGTCGGCGTCGACCACCAGAATGCGTCGCGGAGGCCGGGCAGCGGCCATTGGGGTGCTCCGCGACCGCGTCGCCGGCTCCGATGCGCGTTCCGGACGAGCGACGCCCCGTGGTGGCCTCGCTGGCGCTGCGACCCAGCGGGATGTCGAGGACATAGAGCGCCTTTCTGAACGCGACGGCCGGACAACCCGGCCTTCGGGGCCTTTCGCGACGGGGTGCGCGCGGAGAGCCAAGCTTTGAGACGCTGACGCCTTCCATGGTCCGTCTATTCCAGCGAGCAGCTGTTTTTCCCCGCCGATGGCGTCATCGGTCAGACCGACCGGCGCAAGCGAGGGTCGTGCTCAGAAAGAATTTGACGACGCGCTGGGTGGATATGAGATGGAAGTTATAAATATCGTCTGATATTAAGTTCGTCCTACGCATCATTTATACTACAAATACGAAATATAATTCATGTTGCTTCGGGAAGGCTGGAGAAGATAAGTTCTGGGCAATGACCGGAAAGAGTCGCGTTTATTGGAAACGTGCCAGTGTGGGTGCTTAGAGAAGCTCAGCCCCTGGAGAACGATTACAATGCTTCGCACTTTCGCGCTTGCCGCCGCGTACGCGGCGCTCGCTGTTCCCGCAGCCGCCGACACGTCGGTCACCGTCAACATCGCCGGAC
>DATGIN010000270.1:0-9295 GCA_035295705.1 Caulobacteraceae bacterium
GTCGTCGTGCGCGACCAAGCCATGCGGCTGGACCCGACCACGCTAAAGTCCGACCTCGCCGCGCACATGACGATGCTCTGGGAGGTGCGCCGGCGCGCCCATGAGTTCGACGTGCTGCACTTCCACGTCGACATGGTCCACTTTCCCTTCTTCGAGGACATCGCCGGGCGGACCGTGACCACCTTGCACGGGCGGCTGGACCTGAAGGACCTGGACGGCGTCTACGCACGCTGGAGCGATTATCCGCTGGTCTCGATCTCCAACGACCAGCGGCGCTACATGCCCCGTGCGAACTGGGCCGGCACCGTCCACCATGGCCTCGATCCGAAGATGTTCCGCTTCCGGCCGAAGAGCGACGGCTACCTTGCCTTCCTCGGCCGCATCTCGCCCGAGAAGCGGCCGGACCGCGCGATCGCCATCGCCAAGCGCCTCGGACGGCGCCTGAAAATCGCGGCGAAAGTCGACAACGTCGACCGCGACTACTTCAGGAAGACGATCGAGCCGCTGCTCGACGATCCGCTGATCGAGTTCGTCGGCGAGATCAGCGACGCGCAGAAGTCGGACTTCCTCGGCGGCGCCGACGCCCTGCTGTTCACGATCGATTGGCCGGAACCGTTCGGCCTCGTCATGATCGAGGCCATGGCCTGCGGCACGCCGGTGATCGCATGGCGATGCGGGTCGACCCCCGAGGTGGTGGACGACGGCGTGACCGGCTTCATCGTCCAGTCCGAAACCGAGGCCGACGACGCCGTCGAGCGGGTGGCGAGGCTGGACCGGGCGCAGATACGCCGCCGGTTCGAGGCGCGTTTTTCCTCGCGCGCCATGGCGGACGGCTACCTCAGGCTCTATCACCGCCTGCTCGCGGCGCCGAGAGTCGACTCGCCCGCGAATTCTGTGGACGCAGGGCTGCTGAGAATCGCCTAAGCCCGGCGCATGGACGACGCCGGCCCAATCGCGAAGGCCAAGACCGAACGCCGCCGCAGCGTCGCGCCGCCCGACCTGCTGGCTTCGCTGAAATGCGGCGACAGCTTCCTGGTCGCCGATGCTTACGGCGACATCGCCGGCGGCTCGGACGGCTTTTTCGACGACGACACCCGTCTGCTCTCCCGCTTCCGGCTGCTGGTCGGCGGCAAGCCGCCCGAGCCGCTGGGCTCGGCGGTGTCGCGCAACAACGTCCTCTACGTCTTCCACGGCGCGAACCGGCCCTTGCCGCCCATGGGCGAGAAGGCGACGCCGCAGGGCGTCATGCACATCGAGCGGCGACGCTTCCTTTGGGAGCGCCGGCTCTACGAGCGGATCTCGATCACCAACCACAGCCTAGATCACGAGCTGCTGCCGCTCTCGATCGAGCTCGAGGCCGACTTTCGCGACATCTTCGAGGTGCGCGGCATCGGCCGGCGCGCGCGCGGCAAGACGCACGAGCCCATCAACGACGGCCGCCGGATCAGCTTTCGCTATGACGGCCTCGACAACCTGGAGCGGACCAGCGTGGTCGCCTTCTCGGAGCCCCCGGCGCGCTTCGAGGCGGATGAGACGGCCGTCTTCATGTTCTCCCTGAAGCCGCGCGCCGAGTTCGTCCTCTACATCGAGGCGGGGCGCGAGGCCGCCGAGATTCCGTCCCGGCAGCGGTATCGCGTAGCGGCGGTGGCCGCGATCCGCGCCGCGCGCGCGCGCCGGCGGCGCGGCGCGCGCGTTCGCGTCAGAGGCGCGCGCTTCAATGCCTGGCTGGACCAGTCGCGCGCCGACCTCGCCTTCCTCACCACCGACCTCGCCACCGGGCCCTACCCTTACGCCGGCATCCCCTGGTTCTCGACGCCGTTCGGCCGCGACGGCCTGATCGCGTCCTGGCAGATGCTGTGGATCGAGCCCGAGTACGCACGCGGCGTCCTGCGCTACCTCGCCATGCGGCAGGCGCACGATTTCGACCCCTTCCGCGACGCGCAGCCGGGCAAGATCATGCACGAGACGCGCAGCGGCGAGATGGCCAACCTCGGCGAGGTGCCGTTCGGCCTCTATTACGGCAGCGTCGATGCGACGCCGCTGTTCGTCGCGCTGGCCGGCGCCTACGCCCGCCGCACCGGCGACCTAGAGCTGATCCGCGAGCTGTGGCCGGCGCTGAAGGCCGCCATAGAGTGGGTGGAGACCTGCGGCGACTCGAACGAGGACGGTTTGATCGACTACGCCCGCCACGGCCGCCGCGGCCTGGTCAATCAGGGCTGGAAGGACTCAGAGGACTCCATCTTCCACGCCGACGGCCGTTTCCCGAAGGCGCCGATCGCGCTCGTCGAGGTGCAGGGCTACGCTTACGCCGCCTACCTTGCGATGGCGGACCTCGGCGAGCGGTTGCGCGAAGACGGAGCGGCGGCCTGGCGGGACAAAGCCGAAGCGCTGCGGGCCGAGGTGGAAGCCCGATTCTGGATGGAGGACGAGGGCTTCTACGGCATCGCCGTCGACGGCGAAGGGGCGCTCTGCCGGCCGCTCACCTCGAACGTCGGGCATCTGTTGTTCAGCGGCCTGCCCGCGCCGGAGCGGGCGCTGCGCGTGCGCGACAAGCTCGTCTCGGCGGAGTTCGCCAACGGCTGGGGCCTGCGGACGCTGGCCACCGACGCGGTGCGCTTCAACCCCATGTCCTACCACAACGGCTCGGTCTGGCCGCACGACACGGCGATCTGCGCCGCCGGGCTCGCGCGCTACGGCTGCCACGTCGACGCAACCAAGGTCATGGACGACCTCTACGCCGCCGCCACCAAGTTCAATTGGCGGCTTCCGGAGCTGTTCTGCGGCTTCGATCGTGTCTCGGGCGAGCCGCCCATCCCGTATCCGGTCGCCTGCCTCCCGCAGGCCTGGGCGGCCGGCGCCGTCTTCATGCTGTTGCAGGCCTGTCTCGGGCTCGAGATCGACGCCTGGGCCGGCAAGGTGCGCATCGGCCACCGCTGGCTACCGCGCGATGTCGACCGGCTGAGCATCAACGGCCTTGCGGTTGGCAAGCGCACGGTGGACCTCACCCTCAGCCGCGCCGGCAGCGACGCCGCGCCGATCGAGGTCGAGTGCTCGCACCCGAAGCTGGTCGAGGTCGCCTGACCGCCGACGGCTGCTTGCCGGCCGCCTTCCGGGCGGTCATAGATTATCGCAGATAACCTCTCGGGGACGCCTCCATGCCTTCCAACCGGCTGCGCTTCGGCGCTTTCATCGCGCCGTTCCACCCGATCGACGAAAACCCGACGCTGGCGATCGAGCGCGATCTCGAGCTCGTCGAGTTGATGGACCGGCTCGGCTACGAGGAAGCGTGGATCGGCGAGCACCACTCGGCCGGCTTCGAGATCATCGCCAGCCCCGAGGTGTTCATCGCCGCCGCCGCCGAGCGCACCCGGCGCATCCGGCTCGGGACCGGCGTCTCGTCCCTGCCCTACCACCATCCGCTGATGCTGGCCGACCGCATCAACCAGCTCGACCACATGACCCGCGGGCGGACCATGTTCGGGGTCGGCCCCGGCGCGCTCCCGTCCGACGCGATCATGATGGGCATCCAGCCGATCAAGCAGCGCGACATGATGGACGAGGCGCTGGACGTCATTCTGAAGCTGCTGAAGGGCGAGACCGTCACCTGCAAGTCGGACTGGTTCGAGCTGGTCGACGCCCGCCTGCAGATGACCTCGTTCAGCCGCCCGCACATCGAGGTCGCGGTGGCGAGCCAGGTCTCGCCGACGGGAGCGACCGCCGCCGGCCGGCATGGCGTCGGCCTGCTCTCGATCGGGGCCACCTCGGCCGGCGGCTTCAACGCGCTGGCGTCGAACTGGGCGATCGCGGAGGACAAGGCGAAGGAAAGCGGCACGCGTGTCGACCGCGCCGCCTGGCGCCTGGTCGGCCCGATGCACATCGCCGAGACGCGCGAGCAGGCGCGCAAGGACGTCGAGTTCGGGCTTCGCAAGTGGCTCGCCTACTTCACCGACGTCGCCGCGCTGCCGATCGCGCCGACCGGCGACGGCGACCCGGTCGACGCCCTGGTGCAGACCGGCTTGGCGGTGGTCGGGACACCGGACGATGCAGCGGCGCAGATCGAGCGACTGGAGAAGCAGTCCGGGGGCTTCGGCTGCTTCCTCTTCATGGCGCACAACTGGGCCGATTGGGCCCAGACCAAGCGCAGCTACGAGCTCTTCGCCCGCCACGTCGCGCCGAGGTTCCAGGCGCTGAACGAGAACAGAGAGGCCTCCTACCGCGACGTCGGCGCCGCCCGCGACGCGACCCTGGGCCAGGCGCGCATGGCGGTCGGCCAGCGCATCGTGCAGCACATCCAGGAGAAGGGGACCGAGAACGTCGCCCCGGAGATCCTCGCAGCCATGGGGCTGGACAAGAAGCCGGACGCGGCGGAGTAGCCTCGCGGCATGGCAGCCGCCCCAGGACGACCGCGCGACCGAGACTGGAAGGGTTGAAACGCTGGGGCGCCTTCGGGGACGAGGGCGACCAGAGGCCCCCGAGCGGGCTCAGCCGACGGCCATCTGGACCGGATACAGCTCGAAGACTTCCTCGTTCGCCATGCCGGTGCGCTGGCGGGCAAGCGTCAGATCGCGCGCCGACGCCGTCAGGGCCCAGCGGCGCGATCCCTCGCCGAACGGGAGCCAGAGTAAAAGCTCGTCGCCGGTCGAACGCGCGCAGTGGGCGTCGAAGGCGTTCAGAAGGTCGCGGCGCAGGCGGTCGGGCACGTCGTCGAGGCCCCGGCGCGCCGCCACGCGCAGGATGACCGAGTCCCGGTGCCCCGAGCCGCCGAACTCGTTCAGCACCTCGACGATCTCTTCGATCAACTCCGTCGATGGCGCCGACGTCCGCGGTTCGCTGCGCCGCTCGACAAACGCTTTACGCTGGTTCGCCATGCCCGCCCCTTTCGCCGTTCGCCGCCCGGCCCTTCACGCCCAGAGGCCGCTGGCGGTGTGCACATTGCAAGGCAATCGACTTAACAGCGGGTGAAACCTTGAGATTAACAAGAATCACCACGCGCGCTTTGTATAGCACAAGGTTATCTGCGCTTAATCATCTTAGGCGCCACCTGGGGACCGGAGGTTGAGCCGGCGCCGGCGGCTGTCGCGGCCGCGAGAGCATGGAGCTCGTGGACGCAGCCGCCTTCGCGGACATCCCTTTACCCACCTGGGGAAAACGACAACCTCAGTAGACTGACGAACGCTTGGCCGCCTAAGGTTCGACGACGATCTTCACCTGACTCTCTGGGTCGGCGAGCCGCCTGAACGCGTCGGCGACGCCCGCCAGGCCGACCGCGTCGGTGATCACCGGCTTCACGTCGATGACGCCCTCGGCGATTTGTCGCAGGGTCCCGGCGAACTCCTCGGCCGTGTAGCCAAGCACGAAGCGGAAATCGATCTGCTTGGTGATGGCGAGAAACGGCTCGATCGTGTCGGGGTCCATGCAGACGCCGGCGACCACGATCTGCGCACCGTTGGGCGCGGCTTCCAGCAGGCTCTGGATCACGCCGGGCACGCCGACGCACTCGAAGATGATCGCGCGCTTGACCGCCTGGCCGCTCATCCGCGCCATCATCTGCTCCAGCCCGGTCGCCGGCACGCCCATGTCCGACCATTTGGCGTGCGGCGAGTCCCTGGCGGGGTCGACGACCATGTCGGCGCCCATCACTTCCGCCATCCGGCGCCTCGCCGGCGAGAAATCGGCCGCGGTCACCGGCCCGAAGCCCCTGGCCTTCAGGCCCGCGATGACCGCGAGACCCACCGGCCCGCAGCCGATGACGAGCGCCGCGGCCGGCTCGTCCAGCGCCGCGCGGGCGACCGCATGCGCCCCGACGGCGAACGGCTCGGTCATCGCCGCCTCGCGGTCGGAGAGCCCGTTCGGAACTTCCAGGAGCATGGCTTCGGAAAGCAGCATCCGCTCGGCGAAGCCGCCGGGATACTGGTTCGAATAGCCGACCGAGGCGCCGCCGGTCGGTCCCATGATCACCGGCATGGAGACCACCCGCGTTCCGGCCTTCAGCGGCCGAGAGGATCCGGGGCCGTAGTCGAGCAACTCGGCCGAGAACTCGTGGCCGAACACGACGCCGGCCTTGGGATCCATCCCGCCGCCGACTGAATTCGTGCGCCGCCCCATCTCGGCCATGTGGTCGAGGTGGTGCAACGCGTGCAGGTCCGAGCCGCAGATGCCGCACGACAGCGTCTTCACCAGCACCTGCCCCTCGGCCGGCGCGAGCTCGGCGATCTCCTCGCAGCTCAAGACGCCCTGACGGGCGACGACGGCGCGCATCGGCTCTTCACTCCCTCGGTTCGGGTTGCAACGTAGCCCGCCGCGCCGACGCATCTCAACGCAAGCTTCTGTCCGGCGGGCGGGGGTCCTAAGCTCCGGCCCGCGCGAGGGCCGCTCGCCGAACGGCGTCTGGATATGCTCGATCCCGTCATCCTGTCTCGCCTGCAGTACGCCTGGGTCATCGCCTGGCACATCCTGCTGCCCGCCATCACCGTCGGCCTCGGCTCCTACATCGCCTTCGTCGAGACGCTCTCGTTCGTGACCAAGGACGCGGTCTGGCTGCGCATCTCCAACTTCTGGACCCGGATATTCGCGGTCGCCTTCGGCATGGGCGTGGTGTCGGGAATGACCCTGCCGTTTCAGTTCGGAACCAACTGGAGCCGTTTCAGCGACGCCACCGCCAACGTGATTTCGCCGTTGTTGGCCTACGAAGGGCTGACCGCCTTCTTCCTCGAAGCGGGGTTCCTTGGCGTCCTGCTGTTCGGGCGCAGGCTCGTGCCGCGCTGGGCGCACCTCGTCGCCGCCCTGATGGTGGCAGCCGGCACCCTGATCTCCACCTTCTGGATCATCGCGGTGAACAGCTGGATGCAGACGCCGACCGGCTATGAGGTGATAGACGGGCGCTTCTTTCCGCGGGACTGGGCGGCGGTGATCTTCTCGCCTTCGTTCCCCTATCGCCTGGCGCACTCCATAGCCGCCTTCTACATCACGACCGGCTTCGTGGTGCTGGGGGTCGGAGCGTGGCTCCTGCGACGCGGTCGCTTCGCGCCGGAAGCGCGGCGGATGGTCTCCTCGAGCCTTTGGCTGCTGCTCGGGCTTGTCCCGCTGCAGTTCGTTCTGGGCGACGCGCACGGGCTGAACACGCTCGAGCGGCAGCCGGCCAAGCTGGCGGCGATCGAGGCGCGATGGGACACCGGCTCGCGGGTGCCGCTGACCCTGTTCGCCATTCCCGACCAGGCGCACGCGACCAACCACATGGCCCTGGACGTTCCCGTGCTGGGCAGCCTGATCCTGACCCACGATCCGAACGGGACGGTCAAGGGGCTGAAGGCGTGGCCGCCCGACCAGTGGCCGCCGGTCCTCTTCCCGTTCTTCGCCTTCCGGATCATGGTCGGTCTCGGCGTCCTCATGCTGGTCGCGGCGGCGTGGGGCAACGCGCTTCGGTTCGGCGGACGCCTCTACCGTTCGAAGTGGTTCCTGCGGATCGCCACCTGGGCGAGCCCGATCGGCTTCCTCGCGGTCATCGCCGGCTGGGTCACGACGGAGACGGGCCGTCAGCCGTGGACGGTGTACGGCCTGATGCGGACCTCGGACTCGGTCACTCCGTCGCTGAGCGGCGCGAGCGTCCTGGCGAGCCTGATCGCCTACGTGGTCGTCTACCTGATGGTCTACCCGGCCGGCCTTGTCGTGATGGCTGAAATCGTGAGGCGGGCGTCCGGGACCGGGGAGGCGCCGTCCGTGGTCGAGGGCCAGCAGCGCAGCGTCCCGGTCCGTGCGGCCGACAGCGAAGGGGCGCCCGACGCATGACCCAGCCTGTCCTCGACCTCACCCCGCTCTGGGCCGGAATCCTGGCGGCCGGCGTCTTCTTCTACGTCCTGCTCGACGGCTTCGACCTCGGCGCCGGCATCCTCTGCGGGCTCGCCCGCGACGCCCGCTCGCGCAGCCTGATGATGGAGAGCATCGCCCCGATCTGGGACGGGAACGAGACCTGGCTCGTGCTGGGCGGCCTCTCGCTGCTGGCTGCGTTTCCGCTCGCCTACGCGATCATCATGCCGGCGGTCTACTTCCCGCTCGGCATCATGCTGCTGGCGCTGGTCTTCCGCGGGACGGCGTTCGAGTTCCGCAATCGCGAGCGCGAGAGCGGGCTGTGGGATCATGCGTTCGCCTGGGGCTCGCTCATCGCCACGGTCGCACAGGGGCTGGTGCTTGGCGCCTTCATCCAGGGGTTCAAGGTGCACGCTCGCGCCTTCTCGGGATCGAGCCTCGACTGCTTTACCCCCTTCTCCGCCTTGACCGGGCTGGCCCTGGTGTTCGGCTACGCCCTGCTGGGGGCCAGCTGGCTGGTGTTGAAGACCGAGGGCGAGCTCCAGCAGCGGTCGCGGCGCCAGGGCCGCGTCGCACTGATCGGCGTCCTGATCGGCATCGCCGCGGTCAGCATCTGGACGCCGCTGGCCCATCGGGACATCGCGCTGCGCTGGTTCTCGTGGCCGAACGTCGTGCTGCTCGCCCCGGTGCCGATCGCGACGGCGCTGGCGGCGGGCTGGTGCTGGCGGGCGCTGAACAGCCGCGCGGAGGCGCAGCCCTTCGCGGCGGCGTTGCTGCTGTTCGCGCTCTCCTACCTCGGGATCGGCGTCAGCCTCTATCCGGACGTGGTGCCGCACCGCTACAGCCTCTGGCAGGCGGCATCCTCCGAAAGCACCCAGGCCTTCCTGGGCGTCGGCGCCATGTTCCTGCTGCCGATCATCCTGATGTACTCCGGATGGTCGTACTGGGTGTTCCGCGGCAAGGTGCGCGGCGACCTCGGCTACCACTGAGGTCAGCCCCAGCGCCCCTAGCGGCTGGCGAGAGGCTCCATCGCGACGCCGCAGATGCGGACCGCGCCGGCGTCGACCGGCAGGCCGATCGCCTCGGCCTTCGCCAGCACCGCCTCGGGATCGGCGACTCTCACGCCCATGCCGACCACGCCCGTACCGTCGGCGTCCACCGGCTCGACGAAGCGGATGGCGCCTGGGTCGAGCGCGATCTCCAGGCGCGAGCCTGAGCGCAGCGCGGGCCGGTCGAGCAGCATCGACCAGCGCTCGGCCGCAGCGACCGGGTCCTTGGCCTGCATGGCGACCCACGGGATTCCGAGGCTGGTCTCGCTCTCCTGGTCGCGCCAGTGCTCGCCGGCGGCCGGCCAGTCGCTCTTGGGCGCGCCCCAGTTCGCGTCGCCCTCGACGCTTTCGATCGAGAGCAGGACGCCGGCGGTATCGGCGGGATGGAAGTGGGTGAAGTGATAGCGGCGGCCGTCCTGGTTGCGGGCGACCACCCGCAGGCC
>DATGIN010000271.1:0-14581 GCA_035295705.1 Caulobacteraceae bacterium
CCGCTCGCCCAGCGTCTGCGGCTCCATGCGCGCGACCTCGCGCAGCTGCGCGGCGACCTCGGCAAGGCGCTCGCGCGCGGAGTCCAGCCGCACGGCGTCGGCTGCGCGCCGCTCGCGCGCGCTCGCGGCGTCCGCGTCGGCGGCCCGCGAGGCCCGATCGGCCGCGGCATAGGCCTCCTCGGCGGCGCTGAGCGCATCGGCGGCCGCGGCGGACCGCGCCTCCGCCTGGCCCAGCTCGTCGAGCAGCGCCGCGCGCCGGGCGGCCAGCGCCTCGGGCGCGTGCTTGGCGCGCGCGACGGCCCCCTCAGTGCGCTCGCGTTGGCCCTTCAGCGTCTCCAGGCGGGCGGCGGCGGCTTCGGCGCGCATCGCCCAGTCGGCCCGGTCGCGCTCCAGGCCCTCGCGCTTCAGCGCCCGCGTGTCGCGCTCGCGGATCTCCGCGTCGAGGGCCGCCCGCGCTTGCGCGGCTGCGTCCCGCGCGGTCTGCGCAGCCTCTCTGGCCGCACCCAGCATCGGCGCCGGGTCGGGAGCGCCGATCAGGCGCTCGGCGGCGTCGCGGGCCTCGCCGAGGCGGGCTTCGGCTTCGGCCACGTCCTCGGCGAAGCGTGCGATCGTCTCGTCCAGCGATTGCACGCGGGCGTCGCGGCGCGCCGCCTCGCGGGCCTGCGCTTCCGCCGCGGCGCGCGCCTGCGAGAGAGCCGATTCCGCGCCCGGTAACGCGGCGCGGGCGCCGCGCAAGGCCTCGCGCGCGGCCGCCAGCGCCTCGGCCGCAACCCGGTGTGCGGCCGCAAGCTCCGCGGCCCGCGGCGCCGCCGCCTCGATCTCGGCCGCGACGTCGGTCAGCCGCCGACGCTGTTCGAGGCGCACCGCCGCCGGGCGCTTGGCCTCGGCGCGCGCGACGTAACCGTCCCAGCGCCAGAGGTCGCCTTCGACGGAGACCAGCCGCGCGCCAGGCGGGAGGGCCTTCGCGAGCGCGGCGCCGGCGCTCTGCTCGACGATGGCGGTAAAGGCGATGGCGGCGGCGAGCTCGGCCGGCTCCTGCACGTGAAGACCAAGCGGGGCGGCGCCGGCGGGCCACCCCGGGGGCTCCGGCCGCCGGCCGCGCGACCAGTGCGCGGGCGCGGCGTCGTCCAGGGCGGCGTTCAGCTCGTCGCCCAGCGCCGCCGCCAACGCGGCCTCGTAGCCGGGCTCGACGCTCACCTGCGCCAGGGCGGGTGGGAAGGCGGCGGGATCGGCCTCGGAGAGCAGGCGCTCGAGCCCCCGCCGCTCGGCGGTCAGCTGGCCGAGGGCCTCTTCCGCGTCACGCAGGGCCTGGCGGGCGGCGGTCTCGGCCTCCGCAGCCGCCAGCTGCTCGGCCTCCGCAGCATCGACCGCGGCGCGCGCGGCCTCCGCGGTTTCGGTGGCCGCCGCCAGCGCCGCGACGGCGTCCGCCTGCGCCGGGTCGGCGCCGCGGTCGAGGTTGGCGCGATCGATCGTCGCCGCCTCCAGCGCCCGGCGGTTGCGCGAAAGCCGCGCTTCGGCGTCGGCCAGGCGCGCCTCGGCGCCGCGCCGCTCGGCGTCGCGCTCGGCCGCCTGGGCGGCCAGCCGCTCGACCTGGGCGTCGGCCTGGCTGCGCAGCGCATCGGCCTTGCGCCACGCTTCCGTCAGCTCCGGGATCCGCTCCGGCGCCGCCGCCGTCTCGGCCGCCAGCGCCCCAAGGGCGGCGTCCAGCCGCTCGAGCGCCGCGGTCGCATCGGCCACGATGTGCGCTTCGCGCTCCTGGTCGGTCTCGATGCGCTCGAGGTCGCCCGCCAGCCGCGCCAGCTCGGCCGCGGCCTGCTCGACCTCGCGCTCCAGCCGATCGCTCTCGATGGCCAGGCGGTGCAGCACCGCGCCGGCGGCCTGCGCCTCCTCGCGCCTCGGCCCCAGCTGCTCCTGCGCCGCGACCGCTTCGGCCAGCGCGGCGGCCGCCAGCCGCGCCGCCTGCTCGACCGCGCGCATCGCCTCGCCGGCGTCGGCCTCGGTGCGTTCCAGCGCCGCCACCGCGTCGGTCCAGCGCACGTAGAGCAGCGCGCTCTGCAGCCGGCGGATCTCGGCGGCCGCCTTCTTGAACCGCTCCGCCTGCCGCGCCTCGCGTTTCAGCCGCGCGAGCGCCGTGTCGAGCTCGAGCGCGAGGTCGGTCAGGCGCGCCATGTTCGCTTCGGCGGCCCTCAGGCGCAGCTCCGCTTCGTGGCGGCGCCCATGCAGGCCAGAAACCCCGGCCGCCTCCTCGAGGATCAGCCGGCGGTTCTGCGGCTTGGCGGCGATCAGCTCACTGACCTGCCCCTGGCGCACCAGCGCCGGTGAGTTCGCCCCCGTCGAGGCGTCGGCGAACAAGAGCTGCACATCGCGCGCCCGCACCTCGCGACCGTTGATGCGGAAGGTCGAGCCGGCCCCGCGGTCGATGCGGCGCACCACCTCCAGCACTGGATCATTCGCGTATTTGGCGGGCGCCGCACGGTCGGCGTTGTCGATCGAGAGCACCACTTCGGCGTGGTTGCGCGACGGCCTGGATCCCGTTCCGGAGAAAATCACGTCGTCCATGCCGCCGGCGCGCATCGCCTTGGGCGAATTGGCGCCCATCACCCAGCGGAGCGCTTCCAGGATGTTCGACTTGCCGCAGCCGTTCGGCCCGACCACGCCGGTGACCCCCGGCTCGATGCGGAAATCGGTCGGTTCGACGAAGGACTTGAATCCCGAAAGGCGAAGCCGCTGGAAGTGCAAACGCCGGCGCCTACTTCCCGGCCTGTGCGGCGGCGATCGCGGCGTCGAGGCTGGCCAGCGTCGGGTCGCCCACCTGCTTCTTGCCGTTGATGACGAAGGTCGGCGTCGAGTCGATGCCGTCCTGGGTCGTGTAGGTCTGCACCCGCTGGTTCAGCGCCTTCAGCGCGTTGTCGTCGTTGATGCAACTGTTGAACTGCGCGTCGCTCAGGCCCGCCGCCTCGCCAATGCGCTGCAAGCCGCCGCGCACGTCGCCCGACTGCACGATCGCCTGCTGGCCGTGGAAGATCGCGTCGACCACGCTGAAGTATTTGTCCTTGCCCGCGCAGCGCGCCATCAGGAAGCCGGCGGCGGCCATCGCCATCTCGTTGTCGTCGCCCACCAGCATCTCGCGGAAGACGTAGTGGATCTTGCCGGTGTCGATGTACTTCGCCTTGAACGCCGGGAAGACCTCGTTGTTGAAGCGGGCGCAGAAGGGGCATGCGACCGAGGCGTACTCGATCACCGTCACCTTGGCGTTCGGATTGCCCATGCTCATGTCGTCCGACGTGACGGCCCCGCCGCCTTTCTGACAGCCGGCCACGGCGAGCGTGGCGAGGGCGGCCGCGGCGATGAGGACGAGGCGGCGAGACGACTTAGGCATCGTTAGAGGGTCCCCGACTTGCTTGACCGGCTGCTTCCCGCCCTGGCGAGCGGGAAGTTAAGCGCGATTCTGGCCGCTGCGCCCAACGACCGCGACGCGGCGAGCGGAGCCGCGCGAGGCTCGAAAGTCAATGCGTCCGGTGGTGGTGATGGACCGTGTGCGTGGCGTGTGTCGCATGTGTCGCATGCGCCGGGCGCCCATGGGTGGAAGGCGCGAGCGCGGAATCGACCGCAGCGCTGATCTGGTCCAGCGTCTGCTCGCCCGTGAGGCGCTTGCCGTTCACGTCGAAGGTCGGCGTGGAGTCGATCTTGTCCAGCTTCTCGTAGCCCTGCACCCGGGCGTTCAGCGCGGCGATCGCGGCCTTGTCCTGGACGCAGGCGTTGGCCTGCGCTTCGCTCAGACCTTCGGCCTTGGCGACCTTGGTCAGCGGCCCGGCGGCGTCGCCGGTTTGATAGATCTGCGCCTGGGCGTGGAACACCCCGTCCAGCGCCGCGAAGTACTTGTCGCGGCCGCCGCAGCGGGCGATCAGGAAGCCGGCGGCGGCAAGCTCGACCGGCTGGGTCAGGAACTCGCGGAACACGTAGCGCACCTTGCCGGTGTCGACGTATTTGGCCTTGAAGGCCGGGAAGACGTCGTTGTTGAAGCGGGCGCAGTGCGGGCAGCTCGCCGAGCCATATTCGATGACGGTGACCCGGGCGTTGGGGTTTCCCATCGTCATGTCGTCGGGCTGCACCGGCTGCGCCTGGGCCGTCGCGGCCAGGGCCACGCCGAGCGCGCACGCCGACGCCGCAACAGCGCGGAGGCGCCTCAATGCTCAGCCCCGCCTTGGCGCCGCAGCACTTCGCGGCCGAGCCGGACAAGCGCCGCCCGCAGGCCTTCGTCCTCGACCGCGGAGGTATTGGCCGCGAGCTCGGCTTCCTTCGCCGCATCCAGCGGTGCCGGCCGGCGACGGCGCAGCGCCGGCGCCGGCCGCGCGGTGCGCACGATCCCCTGCACGACGCGCAGCCGCTCGACGGCGCCCTCGCCCAGGAAGAGGTTCACGCGCGCCAGGATGTCCGGCGCCTGGTGCTGGACCACGGCCGCCGCCGGGCCCTCGACCTTCAGCTCCAGGATGGCGCCCACGCCGGCGCGGCCTTTGCTGAGCTTGGCCGGCTCGGTGTGGCGCGCCAGCGTCTCGCCGACGATCTCGCGCCAGCGCGCCTTCAGCGTCTCGGGCCCGCGCCCGAACCGCGCGTCGAGGTCGCGCACGAACCGGTTCAGCCGTGCGCCGGCCGCCCTCGGCGGCCGCCGGGCGGGCCGCGTCCGTTTGCGGCTGAGGATATCGGCGGCTTCGGAGGCGGTCGGAAGGCGGCGTGGCATGGCGAGGGCGATCTTAGCCAGAACGCGCCGCAACGCCAGCGCAGCACGGGGTTAGCGGCCCCGAAAGGCCTGGCCTTTGTCCTCGATCGCAAGGTTCGACGCGAGAGGGACTCCCTGGTCCGGCGGATCGCCAGGCTTTCCGGCCATCCAGGGACGCCGGCGGGCGCTAGCTTACCCGCGCGACGGCGCTCGGGGCCGTTCGGCCTACTTCGCCTTCGCCTTTTCCTTCTCGAGGTCCGGGGTGTGGCCGCCGGTGGTGGCGGTGCGCGCCCGGATGGTCTCCTGCAGCGCCGCGGCGGCGCGCTCGTTGTCCATGATCTTGCTCATGATCGCCTTGCCGGCGCGCTCGAAGGACTCGCGGTGGTCGATCACGTACTGCCGCGAGGTGCGGTAGCCCTCGAGGAGGTTGTTGACCTCCGGGATCACGTAGCGCGCGACCAGGTCCCAGCTCTTCAGCGTGTTCTCGCGGTTGGCCCAGTCGTGGGCGAAACCGATCACCGTTCCGAACCCGCCGCTGACCTCCAGGAGATTGCGGATCGCCACGACGAGGTCGTCCGGCGTCCCGATCGTCGAGGCCGCCCCCGGCGCGAAGGCGACCGAGTCGACCGCCTGGTCCGGCGATGCGAACGCGACGGCGCCCGGCCGCATCAGCGTGCCGACGTTGTACTCGTTGTGCCAGCGCATCAGGCCGTCCTTGGCCTCGGCGCGCGCCTGCTCACGGGTCTCGGCGATGTGCCAGCTCATCACCACCCGCCAGTTGGCTCGGTCGACGGTCTGGCCGTGCTTGGCCGCCGCCTCCTCGGCGAAGCTCCACTGCGTCGGCAGAGCCTGCAGGCCGGCGGTCGACATCGATCCGATCGACAGCACGCCGATTCCGTACTTGCCGGCCAGCGTCATGCCGGACGGGCTGATCTGCGAAGCGACCGCGAACGGCATGTCCTCCTGCAACGGGAAAAGCTGCAGGCGCGCGTCGCGCAGGGTGAACCAGTCGCTCTCGTGGGTGACGCGCTCGCCGGCGAACAGACGCTTGATGACGCCGATCGCCTCGTCCTGGCGGTCGCGCTGCACCATCGGATCGATGCCGAGCACGAACGCGTCGGACGGCAGCGCGCCGGGGCCGGAGCCGAAGATGACCCGCCCGCCGGTCATGTGGTCCAGCTGCACCATCCGCTGGGCCACGTTGAACGGATGGTGGTAGGGCAGCGAGATCACCCCGGTGCCGAGGCGGATGCGGTGCGTGCGCTCGCCGGCCGCAGCCAGGAACAGCTCCGGCGAGGCGATCACCTCCCAGCCGGTCGAGTGGTGCTCGCCGACCCAGAACTCGTCGTAGCCGAGCTGGTCCAGGCGCTCGGCCAGCGCGAGGTCGCTGCGCAACTGCAGCATCGGGTGCTCGCCGATCGGATGGTGGGGCGCAAGGAAAGCGCCGAACTTCACGCGAGGCATCGCTGGGGCTCCATTCGGTTGGGGCTGGCGTCGCCGACGCCTGTCTCTCTCCGGGTTCCATCCTTCTTATTGGCTGTGTCCGCGCGCGCAAGGCGCGGCTATCACCCAGGGCGCATGCAGAAGGCTCGACTCCGCCGCAGGCTGCTCGACTGGTACGACCGGAACGCCCGGGCCTTGCCCTGGCGCGTATCGCCGGCGCCGCGCGCCCGCGGCGTGCGAGCCGATCCTTACCGGGTCTGGCTGTCCGAGGTCATGCTGCAGCAGACCACGATACCGCACGCCGCCGGCTACTTCCTCAAGTTCACCGGGCGCTGGCCGAGCGTGCAGGCGCTCGCGGCGGCGGACGATGGCGAGGTGATGGGGGCCTGGGCGGGCCTCGGCTACTACGCCCGCGCCCGCAACCTTCTGGCCTGCGCCCGCCTCGTCGCCGGCGAGCTCGGTGGACGGTTTCCGGACACCGAGGCCAAGCTGCGCGACCTGCCTGGGATCGGCGCCTATACCGCGGCCGCCATCGCGGCCATCGCCTTCGACCGGCCGGCCAACGTTGTCGACGCCAACGTCGAGCGCGTGATCGCGCGGCTGCACGCCGTGGAGACCCCGTTGCCGGCGGCCAAGCCGCAGCTGGTGCGGCTCGCCGGCGCGCTTGCGGACGCCGAGCGGCCCGGCGACTGGGCGCAGGCGATGATGGACCTGGGCGCGATGGTGTGCCGCCCGGCGGCGCCGCTCTGCGACCGCTGCCCGCTGGCGGACGCCTGCCAGGCGGGGGCGGCGGGGGATCCCGACCCCTATCCGCGCAAATCGCCCAAGCCCGACCGGCCGCACCGGCACGGCGCTGTCTTTGTCCTCACGCGGGGCGCCGCGGTCGCGCTCGACCGACGCCCGTCAAAGGGGCTGCTGGGCGGCATGCTCGGCCTGCCGACGACGGACTGGGTGGCGGAGCGGCCGAGCGAGGCGGCCGCCCGCGCCGCGGCGCCCGCCGATGCGGCCTGGCGCCGGATCGGTCAGGTCGAGCACGGCTTCACCCACTTCTCGATCACTCTCGACGTCTACCGCGCGGAGGCCGAACCGGCGGCCGCGCCCGAGCTCATCTGGCTGCCCTACGAGCAGGCCCTGGCCGAGACGCCGACGCTGTTCGCCAAGGCGCTCCGCCTTGGCCTGCTAGGCTAGGGCCGCCTCGATCAGCATCGGGCCCTTGTTGGCCATGGCGCTCTCGAACACGGCGTCGAAGCGCTCGGCGGTCTCGCAGCGCTCGGCGGGCAGGCCGAAGCCCTTGGCGATCGAAACCCAGTCCATGCGCGGGTTGCCAAGGTCGAGCAGGCTGGCGGCCGCCGGGCCAGGGTCGCCCGAGCCGGTGCGCATGTATTCGACGCTGAGGATCCGATAGACGTGGTTGGCGAAGATCACGACGCAGACGTCGAGGTTCTCGCGCGCGATGGTCCAGAGCCCCTGGGCGGTATAGGCCGCGGCGCCGTCGCCGTTCAGCGACAGCACCTTGCGATTTGGGCAGGCCACGGCGGCGCCGACCGCGGCCGGAATGCCTTGGCCGATCGCGCCGCCGGTCAGGCCCAGCCAGTCGTGACGCCGCGCGTCGCGGGTCTGCATCACGGTCCCCATGCCGGAGGTGACCGAATCGTCCGAGATGATCGCTTCGTCCGGCATGTGCCGCCCGATCGAGGCGCCGACGCTGCGCGCGTCGACCGGACCGCTCGGCGCATCCGGCAGGTTGAGCGCGTTCGGCGCGGCGGCGGACGGCGCGCCGAGCGCGTCGGCCAGCGCGGCGAGCGCGCCCTCCGCATCCTCGTGCGGCTCGGCCAGCGTCAGCTGCCGGCAGCCGTCCGGAACGAGCACCGTGGGCGCATCGGGGTAGGCGAAGAAGGCGACGGGCTCCTTCGTCCCGGCCAGCAGCATGAGGTCGACGCCTTCGAGGTCCTTCAGCGCCGCCTCGCCGAAGTACTGCATCTTGTCGGGCGAGAAGCGCCCGGCGCCCCTGGGCTGCCGCGCGATGAAGGTGTCGGCGATCATCCGTACGCCGGCGGCGGCGATCCGGCCTGCGGCCTCGAGCCCCGCCTCGCGGCAGGCGGAGGATCCCATCAGCACGACCGGCTTCTTGGCGTCCCTGACGGCTTTCGCCGCGGCGTCGACCACATCGCCGCTCACGCTCATCCGCGAGGGCCGGGTGAGCACGCCGCCCAGGCGGCTCGCCGGGCTCCACGCGCAGTCGGCCGGCAGGATCAGGCTGGCCGAGCCGCCCGGCGGCCCGAAGCTCGCCTGCACCGCCTCGGCGGCGAGATCGGCGGCATCGTCGGCGCTCTTCGCCGACTTCACCCAGCGCGAGTTCACCTTCGCCAGGCCCTGGATGTCGGAGCCCAGCGGCGCGTCGTTCTTCTGGTGGTAGGTGGCGTGGTCGCCGATCACGTTGACGATGGGCGTAAAGGCCCGCCGGGCGTTGTGCGAATTGGCGATTCCGTTGCCATAGCCGGGGCCGAGGTGGAACAGCGTCACGGCCGGGTTTCCCGCCATCCGACCGTAGCCGTCGGCCGCGCCCGAGACCACGCCCTCGAACAGGCAGAGCACCGGGCGGATGCGCGGCTCGCGGTCGAGCGCGGCGACGAACTGCATCTCGCTGGTGCCCGGATTGGCGAAGCAGGCGCGAACGCCGTTGTCGGCCAGCGTCTGCAGGACGGCGTCTGCGCCGTTCATGGCCGGGCCTCCAGCGTCTCCAGGAAGCGGACCGGCGCGCCCGTCCCCTCGGCGATCACCTCGTCGTCGCGCATCACAATCCTCCCCCGGATGATGGTGGCCACCGGCCACCCCTTCGCCTCCATGCCGGCGAACGGCGTCCAGCCGGCCTTGTTGGCCTGGTCTTCGTTCTTGAACACGCGGCGCGCCTTCAGGTCCACGACCGTGAGATCGGCGTCGTAGCCGACCGCCATGCGGCCCTTCAGCGCCATGCCGAACACCCGCGCCGCGCCGTGGCTGGTCAGGTCGACGAACCGCTCCAGGCTCAGCCGTCCCTCCGCCACGTGCGTGAGCATCATCGGCACCAGCGTCTGCACGCCGGGCATCCCGGAAGGCGACGCCGGATAGTCCCTGGCCTTCTCTTCCAGCGTGTGCGGCGCGTGGTCCGAGCCGATCACGTCGGCGACGCCCTGGGCGATCCCACGCCAGAGCCCGGCGTGATGGCGCGCGTCGCGGATCGGCGGGTTCATCTGCGCCAGCCCTTTAAGCCGCTCGTACGCCTCCGGCGCGACCAGCGTCAGGTGCTGGGGGGTGATCTCGCAGGTAGCGATGTCCTTGTTGGCGGCGAAGAGCTCGATCTCCTCGGCCGTGGTGGTGTGCAGCACGTGGATGCGCTTTCCGGCCGCGCGCGCCATGGCCAGCAGCCGCTTCGACGAGCGGATGGCGGTTTCGGCGTCGCGCACGTCCGGGTGGCTCGTCCAGTCGCCGGCCCGCGCCAGCGGCTTGCGCTCGTTCAGGCGGAAGTCGTCCTCGGAGTGGAAGGCGGCGCGGCGGCGGATGGCGCGCAGCACGCGCTCGAGGCCGGCGTCGTCGGCGATCAACAGCGATCCGGTGGACGAGCCCATGAACACCTTGACCCCGCAGCAGCCGGGCAGGCGTTCGAGCGCGCCGAGGTCGTCGGCGTTCTCGTGCGTCCCGCCGACGTAGAAGGCGTGGTCGCAATGCATCCGCCCCTTGGCGCGCGCGAGCTTGTCGGCCAGCGCCTCGGGGCTAGTCGTGGTCGGATCGGTGTTCGGCATCTCGAACACCGCGGTCACGCCGCCCAGCACCGCGCCGCGCGAGCCGCTCTCCAGGTCCTCCTTCCACTCCATCCCGGGCTCGCGGAAGTGCACCTGGGTGTCGACCACGCCGGGAAGCACCGTCAGCCCGCTCGCATCCAACACCTCGGCCGCCGACGCGTGCGCGAGGTCGCCGATCTCGGCGATCCTGCCCCCCGTCACGCCGACGTCGGCGCGCCCCCGCCCGGCGTGGTTCACCACCTCGCCGCCGCGCACGATCAGG
This sequence comes from Caulobacteraceae bacterium, assembly GCA_035295705.1. Classification (GTDB taxonomy): domain Bacteria; phylum Pseudomonadota; class Alphaproteobacteria; order Caulobacterales; family Caulobacteraceae; genus Poindextera. The sequence goes on from DATGIN010000271.1 coordinate 10,202, forward strand.
TCGAATGTCCCCGCCATCGCCCGCTTCTATAGGCGGGCCTGCACTGGCGCTCCAGCCAAGCCGGCGCCATCTCTGGCGCATGGCCGAGTCCGGAAAAGCCGCCCGCCTCGCGAGCCGCGCCGTCGTTGGCGTGATCGGCCCCGATTGGCGCGCCTTCCTGCAGGGCCTCCTCACCCAGGACGTCGAGACGCTCCAGGCGGGCCAACTCCGCTTCGGCGCGCTCCTCACGCCGCAGGGCAAGCTGCTGTTCGACCTCTTCATCCTGGGCCGCGACGCGGGCTGCTGGCTGGACGTCGCCGCCGACCGGCAGCAGGCGCTGATCCAGCGGCTCACGATCTACAGGCTCCGCGCCAAGGTGGAGATCGCCGCGGTCGTTGCGGACGTCTGGGCGGTCTGGAACGGCGGGCGCGGCGGTCTCCCCGACCCCCGTCTCGATGGACTTGGCCGCCGGGCCTACGGGGATCCGCCAGGCGCCGGCGAGATCGTGGATGAGGCGGCCTACGACGCCATGCGCCTGGGCCTCGGCGTCCCCGACCCGGCGAAGGATGCGCCGGACGACTATCCGATCGAAGCGAACTTCGACCTCCTGAACGGCATCGACTTCCAGAAGGGCTGCTTCGTCGGCCAGGAGACCACCTCGCGCATGAAGCGCCGGGGCCAGATCAAGTCGCGCATGCTGCCGCTCAGGTTCGAGGGGCCGGCGCCGCCGTTCGGCGCGGAAGTCCTGGCCGGAACGCTGCGCGCCGGCGAGATCCGCTCCGCCGTCGACGGCCGCGCCATGGCGCTGCTGCGCCTCGACCGGATCGAGACGGCGAGCCTGACCGTCGCTGGCCATCCCGTCACCGCAGAGCAGCCGCGATACTTCGCGGCGCACCGCTAGAGGCCCTTCGCTCGCCGCTTCCGCCGGCCTAGGTTGGCCGCATGGGCGGAGCCGCGATTCGATGCGCCTGGGCCGACGGGGGCGACCCGCTGTACGCGGCCTACCACGACGACGAGTGGGGCGTGCCGGAGCGGGACAGCCGGGCCCTGTGGGAGAAGCTGGTGCTGGACGGGTTCCAGGCCGGCCTCGCCTGGATCACCATCCTCAGAAAGCGCGAGGGCTTCCGTAGCGCGTTCAAGGGCTTCGATCCGGACGTGGTCGCCCGCTTCGGGCCCGAGGACCGGGCGCGGCTGATGGCCGACGCCGGCATCATCCGCTCGAACGCCAAGATCGACGCCGCGATCGATGGCGCGAGGCGCTACCTCGACATGCGCGAGCGCGGCGAGGATTTCTCGGCCTTCATCTGGAGCTTCACCGACGGCAAGCCGGTGCAGAACCACTGGCGCGCGATGAGCGAGATTCCGGCGCAGACGCCGCTCGCAGCCGAAATGTCGAAGGCGCTCAAGGCCAAGGGTTTCAAGTTCTGCGGGCCGGTGATCGTCTACGCCTTCATGCAGGCGACCGGCGTCGTGAACGACCATGTCACGGACTGCTTCCGCCACGCGGCGGTCGCGCGGATGGGGGCGGCCTGATGCCGGCGGCGAAGGCCGCCCGCCGGCGCCCGCCCAAGCCGCACCTCAGGCTCGAGCGCGATTGTCCCGCGCCGGTCTGCGGGGTCGATGAGGCCGGTCGGGGACCTTGGGCCGGCCCGGTCGCCGCGGCGGCGGTGATCCTGAACCCGAAGAAGGTCCCGAAGGGCATCAACGACTCGAAGGTCCTCACCGCCCTCGCGCGCGAGCGGCTGGAAGGCGAGATCAAGGCGAAAGCGCTCGCCTGGGCGGTGGCCTTCGCCAGCGTCGACGAGATCGCATCGTTCAACATCCTGCACGCGACCGGCGTCGCCATGCGGCGCGCCGTCGAGGCCCTGGGCGTGCAGCCCGTCTTCGCGCTGGTCGACGGCAACTACCGCTTCGTCCTGCCGTGCCCGGTGAAGACGGTGGTCAAGGGCGACGCCACCTCGCTTTCCATCGCCGCCGCCTCGATCCTGGCCAAGACGGCGCGCGACCGGCTGATGGCCGAGATGGATGACGTCTATCCCGGCTACGGCTTCGCCGAGCACAAGGGCTACCGCGCGCCGGTGCACGGCGAGGCGCTCTCGCGGCTGGGGCCGAGCCCCATCCACCGGATGGCCTGGGCGCCGGTCAAGATCGCGCTCGCCGGCGGCGACCCCATGCTGGCCGCGAGCGATTTCTGGGATGACGCTCCAACCCTCTTCTGAGGCGGGCCAGACGCTGAACCTGCCGGGCCGCGCCGCCGGGACGATGGCGCGGCGCCTGCGCGGCCTGGTGCGGCGCAGCGAGCTCGTGCTGATCGTCATGGCGATCGTGCTCGGCGTCGCCGCCGGACTCGCGGTCGCGCTGCTCGGCACCCTCTCCAGCGCCCTGCACGTCCTGCTGTTCGGCGTCGGGGCCGAGCATGTCAGCGGAGTCGCCAAGCTCCCGCGCGGCTACGCGGCGCCGATCGCCGGCGGCCTCATCCTCGGCGTCGGCGCCTGGCTGTGGCGCAGCCGTCGCCCCACGACGCCGGTCGACCCGATCGAAGCCAATGCGTTGCACGGCGGGCGCATGTCGCTGCGGGACTCGCTCTGGGTGACGGCCCAGACGCTGGTTTCCAACGGGTTCGGGGCCTCGGTGGGCCTCGAAGGCGGCTATGCGCAGGTGGGCTCGGGCTTCGCGTCCAAGCTCGGCGTGCTGCTTCGCCTCCGCCGCAACGATCTCCGGGTATTCGTGGGCTGCGGCGCTGGGGCCGCGATCGGCGCCGCGTTCGGCGCCCCGCTTACCGGCGCCTTCTACGCCTTCGAGCTCATCATCGGCACCTATACGGTGGCGACGGTGGGCGCGGTGCTGGCGGCCAGCCTCGCCGGCGTGGTGACCGCCCGCGCGGTTCGCGCCACCACCTACGACCTGCACATGCCGGCGGTGGGCTCGCTGCACGTCGCCGATTATCCCAGCATGATCGTGCTCGGCCTGGTGTGCGCGCTGCTGGGCGTGACCCTGATGCGCGCCACCAGCCTTGCGGAGAACCTTCTCAACACGGTGCGCGCGCCGCGGCCGATACGCCCGGCGCTGGGCGGCTGCGTGATGACGGCGCTGGCGCTGATGACGCCGCAGGTCCTGGCGTCTGGCCACGGCGCGCTCGGCGTCGACATCGCCGCCCGGCTTTCGATCTGGGCGCTGGTGCTGCTGATCGCGCTCAAGATGCTGGCCTCGACGGTCAGCCTCGGCTCGGGCTTCCGCGGCGGCCTCTTCTTCGCTTCCCTGTTCCTTGGCGCCTTGGTGGGCAAGCTCTTCGCGACCGCCGCCGAGGCGTTTGCGCCGCAGCTCGGCATCGATCCCACCATCTGCATCCTGGTCGGCATGTCGTCGTTCGCCGTCGCGGTGATCGGCGGCCCGCTCACCATGTCGTTTCTGGTGCTGGAGACGACCGGCGACTTCGCGGTGACCACCGTCGTGCTGGCGGCGGCGATCATCACCTCGATCGTGGTGCGCGAGACCTTCGGCTACTCCTTCTCGACCTGGCGCCTGCACGTGCGCGGCGAGACGATCCGCAGCGCCATCGACGTCGGATGGATGCGCACGCTGACGGTCGGGCGGATGATGCGGCGCGATCCCTCGACCATCCCGGCCGATGCGAGCCTGGCCGAGCTCCGCCGCCGCTATCCGCTGGGCTCGACGCAGCGGGTCGTGGTCGTGGATGCGGAGGGGCGCTACGAGGGGATGGTGCTGACCGCCGAAGCCTACGCTTCCGCCGATCGGCCCGAGGAAGACGCCAAGCGCACCGCGCACGACATCGCCCGCTGGGGCGAGAGCCCGCTGACGCCGGCGATGAACATCAAGCAGGCGGTCGCCATCTTCGACCGCACCGAGAGCGAGGCGCTGGCCGTCGTCGAGGACCTGGTCGACCGCAAGGTGATCGGCCTCCTGACCGAAGGCTACGCGCTCCGCCGCTACGCCGACGAGCTCGACATGGCCCGCCAGGGCCTGGGCGGCGACGCCTAGTCGAATCGCGGGGCCGCCGGGTCGGGCGTCCTCTCCCCGCTCCTGCGGGGAGGGGGCAGGGTGAGCGCTCGCCGCCGGTCGTATTCAGGTTGCGAGCTCCTGGTCGATCGGCCGCAAACACGGCTTTTTAACCGTAGCGCCTCACCGTCGGCGGACGGTGGGGTGTGCATGAGCTTCGGACCGGAAACCATCATCGAAGGCGACTGCGTCGAGGCGCTGGCCGGGCTGCCCGACGCCTGCGCCGACCTCGTGTTCGCCGACCCGCCCTACAACCTGCAGCTGGGCGGCGACCTCTTGAGGCCCGACAATTCCAAGGTCGACGCCGTCGACGACGAGTGGGACCGGTTCGCCTCGTTTGAAGCCTACGACGCCTTCACCCGCGACTGGCTGTCGGCCTGCCGC
>DATGIN010000272.1:0-6623 GCA_035295705.1 Caulobacteraceae bacterium
CAGCGCCCGCCAGGCCAAGCGCCTGCAGGATAATGGCTTGAAGACGTTGCTGCTCTCGCCCGAAGCGCTGATCGGCCGCTTCCTGGCCCGCGACGAGGTCAACGCCGAGACGGGCGAGATCTACGCCGAGGCGGGCGACGAGCTCGACGCGGCGGGTATCGCCGCGCTTGAGGAGCTGGGCTTCACCACCATCGACGTCCTGGACATCGACGGCGTCACCGTCGGCCCGTACATGCGCAACACCCTGCGCGTGGACAAGAACTCGGTCCGCGAGGACGCGCTCTTCGACATCTACCGGGTGATGCGCCCGGGCGAGCCGCCGACGGTCGAAGCCGCCGAGGCGATGTTCAAGAGCCTGTTCTTCGACCAGGAGCGCTACGACCTCTCGAGCGTCGGCCGCGTGAAGATGAACATGCGGCTCGAGCTCGACACCTCCGACGAGGAGCGCGTCATCCGCAAGGAGGACGTGATCGCGGTGCTGCGCACGCTGGTCGGCCTGCGCGACGGCCGCGGCGAGATCGACGACATCGACAACCTCGGCAACCGCCGGGTGCGCTCGGTGGGCGAGCTCCTGGAGAACCAGTACCGCGTCGGGCTGCTCCGCATGGAGCGGGCGATCAAGGAGCGCATGAGCTCGGTCGATATCGACACGGTCATGCCGCACGATCTGATCAACGCAAAGCCCGCCGCGGCTGCAGTGCGCGAGTTCTTCGGCTCGTCACAGCTCTCGCAGTTCATGGATCAGACCAACCCGCTCAGCGAGATCACCCACAAGCGGCGCCTCTCGGCGCTTGGCCCGGGCGGTCTCACCCGCGAGCGCGCCGGTTTCGAGGTGCGCGACGTGCACCCGACGCACTACGGCCGCATCTGTCCGATCGAGACGCCGGAAGGGCCGAACATCGGCCTGATCAACAGTCTCGCGACGCATGCGGTGGTGAACAAGTACGGCTTCATCGAGAGCCCGTACCGCCGTGTGATCGACGGCAAGATCACCGACGAAGTGATCTACATGTCGGCGATGGAAGAGGCCAAGCACGTCATCGCCCAGGCCAACATCGCGCTCAAGAACGGCGAGATCGTCGAAGACCTGGTGCCGGGACGGATCAACGGCGAGCCGTCGCTGCTGGCCAAGGACCAGGTCGACCTGATCGACGTTTCGCCCAAGCAGGTCGTCTCGGTCGCCGCATCGCTCATCCCGTTCCTCGAGAACGACGACCCGACGCGGGCGCTGATGGGCTCGAACATGCAAAAGCAGGCGGTGCCGCTCATCCAGTCGGATGCGCCGCTGGTCGGCACGGGCATGGAAAGCGTCGTGGCGCGCGACTCCGGAGCGACCGTGGTCGCGACCCGCAAAGGCGTCGTGGAACAGCTCGACGGCACCCGCATCGTCATCCGGGCGACCGAAGAAACCGATCCGACCAAGCCCGGCGTCGACATCTATCGCCTGGCCAAGTTCCAGCGATCGAACACCAACACCTGCATCAACCAACGACCTCTGGTGCGGGTGGGCGACCGGGTGGAGGCCGGCGACACGATCGCCGACGGGCCTTCGACCGACCTCGGCGAACTGGCGCTGGGCCGCAATGCCCTCGTCGCGTTCATGCCCTGGAACGGCTACAACTTCGAAGACTCGATCCTGATCTCCGAGCGCATCGTGCGCGACGACGTCTTCACCTCGATCCACATCGAGGAGTTTGAGGTCATGGCCCGCGACACCAAGCTCGGGCCGGAAGAGATCACCCGCGACATTCCGAACGTCGGCGAGGAGGCGCTGCGCAACCTCGACGAGGCGGGCATCGTGGCGATCGGGGCGGAGGTGCTGCCCGGCGACATCCTGGTCGGCAAGGTCACCCCGAAGGGCGAAAGCCCGATGACGCCGGAAGAGAAGCTCCTCAGAGCCATCTTCGGCGAGAAGGCGTCCGACGTCCGCGACACCTCGCTCAGGCTGCCGCCGGGGGTTGCAGGCACCATCGTCGAAGTGCGGGTCTTCAACCGGCACGGCGTTGACAAGGATGAGCGGGCGCTCGCCATCGAGCGCGAGGAGATCGACCGCCTCGGCAAGGACCGCGACGACACCTTCGCGATCCTGAACCGGAACTTCCAGGCGCGCCTGCGCGAGCTGCTGGTCGGCAAGACCGCGACCTCGGGACCGAAGGGCCTGGGCCGCGGCGAGATCACGCCCGAAAAGCTCGAGGACATTGCGCCTGGACTCTGGTGGCAGATCACCCTTTCCGAGGACAAGGCGCAGGGCGAGCTGGAAGCCATGCGCGGCCAGTTCGACGACGCCCGCAAGGGCCTCGACCGACGGTTCGAGGACAAGGTCGACAAGCTGCAGCGCGGCGACGAACTGCCGCCCGGCGTCATGAAGATGGTCAAGGTCTTCGTCGCGGTGAAGCGCAAGCTGCAGCCGGGCGATAAGATGGCCGGCCGCCACGGCAACAAGGGCGTCATCTCCAAGATTCTGCCGATCGAGGACATGCCGCACCTCGAGGACGGGACGCCGGTCGACCTGGTGCTCAATCCGCTCGGCGTGCCGTCGCGGATGAACGTCGGCCAGATCTTCGAGACCCACCTCGGCTGGGCGTCCGCCGGCATGGGCCGCAAAATCAGCGACCTCCTCGAGGCGTGGCGGAATGGCGGGCAGAAGAAGGCGCTCGTCGACCACCTGACCAAGCTCTACGGCAAGGAGCAGGAGCTTCCGAAGAGCGAAGAGGATCTTCTCGAGCTCGCCCGCAACCTGGCGCACGGCGTCCCCATCGCCACGCCGGTGTTCGACGGCGCGCATATCAACGACATCGAGGAGCTGCTCGAAGAGGCGGGGCTCGACCGCACCGGCCAGGTGACCCTGGTCGACGGCCAGACCGGCGAGGCGTTCCTACGTCCGGTGACCGTGGGCTACATCTACATGCTGAAGCTGCATCACCTGGTGGACGACAAGATCCACGCCCGCTCGATCGGCCCCTACAGCCTGGTCACCCAGCAACCGCTGGGTGGCAAGGCGCAGTTCGGCGGTCAGCGCTTCGGCGAGATGGAGGTGTGGGCGCTCGAGGCCTACGGCGCCGCGTACAACCTGCAGGAGATGCTGACGGTGAAGTCGGACGACGTCGCGGGCCGGACCAAGGTCTATGAGTCCATCGTCCGCGGCGACGACGCCTTCGAAGCCGGCATCCCGGAAAGCTTCAACGTGCTGGTCAAGGAGATGCGCTCCCTCGGCCTGAACGTTGAATTGGAGGACGCGACCTGACGCGGGGTCCGACCCGGCCGGAGCCGATCCGGCCGGGCGCTTCCGCCGCTCGCTCCGTCCCTCACGTTTGAATTGGATACCAGATGAACCAGGAAGTCCTGAACATCTTCAACCCGGTCGTCACCGCGCCGACCTTCGACCAGATCCGCATCTCCCTGGCCTCGCCGGAGAAGATCAAGTCGTGGTCATTCGGCGAGATCAAGAAGCCGGAGACCATCAACTACCGCACGTTCAAGCCGGAACGCGACGGCCTGTTCTGCGCGCGGATTTTCGGCCCGAACAAGGACTACGAGTGCTTGTGCGGCAAGTACAAGCGCATGAAATACAAGGGCATCATCTGCGAGAAGTGCGGCGTCGAGGTAACGCTGGCGCGCGTGCGCCGCGAGCGGATGGGCCACATCGAGCTGGCCTCGCCGGTCGCGCACATCTGGTTCCTGAAGAGCCTGCCGAGCCGCATCGCGCTGATGCTCGACATGCCGCTCAAGGACATCGAGCGGGTGCTCTATTTCGAGTACTACATCGTCACCGAGCCGGGGCTGACGCCGCTCAAGCAGTACCAGCTGCTCTCGGAAGACGACTACCTGAACCTGCAGGAAGAGTACGGCGACGACAGCTTCACCGCCGAGATCGGCGCCGAGGCGGTTCGGGGCATGCTGCAGCAGATCGACCTCGCCAAAGAGGCGGACAAGCTGCGTGAGGAGCTGGCGACAACCACCTCCGACATCAAGCAGAAGAAGGCGTCCAAGCGCCTCAAGATCATCGAGGCGTTCATCGAGAGCGGCAACAAGCCGGAGTGGATGATCCTGACGGTCATCCCGGTGATCCCGCCGGAACTGCGTCCCCTGGTGCCGCTCGACGGCGGCCGTTTCGCCACCAGCGACCTGAACGACCTCTACCGACGCGTCATCAACCGCAACAACCGGCTGAAGCGGCTCATCGAGCTGCGGGCGCCCGACATCATCATCCGCAACGAGAAGCGGATGCTGCAGGAGGCGGTCGACGCCCTGTTCGACAACGGCCGCCGCGGCCGCGTCATCACCGGCGCCAACAAGCGCCCGCTGAAGTCGCTGGCCGACATGCTGAAGGGCAAGCAGGGCCGCTTTCGGCAGAACCTCTTGGGCAAGCGCGTCGACTACTCGGGCCGCTCGGTCATCGTGGTCGGGCCAGAGCTGAAGCTGCACGAGTGCGGCCTGCCGAAGAAGATGGCGCTCGAGCTGTTCAAGCCGTTCATCTACGCGCGCCTCGACGCCAAGGGCCTTTCCGGCACCGTCAAGCAGTCCAAGCGGATGGTCGAGCGCGAGCAGGGCGCGGTCTGGGACGTGCTCGAGGAGGTGATCCGCGAGCACCCGGTGCTGTTGAACCGGGCGCCGACGCTGCACCGCCTTGGAATCCAGGCGTTCGAGCCGCGCCTGATCGAAGGCAAGGCGATCCAGCTGCATCCGCTGGTCTGCGCCGCCTTCAACGCCGACTTCGACGGCGACCAGATGGCGGTGCACGTCCCGCTGAGCCTCGAAGCCCAGCTGGAAGCCCGCGTCTTGATGATGTCGACGAACAACATCCTGTCGCCGGCGAACGGACGGCCGATCATCGTGCCTTCGCAGGACATGGTGCTCGGCCTCTATCACCTGTCGCTGGCGAAGGACGGCGAACCAGGCGAGGGCAAGGCGTTCTTCGACATCGGCGAGATCGAGGCCGCTCTCGACGCCGGCGTCGTGACGCTGCACTCGAAGATCAGGGCCCGCTACACCGAGTCCGACGAGACGGGCGCGGCTCAAACGCGGGTGATCGAAACCACGCCCGGCCGCATGAAGATCGCGGCGCTGCTGCCCCACCACCCGCAGATCGGCCACCGGCTGGTCGAGAAGGCGCTGACCAAGAAGGAGATCGGCAACCTGATCGACGCCGTCTACCGGCACTGCGGTCAGAAGGCGACGGTCATCTTCGCCGACCAAGTGATGGGCCTGGGCTTCAAGGAGGCGGCCAAGGCCGGCATCTCGTTCGGCAAGGACGACATCGTCATCCCCGAGCGGAAGCGGGCGCTGGTAGAAGAAACCCGCAAGCTGACGGCCGAGTACGAGCAGCAATACGCCGACGGCCTCATCACCCGCGGCGAGAAGTACAACAAGGTGGTCGATGCTTGGGCGAAGGCGACCGACCGGGTCGCCGACGAGATGATGGCGGAAATCTCCACCCAGCAGAAGGACGAGGCAGGCCGGGAGGTCGAGCCAAACTCGATCTACATGATGGCCCACTCGGGCGCCCGCGGCAGCCAGGCGCAGATGCGTCAGCTTGGCGGCATGCGCGGCCTGATGACCAAGCCCTCCGGCGAGATCATCGAGACGCCGGTCATCTCCAACTTCAAGGAGGGACTGACGGTGCTGGAGTACTTCAACTCCACGCACGGCTCGCGCAAGGGACTGGCCGACACCGCGCTCAAGACCGCCAACTCCGGCTACCTGACGCGGCGGCTGGTCGACGTGGCGCAGGACTGCATCATCACCGAGGAGGACTGCGGCACCACGCGCGGCATCACCCTCCACGCGGTGGTCGAGCGCGGCGACGTCATGGTTTCGCTCGGCACGCGGGTGCTCGGCCGTCAGACCGCCGAGGACGTGAAGGATCCGAGCACGGGCGAAGTCATCGTACCGGCCGACACCTACCTGGACGAGCCGCTGACCGAGGCGATCGAGGAAGCGGGCGTGCAGTCGGTCAAGGTTCGCTCGTCTCTGACCTGCGAGGCCAAGATCGGCATCTGCGCCGCCTGCTACGGGCGCGACCTCGCCCGCGGCACGCCGGTGAACATCGGCGAGGCGGTGGGCGTCATCGCCGCGCAGTCGATCGGCGAGCCCGGCACCCAGCTCACCATGCGCACCTTCCACATCGGAGGCACCGCGCAGGTGGCCGAGCAGTCGCTGTTCGAGAGTTCGAACGACGGCGTGGTGCGCATCGATGGCGCCACCGTGGCGGCGGCGGACGGTGCGCTCATCGTCATGAGCCGCAACACCCAGATCGTGATCCAGGTCGATGGCAAGGATCGGGAATCCTACAAGCCACCTTACGGCGCGCGCTTGCGGGTGAAGGACGGCGACGCGGTCAAGAAGGGCGATCGCATCGCCGAATGGGACCCGTACACCACGCCGATCATCACCGAAGTGGGCGGCCGGGTCCGGTTCGAGGACCTCGTCGATGCGCTTTCCGTCCGCGAGGAAGCCGATGAAGCCACGGGGATTTCGAACCGCGTGATCATCGACTGGCGGGCGAGCCCGCGCGGGTCGGATCTTCGGCCGGCGATGGCGGTGCTCGACGACGACGGGAACTACAAGCGGCTGGCGAACGGCGGCGAGGCGCGCAACCTCCTGCCGGTCGGCGCCATCCTCTC
>DATGIN010000273.1:0-14124 GCA_035295705.1 Caulobacteraceae bacterium
GACGAGCTCCAGCGGACGTTGGACGAGATCGACAGCCTTCACCCTGGCTGGGTCGACTTCGTCCGCGATCCGGCCGCGGGGAGGCCGGAGGGTTGGGCGACAACGGAAACGGACCGGCGGCGGGTCCGATTTCCATTCCGAGGCGAGCAACTTAACCGCAACACCCTGCATCCCGAACTGAGGCGTTTCGCGTCCATCATGGCCGGGGGCAATCCGATTGTTTGCGAGCAATCGGACCTGAGCTTGAAGAGCTTCGGTCATCCGGCCGACCAAGAGCAGCACATGCACTGTGATTACGGCAATCACACGCTGACTTACCCGCCAGACCTGCCGCAATACTGGCAGACAGCCTATCTCTTGTACTACACCGATGTCGACGAAGACCTCGCTCCCACAGCCGTGTGCTCGAAGAAGCGCTATCCGGAGCGCATCCTGTCGCCCACGGTCTACAGCCCCGAAGCGAGACCCGCCTTATACGAAAATGAGGTCAAGGTGACCGTGCCGGGCGGATCGGTGCTGGCCTACAGCATGCGCACTTTCCATCGCGGAACGAAATTCAAGCGCGAAGGCGGACGGCTGGGCCACTTCATCACCTACTCGCCGGCCGGATGTCCTTGGGTCGGGATCGTCGGCTGGCCGGAGCAGGCCGTCTACCGCTCGTTCCGCCGGTGGATCGAAGCGGCGACCCTGGAAGAGCGGGAGCTTTTGGGCTTTCCGGCGCCTGGCCATCCGTACTGGACCGAGGAGACCCTAGACGGCGTGGCCGCGCGCTATCCAGGGATGGACATGTCCCCCTACAGATCCGGCGTCTGACCTAAGTTCCGCGGGAGGAGAATCGGATGTCCGGCCACGACCTCGCCGCCCTTTGGGAGGCGCACTGCCGCTGCGAGTTCGAGATCCGCGACGTGGACGCCACCATGGCCACCATGACGCCCGACCCGTACGTCAATCATGTGCCGACCATGACCGGCGGCGTGGGCCACGACCAGCTGAAGCGCTTCTACAAGCACCACTTCATCGGCGCCAATCCGCCGGACACGGAACGCGTGCCGGTCAGCCGCACGGTGGGCGCCGACCAGATCGTCGACGAGATGCTGTTCCGGTTCACCCACACCTGCGAAGTGGATTGGATGCTCCCCGGCGTGGCGCCGACAGGCAAGCGGGTCGAGGTCCCGCTCGTCGCCATCGTCCGCTTCGACGACGGTCGGGTTGCGCACGAGCACATCTACTGGGATCAGGCCTCCGTGCTCGTGCAGGTGGGCCTGTTGGACCCAGCGCGCCTGCCGGTGGCGGGCGCGGCCACCGCGCGAAAGGTGCTGGATCCGACCCTCCCCAGCAACGAGCTCATGCCGCGCTGGGCCGCCAGCGCGGCCAGGCCCGTCTGAGGCGGCTGCGGGGCTGATGAGCGATAGAGCGGACCGCGGGAGTCAGCCGGCGCCATACTGGGTTCGGTTCCGGGCCCACTACTATCTTGCGCGGCGGATCCAGCGACAGAGCCCTTGGCAGGCCCTCGCCACCGCGTTCGCGGCTTCGCGGGCGCGTCACTACGGCCGATCCACGCGCAAGCCAAGCGAGGCGCTGGTCAGGATCGCCGCCGACGGCACGCTGTGGGAGCTGACGGACGCGGAGAAGGCTTACGTCGACAAAGACTTCTCGCCCTTCGACGGCGCCCGCCCAAACATCAAGTCGAAGTATCAGGACCGCACCGCACTCGGCGACATCAGCGGATTCATCGATCGCGACAAGGCTCCGCCCGGGATGCCCGTCAGCCCCGCTTCCAAGCCCAGCTGAAGTCTTCTCCGACGCGGTTCGTTCGAGAGCGGCGGCTAAGGCGCTGGCTCGGCGAGGTAGCGCTGGCGCACGTGGCGCTTGTAGGCGTCGGCGGAGAGCGGCGCGCCGGTCGCATCCGCGACCAGGGTGGCGAAATCGACCAGGCTCGCCCGGGCGTGCACGTTCGGCTTCACCCAGGCGAAGTAGGCGGTGAAGTCACCGCGTCGCAGGCCCTCGAGGATGGCAGGGCTGTCGGCGGTCGCCCGCTCGAAGAGCTGGGCGGCCAGCATCGAGCCCATGGCGTAGTTGGGGAAGTAGCCGAGCAGGCCGCCGGCCCAGTGGATGTCTTGCAGGCAGCCGTGCTCGAGGTCGGGCGGCGTGCGGCCGAACATCTTCGTGAACATCTCGTCCCAGGCGGTCGGGATGTCGGCGACCTGAAGGTCGCCCTTGAGCAACGCCTGTTCGAGCCGGTAGCGCAGGATCACGTGCAGCGGATATGAGATCTCGTCCGCCTCGACGCGGACGTAGCCGTCGTCGAGCCGCCGCCAATTGTTGAGGACGTTTGGAAACGCCCAGACAGCGGCGTCGCCGCCCAATTCTTCGGCCATGAGCGGCGCAAGGAAGGAGAGGAACTCGAGGCTCCGTCCGGCCACCATCTCCAGCGACAGCGACTGGCTCTCGTGCACGGTCATGCCGCGCGCCTCGCCGGCGGGCTTGAACGCGAGGGCCCTGGGCAGGTTGTACTCGTACATCGAATGCCCCGCTTCATGCAGCGAGGCGTGGATGGAGAAGGCGACGTTTTCGACGTCGTAGCGGGTGGTGAAGCGCACGTCGCCCGGGCTGTGCGGCGCCGAGAACGGGTGCGGCGCCTGGTCGATGCGGAAATGGTCGGGGTCGTGGCCCACCGCGATCGCAAGGCGGTGCGAAAGCGACGCTTGCCTGTCGACGGCGACCGGCGGGAACGGCGTGGGCGCCGGCCAACTCGCCTGGCGTTCGCGAACCTCGGCGATCAGCGGCGGCAGGAACGCGGCGAGGTCGGCGAAGATCGGGTCGATCAGCGCTTCCGAGACCCCGGGGTCGTAGGCGTCGAGCAGGGCGCCGTAGAGCGTCGTTCCCAGCGCCTCGGCCTTCGCCTGCGCGATTTCGCGGACGATGCCGAGCAGCTCAGCGAACGGTCCGGCGAACGCCGCAAAGTCGTTCTCCGGCTTGGCGCGGGCCCAGATCGCCTGCAGCTGGGCGGCGATGCGGGCCCTGGCCGCCTGCAAATCCTTGGGCGGAGCGGCCGCATGCACCCAGCGGCGACGCATCTCGCGCACGTCCGCCTGCTCGTCCGGCTCGAGCGCGGCGGCCATCGCTTCAGCGTCGGCGATCTCGTCGGCGGCGGCCTGCGAGCCAATCAAGTCGACGGAGACCTCGGTCAGGGCCGCCATCTGCTCGCCCCGCGCCCAGGCGCCGCCGCGCGGCATGTGGGTCTGGGCGTCCCAACCGAGGATCGACTGGGCGCCGGCGAGCTTGCCGGCCAGCTGAAAGCGGTGAGATACGCGGGTGTAGGGGTCCTGGCGGGCGACGGGCGCGTCCATGGCTTGGCTCAACCCTCCACGGCAAAGGTTAGTCCGGCGTTTTTCTGAAGGCGTGCGATCAGCGCGTCGCCCATCGCCGATGCCGTTGTCCAGCAGCCGCCCGGGGTGCGCGTGCGCGGGACATCGCGCACGAGGCAGACAGCGCTCTCGCCCAGCATCTTGGCGGTCGAGCCATAGCCGGGGTCCATGTCGCCCTTGACCGAACAGCGGACCGTGCGGCCGTCGCCCGCCTCGGCCATGACCAGGATGTCGTAGAAGCCGTTCTCGCGCTCCTCCTTGGTCGGCCCCTCGCCCGGCTGCGGCATCGGCGCCTGGCCAAAGGCGAAGCCGCCAGGCGGCGGACCGTCCTCGGCCGGCGGCCCGTCGACCATCAGCATCTCGTCGTATTGAAGGTCGCGGCCCCAAGGAAAACCGAGCAGCATGTTCGAGCGGTGCACGGCCTTCGAGTTGATCGCCGCCATCATCCAGGGCGCCACCCAAGAACCGGCGGCCTTGTCCTCGTAGGCAGTCTCGCCGTCCGGCTGCTTCGGGCCCGCGAAGCCCGGCGTGAGCGCGAACGGATCGGCCATCTGCGCGCCAATGCTGGGGTCCTTCTGCATGGCCGCCATACTCGCCATGCCGCTCGCCAACGTGCCTCCGGAGAGGCCGCCCTGCATGCCGCGGACCCTGGCGCGCACCCGCGGCGCCGCCGCGCCGAAGCGGCGCTTGGCCTCCTCTTCGGCAAAGAGGACGCCGAGGTCGAAGGGGATCGAGTCGAAGCCGCAGGAGAAGACGATGCGTGCGCCGGAGATCTTCGCACTCGCCTCGTTCGCGGCGATCATTTTCGCGATCCAATGCGACTCGCCGGTGAGATCGACGTAGTCGCACCCCGCCTCCGCGCAGGCGGCGACCAAGCTGTCGCCGTATAGCTGGTATGGGCCGACGGTCGTGATCACGGCCTTGGCGGACTTGGCCATCGCAGCCAGCGAGGCGGGGTCCTGGGCGTCGGCAACGACGACGGGCAGGGTATCGGGTGCGCCGATTTCGCCTCGCACTTCCTCGAGCTTGGCCCGGCTCCGGCCCGCCATCGCCCAGGCGAGGTCGCCAGCGGCGCCATAGGTCTTCAGGAGGTGCGCTGCGACCAGCCGCCCGGTGTACCCGGTCGCGCCGTAGGCGACGATGTCGTACTGGGCCATGTCGCTTCCTCTTCGCACGCCGGGCGTATAGCGCCGGACCCTTCCAGCCTGCCGCGGCGGCGGTCAAGCCTGGGCCAGGCGCCCATCATCGGCTAGGAGTTGCCGGCGGGAAGGGGACTAGCGATGCGTACTCGGACGATCGCCTGATGGCCGAGGCGTTAGCGGACGCCCCCGGGATGGTGGCCACAGCCAAGCCGCGGGGCGCCGAGCTGACCTGGCAATCGCTGGCCGCCGGCGCGCTGGTCGCCGCCGTGATGGGCTCCGCCTACCCGTACATGGTGCTGAAGCTGGGGTTCGGGCCGAACGTCTCCATCGTCTCGGCCTTCTTCGGCTTCATCCTGCTCAGCATCATCGCCCGCAAGGGCTACGACCGCTGGCGCAACAATATCGTGCAAACCGCCGGCACGTCGGCGGCGCAGACCGCATTCATGTGCGGCGTGCTGGCGGCGTTCGACATGCTCCGCTCGTCCAAGGTGGTGCGTTTCACCCTGGACCCGAGCCCGTTGCAGGTCTTCGTCTGGCTGACCACGGCCTCTCTGCTCGGGGTGCTGCTGGCCGCGCCTATGCGCCGGCACTTCGTGGTCGACGAGAAGCTCGCCTATCCGGACGGGATGGCTGCGGCCGAAACCCTGATGGTGCTCGATCCTCGCCATGGGGCGGAGTCGCAGTCAGAGGCCGGCCGCGCGCTTGCGCGGCGCGCCGCCACGGTGCTCGGCGTGGGCATGCTGGCGTCCGGCCTCATCATGCTGCTCCGCGCCGACGCCCACATCTTTGGCCTCATTCCCGAAGGCTGGGCGCCGGGCGCGCTGGCGCTCGGCGCCGCCGGCGCGGCCTTCAGTCTCTCCGCGATGGGCGTGGGCGCCGCCTACAGCCTCTTGAGCGTCGGGTCCGGGATGTTGGTGGGCCTGCGAATCAATACCTGGATGCTGGCCGGGTGCATCCTCGGCTGGATCGTCGCGCCCTATCTCCTTGTCACCCACGGTGTGGTCGAAAACCAGCCGACCCGCCTGCACGTGCTCTACTGGGTGATGTGGCCGGGGGTGGCGATGATGATGGCCGGCGGCCTCGCCTCGCTCTTCCTGCGCTGGCGCATGCTCATCGAAGCGTTCCGGGGCCTCGCCGGCGCCGGGAGGGGCAGCGAGGAGTTTCCGGTTCTCTGGGTGGCGATCGGAGCGGCTGTGCTCGCCGCGGCGCTTTGCGCCATCCAGCGCGCCTTCTTCGGATTGCCGGTCTGGTTAAGCGCGGTCGCCATCGCCCTCTCCGTGCCGCTCATGCTCGTAGGGTTGCGGGCGCTCGGCGAGACCAACTGGGGCCCGATCGGGCCACTCTCCAACCTTATGCAAGGGCTGTTCGCGCTGATCGCGCCCGGCAATGCGCTCGCCAACGTCATGGGCAGCGCGACGACCGGGACTATCGCGGTCACGTCCGAAGGCCTGATGCAGGACTACAAGGCCGGCCACGTGGTCGGCTCGACGCCCCGGTCGATGACTATCGCCCAGTTGATCGGCGCGCCGATCGGCGCGGCGGCGCTTGCGATCACCTACCCCGCCTTGGTGAGGACGTACGGCATCGTCGGCGAGCACGCGCAGTTGGCCGCGCCCGGATCGCGCCGGACAGCGGCGCTGGTCGAGCTCTTAGGCGGCGGCTTCGACAAGATCTCCCACTCGGCGCTGATCGCCGTCGGCGTCGCCGCCGCGCTCGGCGTCGTCTTCGCGATCGCCGAGCAGCGCCCGGCCTTGCGCCGCTGGACCCCATCCCCGACCGGCCTCGGGCTGGGTATCCTTCTGCCGTTCAGCTCGGTGATGTCGCTCTTCATCGGGGGCGTCGCCGGCGCCATCTGGCAGGTGCGCGCTCCCGGCTCGGCCCAGCGCTACCTGATCCCGCTGGCCTCGGGCCTCATCGCCGGCGAGGCGATGATCGCGGTCCTTGTGCCGGTGCTGCTCGCGCTCGGCCTTGGCCACGGCTGACGCGCGTGAACGGCCCTCCGCCCGTCGTCATCGCGCCCTACGATCCGGCCTGGCCGGCCATGTTCGAGTCGGAGCGGGCGCTGATCGCGCGGGTCCTGGCGCCATGGGCGGAGGGCCCCATCGAGCACATCGGCAGCACGTCCGCGCCCGGCCTCCCGGCCAAGCCGATCATCGACATCATGGGCGGCGTTCGCGACCTCGCGTCGTCGCGCCCGGCGATCGAGGCGTTGAAGGCCCTGAGCTACTGCTACTTCGAGTACAAAGCGGACGTGATGCACTGGTTCTGCAAGCCGAGCGACCAGCTGCGCACCCACCACCTGCACCTCGTGCCGTACGGGAGCTTGGTCTGGCGCGAGCGGATCGCCTTTCGCGGTCGCCTACGCGCAGATGCGACGCTGCGCGAGGCCTATTGCGCCTTGAAGCTTCGCCTGGCCGCCGAGTTCCGCGACGATCGCGAGGCCTACACCGAGGCGAAGAGCGACTTCATCGCCGCAGCGCTGGCTCAGAACACGCCGGGGCCGATGCGATAGGGCGCCTTGGCCACGTGAACGTCCCGGGCGCGAAGCCGCTCGGCCGCCCCCCAGCAACCCGCTCCGCCGCACGATCAGCACCACGTTCAGCCCGCGGCCCGCCAGCGCCTCGGCGAACGCGGCCACCAGGCCTCCCGAAGCGCCGGCGACGATCCCCCAGCCGTGCCTCTCGCGGAACGACTCCGGCATCGAGGACACATTGCCTTCGCGCCGGGTCCCGGCATAGGGTTCAAGCTGAACGCCGATAAGGAAGGCGGCGCGGCGCGCCCCCGAAAGGACCCCAGATGAAGTTCACCTGGTTCAACCTGATGCCCTGGCCGTACCTGCCGGACGACTTCCGGGAGAAGAACCACTCGGTCTGGGTCGACATCGACCAGAAGCTGTTCGACCCGGTGAAGAGCCACGAGGTCTACAACACCTATATGGACCTGCTCGAGTACGCGGGGACCATCGGGTTCGACGGCATCGGGGTGAACGAGCACCACCAGAACGGCTACGGCATTATGCCGTCGCCGAACATCATCGCGGCAGGGCTGGCGCGCCGCACCAAGGACGTGGCGCTGGTGGTGCTTGGCAACTCCATCGCGCTCTACAATCCGCCGGTCCGGGTGGCCGAAGAGTTCGCCATGCTGGACTGCATTTCCGGCGGACGGCTGGTGGCGGGCTTTCCAGTCGGCACCTCGATGGACACCAACTACTGCTACGGCACGATCCCCTCGCTCACCCGCGAGAAGTACGCCGAAGCGCACGACCTCATCATCAAGGCCTGGACCACGCGCGAGCCGTTCGCCTTCAACGGCCGCTACAACAAGCTCCGGCACGTGAACATCTGGCCGAGACCGATCCAGCAGCCGCACCCGCCGGTGCACATCCCGGGCGGCGGGTCGGTCGAGACCTACGACTTCTGCATCGACAACACCTACTCGTACTCATACCTGAGCTTCACCGGCTACATCCGCGCCAAGGCGCTGATGGAGGGATACTGGCGGCGGGTCGAAGAGCGCGGCGCTCCGGACAAAAGCCCGTACAGGGCCGGCTTCGCACAGACCATCTGCGTCGCCGACACCGACGAGGAGGCCGAGCGCCTCTACTGGCCGCACATCAGCTACTTCTACAACCGGTGCCTGCACGTCTACCCGGGCTTCGCCGACGCGCCCGGTTACCGCACGATCAAGACCATCCAGTCGGGCGCGCTCTCGCAGTATGCGCCCCAACGCGGCGGCTTCGCCGAGCTGACCTGGAAGGACCTGACCGAAGGCGGCCACGTGATCGCCGGCTCGCCGGAGACGGTGCGCCAGCGCATGGAGGAGATGATCAAGGGGCTGCATGTCGGCAACGTCTTTTGCCTCATGCACGTCGGCAACATGCCGACCGAGAAGTGCATGTATTCGACCAAGCTGTTCGCCGAGAAGGTGATGCCGAAGCTGCGCGGCATCTTCCCGGACTACGCCGACGACAGCCGCTTCTGGTGTCACCCGATCAACCAGGTGGCTGCTGGCCGCCTCCCGTCCGAGCGCGACGCCGCCGACGCGGCCCGCGAGGCGCTGGTCCCGGGGGAATAGGCCGATGCAGCTGAAGACCGTCCAGACCGAGCACGTCCCGGTCCAGTACTTCGAGGCCGGATCGGGCGCGCCGCTCTTCTTCCTGCATGGCGCCGGCGGCGTCACCGCCGACGACCCCTTCGTAGCCAAGCTCGCGGAGCGCTTCCACGTGCATGCGCCGCTGCTGCCTGGCTACGGCGAAAGCGACGAGGCGCCCGAGCTGCGCGACATGCTCGACATCACGCTGCACTACTGGGACGTGGTCGCCGCGCTGGGCGTGAAGGACCCGATCATCGTCGGCCATTCCATGGGCGGCATGATCGCGGCCGAGATGGCGGCGATCCAGCCGAACGATGTCAGTCGTCTTGCGCTAATCGCGCCGGCGGGGCTTTGGCTCGACGACCATCCGATCGCCGACATCTTCTCGACCCTGCCGTTCGAGATGCCGGCGCTGTTGTTTCACGACGCCGAGGCCGGCGCGGCGATGATGACCCAGGGGCGCAACGTCGCCGATCCGAACTTCCTGCAGACCTACCTGGTGACCAACGCCCGCCAGCTGGGCATGGCTGGCCGCATCCTCTTCCCCATCCCGGAGCGGGGCCTCGCCGGAAGGCTCTATCGGGTAAAGGCAAAGACGATCCTCGTCTGGGGCGACTCAGACAAACTGATCCCCCCGGTCTACGCGCAGGAGTTCAAGCGCAAGATCGCCGGTTCGCAGCTGGTCTCGATTCCGGAGGCGGGCCACATGGTAATCTTCGAAAAGCCCGACCAGGTCGCCGACGCGGTGGCGCGACTGGCTTAGCGCCGCGCGGGCTTCAGCGCCCGCGGCAGATCCCCGAACAGGGGCGCGGGTTCACCGATCTCGGCGCCTTCGATCTCGAGCAGGCGAAGCTTGGTCGCCGCCCCGCCGCGCGCCGAGAAGCCGCCCAGCTTGCCGCCCGCGGCCAGCACCCGGTGGCAGGGGACGACGATGGGGAACGGATTCCTGCCCATGGCGTCGCCGACCTCGCGCGCCGCGTTCGGCTCGCCGAGGCGCTGGGCGATCTCGCCGTAGGTCATGGTCTGGCCGGGCGGTATCGCGCGGGCGACCCCGGTGACCCGCCGCTGAAACGCTGAGAGGCCCTCTTCGTCGATCGGCACGTGGCTGAGATCGCGCTGCTCGCCGTCCAGGAGCGCCCGGATGCCGTCGATCGCGTCGCGCACGAAAGGAGGCGGCGCCTTGCTCTCGGAAGCATTCGGAAAGCGGCGATACAGGCGCGCCCGCGCCGCCAACTCGCTGCCCTCGGGGAGCTGGACGGCGGTCAGCGCGCGCGCGCCCCAGGCGACGGCGCAGGCCCCGATGGGGGTCGAAAAGATCGTGTATCCCAGGGTCTTCGTCATCGACGACTTCTAGCGGGACGGGCGCCCTGTGATATGTGGGAGCGCAGCCTTAAGGGCGGGAGGCCCAGGTGCACCATATGGCGAGTCTCGCCGCTATCGTGATCTTGCTCGGCATGGCCGGCGGCGCTGCCCGCGCCGCCGCGGCCGACGATCCGTTCGTGTGGCTGGAGGATGTGAACGGTGAGAAGCCGCTGGCGTGGGTCAGGGCCGAGAACGCCAAGACGGTCGGCGTGCTGGAGGCCGACCCCCGCTTTGCGACCCTCTACGCCGAAGCGCTGCACATCGCCCAGGCGAAGGACCGCATACCGGAGCCGGCGATGATCGGCGACAAGATCTACAACTTCTGGCGCGATGCCGACCACGAGCGAGGTGTGTGGCGTCGAACCTCGCCGCGCGACTATGCGACGCCGGAACCGCGCTGGACGACGGTGCTCGATCTCGACGCGCTGGCGAGAACCGAGAACGCCAACTGGGTCTGGCACGGCGCGAACTGCCGGGCCCCGGCTTACGACCGCTGCCTGGTCAGCCTGTCGGACGGCGGCGAGGACGCTTCGACCGACCGCGAGTTCGACCTTACGAGCGGCCAGTTCGTCCCCGGCGGCTTCGACCTGCCGCACTCGAAGCAGAACGTCGACTGGCTGGACGACGACACGCTGCTGGTCGCGCGCGATTGGGGGCCGGGCACGATGACCGCCTCCGGCTACCCATTCGTGGTCAAGACGCTGAGGCGCGGCCAGGCGCTCGCGGACGCGCACGAGGTGTTCCGCGGAACGCCCGCCGACGTCCTGGTCGGCGTCAGCACGATGCACGACGGCGGCGGCGGCCGGCTGACGCTGATCACCCGCGCGACCGACTTCTTCCACTCCGAGATCTACGAGCTGACCGCTGGAGGCGCGGTTAAGCTGGACCTGCCCGCCAAGGTGAACCTGCGCGGCTTCGTCCGCGGCCAGCTGGTGTTCAGCATCGACCAGGACTGGACGTTCGAGGGTCGCAGCTACACGGCCGGCTCGCTCTTGGCTGTCGCTCCTCGGTTTCTGACCCCGGGCGCGGCCGGGGTCGCGCCGCATCCGCTGGTCTACGCGCCGGGGCCGCGGCAGGCGATCGAGCAGGTGGCGGCCACCAAGACCCGCATTGTCGCCGCCATCTTCGACAACGTCCGTGGCGGCCTCTTCGTGTTCCAGCGGGCGCGCGACGGGCAGTGGGCCGCGAAGCGCCTGCCGGTCGCATCCGACTCCTCGGTGAGCCTGGCTGCGTCGATCGAGACCAGCGAGCGCTTCTACTACGGAGTCGACAACTATCTGGACCCGCCGTCCCTGTTCGCGGCGAACGCGGCGAACGGCGCCGCCGGTCAGGTCAAGTCGCTGCCTGCACGGTTCGACGCATCGAATGAGGCGGTGGATCAGTACGAGGCGGTCGCCGGCGACGGGACCAAGGTCCCCTACTTCGTCGTCCACCCCAAGGGGATGCCGCTCGACGGCTCGAACCCCACCATCCTCTACGCCTACGGAGGCTTCCAGGTGTCGCTGACCCCGGGCTACTCCGGCGGCGTCGGGAAGCTTTGGCTCGAACGCGGCGGCGTCTACGTGGTCGCCAACATACGCGGCGGGGGCGAGTTCGGACCCGCCTGGCACGACGCGGCGCTGAAGACCAACCGGCAGCTGGCGTGGGACGACTTCGCTGCGGTGGCCAAGGACCTGATCGCGCGGAAGATCACCAGTCCCCGCCGGCTCGGCATCCAGGGGGGCTCGAACGGTGGCCTCCTGATGGGCGTCGAGCTCACCCAGCACCCCGAACTCTTCCGCGCCGTCGACATCCAGGTGCCGCTGCTGGACATGCTGCGCTTCGAGCAGATCGCCGCCGGCGCCTCGTGGGTGGGGGAGTATGGTTCGGTCGCCAACCCCGATGAGCGGGCGTTTCTGGCCCGGACCTCGCCGTACGCGAACCTCAAGGCGGAGGTCGACTACCCGACCCCATTCATCTGGACGACGACGAAGGACGATCGCGTCGGCCCCCAGCATGCGCGCAAGTTTGCCGCCAAGCTCGCAGCGATGGGCAAGCCCTACCTCTACTTCGAGGTCGTCGAAGGCGGGCACGGCGCCGGCGCGAACCAGGAGGAACAGGCGCGCACCGAGGCGCTGGAGATGACCTATTTCAGCCGCCAGTTGATGGACTAAAGGCCGCTGAGGCCGATGACCTGGCGCTGGCCCCCAAGGCGGACGACGACGTCGGCGCGGGCGGGCATCTCGGCCAGGATGTGGCGGGTCAGCCGCTCGTAGTGCTGCACGAAGCGGGCGAGCTGGGCGTCGGTCATGCCTGCGTCCGGGCCGCGCTCGGCCTTCAGCGCCCGCTCCTGGTCGGAGCGCCAGCCGAGCACCTCCTCGAAGCTGGGCGCCGCGATGAGCACAAGCTCGTCGATGCAGTCGAACAGCGGCCGGTATGCGCCGGCAAGGGCGTCGTTCGCATAGCGCCGCCAGACGCCTGCCGGGTCCTCGTCCCGCTCCAGCGCGTTGATAGGCGCCGTCAGCGCCGACGGCGGCTGCGGGCGGGCCCCGACGCACCAGCCCTCGAAAATGACCACATCGACGGGCCCCTCGACGCGCGGCCAAGTCTCCGCCGGCGCCCGATCGTCGCTTGCCTTGTCGAAGCGCGGCGTGACGGTCTCGCCGGCCGTGGCCAGGCTCTCGATCAGGTTGAGCCCGAGCAACGCGTCATGGGTGCCAGGCACGCCGCGCGTGCGAAGCAGCGGGTGGACCTCGACGGCCAGCCGCTCGCGATCCTCTTTTGGCAGGTAGAGGTCGTCGAGCGACAGCACGACCGCTTCCAGCCCCGCCTCGGCCAGAAGCCGGCGCAAGGCGTGCGCGGCCGTCGTCTTGCCGGAGCCCTGCGCGCCGCATAGACCGACCACGTAGCCCGGCGGCCGCGCTTGCGCGCGCCCCCCGATCCGAGCGGCCAGCGGGGCGATGAAGCGCTCGAGCGTGTCCCGGTAGCCCTCTGGCGGCACGCCCTCCGACGGCCCCGTCACCCCATCTTGAAGATGCAGACCTTGTTGCCGTCGAGGTCGCGGAAGTAGGCCCCATAGAAGCTGTCCGAGCGTGCGCCGGGCGCCCCTTCGTCGGTGGCGCCGCTGGCGATCGCCAGGCCGTAGACCTCATCGACGAGCTCGTTCGACGGCGAGGCCAGCGCCACCATGTTGCCATTGCCCGGTTGAGCGGCCTGGCCGTCGTAGGGCGTGCATACCGCCAGCATCGCGCCGCGTGCGCCGGCCCACCCCTGCATGCGGTCGCTGGCGAACGCACGCTGGCCGCCCAACGGTTTCAACACCGCATCGTAGAAGCCCTTGGCCCTTTCCAGGTTGTTGCTTCCGATGGTCGCATAGCCGATCATGACGCCCTTCCTATCTCCCACCACGTGACGCGCGGCGAGGCGCCTTCTAGAGCCCAGGCAGGGGCTTGGAAACAGCGCCCGCCGATTTGCACCGGCGGGCGAGCCAGTCCAAGATAAGGGCCATTACCGAAGACGGAATTTTCAATGTCTGATTCCCAGGGCGCGCAACCGCTCAGCGCGTCGGTTAGTGAGGCTTTACGTCCGGAAATCGACGTCAAGGCCATGCCGCATATCCTGCGGCGGATCGTTCTGATGGCCTGGCGGATGGAGCCGCTGCAGGTGGGCCTGGCGATCCTGTGCGCGCTCGGCGCCGCGATCGCAAACCTGTTCGTGCCCCGCCTGTTCGGGCACGCCATCGATGAGATCACCCGCCTTTTCAGGGCTGTGACGGCGGCACAGCACGCTCACGCGTCATCGGGCGCGCTCGCGCATCTGCAGGCGGGCGCCACGAACGCACTGTGGGTGACCGCGGCGCTGGTGGTCGGCGTGAGCGTCGTTCAGGGCGTCTTGACCGGCCTCTCCGGCTACCAGGCCGAGTGGGTCAGTCAGAAGGTCGGCTACCAGCTCCGGCTCGACTACTTTCGCCAGCTGCAAAGGCTTTCGTTCGGCTTCCACGACAAGATCCACTCCGGCGACCTCATCACGCGCGGCATGATCGACCTCGAAGGCACGCGCATGTTCATCCAGAACGGGATGATGATGGCGCTGACGCTGGTCCTCCTGCTCGTCGTCGCCACCTACCTGATGTTCGCGACCGATCCGGTCCTTGCGGCCCTCGCGTTGCTCTTCGTGCCGGT
>DATGIN010000274.1:0-4217 GCA_035295705.1 Caulobacteraceae bacterium
ATCGTCCTCGCCGGCCACTGCGACGACATGCCCGCCGCCTACCTGGCGGCCGACGTCGCGCTGGCGCCGTCGCTGGAGCCGGAGGCGTTCGGACGCACGGCGGTCGAGCCGCAGGCGATGGCGCGACCCGTCATTGCGTCCCGGCTGGGCGCGCCCGCCGAGACCGTCGTGGCGGGCGAAACCGGCTGGTTGATCCAGCCCGGCGACGCCAAGAGCTTGGCCGCGGCCATGGCCGCCGCGATGGACGCGGGTCCCGCCCGGCGTGCGGCCATGGGGCAGGCCGCGAAAGAGCGCGCGCGGCGGCTTTATTCCGTCGAGGCCATGTGCGAAGCCACGCTCGCAGCGTACGCAAGGGTGCTGGAGTTCAGCGCTGGTGGCCAAAAAGCCGCGTGAAATCGAAAACATCCTGGTCATCAAGCTCGGCGCCCTGGGCGATTTCGTCCAGGCGCTGGGGGCGATGAAGCACATCCGCGAGGCGCACCCGAAAGCGCGCATCACGCTTCTGACAACGCCAGCGTTCGAGAGCCTGGCGCGCGCCAGCCCTTACTTCAACGACGTCGAGACCGACGGTCGTCCCGAGAGCTTCCCCGACGCCGTGGCCATGGTGCGGCGCCTGCGGCGCGCCCACTACGACCGCGTGTACGACCTGCAGACCTCGTCGCGGTCCAACCTCTACTTCTATCTCCTGCAACCCTTCGCGCCGGAGTGGTCGGGCGTGGCCTTCGGCTGCAGCCTGCCGCACCGCAACCCGGAGCGGGCGCGCATGCACACGCTCGAGCGGCAGGCCGACCAGCTGAAGGCGGCCGGGATCTGGCCGGACGCCCCCATCACTTCCGGCTCAGCGCCCCCGCCCGACCTCTCCTGGATCTTGCGCAAGGGCCCTGCGACCCGTCACGCCTCCGCCTCGACCGGGCGCCCCTATGTGCTGATGGTGCCCGGCAGCTCGGCGCATCGCACGGAAAAGCGCTGGCCAGCCGAGCGCTTCGCCCAGTTGGGCGAGATCCTGCGCAAGCGCCGGCTGGACATCCTCATCCTGGGGACCATGCAGGAGAGCGCGCTCGCCCGCGCCATCCAGCGCACGGTGCAGGCCCGCGACCTCACCGGGCGGACGGACTTCGCCCAGATCGCGCTGCTGGCGGCGCGCGCTACGGTCGCGATCGGCAACGACACGGGCCCCATGCACCTGATCGCCGCCGCCGGCGCCCCGACGCTGGTGCTGTTCTCGTCCGCCTCCGACCCCAAGCTGTGCGGCCCCCGCGGTCATGTTGCGGTGTTGCAATCGGACGATCTGGAGGACCTGCCCGTGGCGCAGGTCCAGCGCGCGGTCGACATCCTCGCCCCCCCGGCTCCGCCGACGCCCTGGGGCGCCGCGCCTTGATCGGCGCGGAAGCCTTCGTCATATGTCAGTAGAAGCGAAAGGTTTCAGCGCTTAGCTTCCACATTGCCAACGGCTCAAGGAGAGCTTGCCTATTCGTCGTCCCATGCCCGCGCCGCCTTCGAAGGAGGGCCTGCGCGTCAACGAAGATATCCGCGTTCCCCGCGTGCTCCTGATCGACGAGCACGGTGAAAAACAGGGGATCATGCCCACCGCCTCCGCGCTCGAAGCCGCCGAGGAAGCTGGGTTGGACCTGGTGGAGGTCTCGCCGAACTCCGATCCGCCCGTCTGCAAGATCCTGGACTACGGCAAGTACAAATTCGAAGAACAGAAGAAGAAAGGCGCCGCGCGCAAGCGGCAGAAGCTGGTCGAGATCAAGGAGATCCGGCTGCGCCCCAATATCGATACCCACGACTACGACGTCAAAGCCCGCGCCATGCACCGCTATTTCGAGGAAGGCGACAAGGTGAAGATCACCCTGCGCTTCCGCGGCGGCGAGATGCGCCACCCCGAACTGGGCATGAAGCTGCTCAACCAGGTGCGCTCCGACTTCGAGCCGGTCGCCAAGGTCGAGTACGAGCCCCGCATGGAGGGGCGCCAGATGATCATGATCCTCGCCCCGCGCTAGGCGCGGGAGCTGTTCTTCCGCCTTGGCCGCCCGACGTCGATGAGCGCCCCGCCGCCGCTTAAGTACGCCGAGCTTCTGGCCGAGGTGCAGGCGATGCGCGGCGCCGTCGACGGGCGGCCCTACCGGGTCGTCATCCTCAGCAACGTGACGCTGTCGCCGCTCGTCGGCGTCCTGGAGTGGGCCCTTCTCAAGGAGGGCATCCCGCCGAACGTCGAGGTCGGCGAGTTCGACACCATCGTCCAGCTGTCGGAGCGGCTCGAAGACGTCGACGCGGCGATCATCTTCTGGGAGGCGGCCAACCTCGCCAGCGACCTGCCGGCGATGGCCGAGATCTTCACCGAGCAACGGCTCGACGAGCTCGCCGAGGGCTTTGCGGCCGCTGTCGATCAGGCGCTCGACAACCTGCGCCGCGTGCCGCTGGTGCTCATGAATCGCTTCAGCGCCCTGCCCTTCGAACGACATGCCCTGCGGGATGGCGGCCTTAGCCACATCGTCCGTCGCCTGAACGCCGCGCTCGATGCGCGGTCCGACCGCAACCTCGTGCTGGTGGACGTCGACAAGGTCTACGCGATGACGGGCCTCGGCGAGGCGTTGGACTTCAGGCAGTTCCACTCCGCCAAAGCGCTTCACACGCTGGCCTTCCTCAAGCAGTGGGTTCGGCACGTCCTTCCCGCGTTCCGGGCGGCGACCGGACGGGCGCGAAAGCTATTGGCTGTCGACCTCGACAACACGCTCTGGGGCGGCGTCCTCGGCGAGGACGGCGAAGAGGCAATCCTGATGGACGACCTCACGCCCGCCGGCGCGGCGTTTCGCGAGGCGCAGCTGATCCTCAAAGGGTGGCGGCGCGAAGGCGTCTTGCTGGCCATCCTCTCCAAGAACAACCCGGAGGACGTGGAGCATGTGCTGGCTCACCATCCGTCGATGCAGCTGCGCGACGACGACTTCGTGGCCAAACAGGTCGGATGGGGCGAGAAGATCGACGGTCTGCGGGCGCTGGCCGAGGAGTTGAACCTCGGGTTGGACAGCTTCGTCCTTCTCGACGACTCGCCGTTCGAGCTCGAGCGGGTCGCCCAGGCGGCGCCCGAAGTGGCGATCCTGCGGGTTCCGGAGCGGCTCTCGGACTACCCGGGGATGCTGCGAAGCGCGCGGGGTCTCTTCTTCACGCTCTCGACCACGGACGAGGATCGCGCGCGCACCGAGATGTATCGCGCCGGCGCCGCGCGCCGCGCCGCGGAGGGGCGCCACGCCTCGGTGGACGAGTACATCGCATCGCTCGGACTCGAGGTCTCCGTGCTCGAGGGCCGCGCCGTCAATGTCGCCAGGGCGGCGCAGATGACGCAGAAGACCAATCAATTCAACCTGACGACGCGGCGGTACACCGAGGGCGATATCGACCGGTTCGTCGCCGATCCGGACACCCTGGTCGCCACCTTCGGCGTGCGCGACCGCTTCGGCGACTATGGCGTGACAGCGCTGGCGATCGCCAGGCTCGATCGCGACGAGGCGACCGCGCATCTGGACACCCTTCTCATGAGCTGCCGGGTCCTCGGGCGCAAAGTCGAGCTCGCGCTCATGAACTGGCTCGCCGAGCGGCTGCGCCGAGCGGGGGCGCTCGAGCTCACTGCGGAGTACCTTCGCACCTCAAAGAACGCCCAGGTCGCTTCCCTGCTGCCCCAGCTTGGCTTTGCGACGGTCAGTGACGCCCCCGAGCGATCGAGCTATCGACTGAGCCTGGCCGCATATGCCGAGCGACCCGTGCCGAACATCGAGGTAAGGGCGTAGATGCAACGCGAAGCGGAAGACGCAGCGTCGGCCTTCTCTGATGTTTCGGCGCTTTATATCGATCTGCTGAAACGGTCCTTGACCAACAACATCTTCCTGACCGAGCCGGACTCGAACGAGGAGAGCCCGCACCGGTACGTGAGCCGGGCGATCGCGCACTACCAGCAGAGTTCGGCGGTCTCGATGCTGCCGCTGGTCAGGCTCGACAATCTCGAACAGGCGATCCGCGACGTGGTCGGCCGCGGCGTCCCGGGCGACTTCATCGAGACCGGCGTCTGGCGGGGCGGCGCCACGATCTTCATGCGCGCCATGCTCAGGGTGCTGGGCGTCAGCGACCGCTCGGTCTGGGTCGCCGACTCTTTCGAGGGGCTGCCGGAACCGGACGCGGAGCGCTTTCCGCGAGAGGCGGAATCGTACCGCAGCGCCGCGATG
>DATGIN010000275.1:0-32401 GCA_035295705.1 Caulobacteraceae bacterium
TATGTCCCCGAGCAGCAGTCGGGAAAACTCCGAGACGTGGCGGAGCGACGCCGCCAGGTCGTGCGAGACGATGTAGCTGAAGTCGTGCAGCTCCTGCTCCAGCGCTTGGAAAGCGAGGCGGGGGCGGCGGCCGTGAGTCGCTCTAAGATGCATTGGCTTGCTCGACGGTTGCGACTGACGGCAGCACGACCACGGTGAACCAGAAGGACTCGATGAGCCCGACCACGTCTTTCAGGCGGTCGAAGGTGACGGGTTTGACGATGTATCCGCTGGCCATCAGCTCGTAGCTCCTCAGGATGTCGGTCTCGGCGCTCGAGCTGGTCAGGACGATGATTGGGATCGCGTGCAGCGCCGCGTCGCCCTTGATCGCCTTCAGCACCTCGCGGCCGTCCATGCGAGGCAGGTTGAGATCGAGCAGGATCAGGTCGGGCGTGGGCTGATCCACGTGACGGCCCTGCTTGCGGAGCACGGCCATCGCCTCCTCTCCATCCACCGCGATGGTCAGGTTGTTACGGATCTTGGCGCTTCGGAACGCCTCCTGGGTAAGGAGCACATCGCCGTAGTTATCTTCGACGAGCAGCAGCTCGGCCGGGCGGCCGCTCTGCTCGACCGTGAGATTCGTCATGATGGGCCTTCTTCACGTTGGGCGTTGACTGTGAACAGGAATGTCGAGCCCCGACCGGGCTCGGAGACCACCCAGATGCGGCCGCCGAAGCCCTGGACGATCTTGCGGCATATCGCGAGCCCAAGGCCGGTGCCTGGATACTGGTCCTTGCCGTGCAGGCGGCGGAAGGGCTCGAAGATGCGCTCCAAGTGCCGCTCCTCGATCCCGATGCCGTTGTCCCGGACCGAAAAGCGCCAAACGTCGCCCTCGAGGATCGCCGCGATCTCAACGAGCGGTGCGACGCCGCCAGGCACATACTTGAGCGCGTTGGCGATGAGGTTCTGCAGGAGACGGATGAAGCGGATCGGGTTGCCGTAAAGGCGAGGCAGGGGCCCGCTCCTCACCTCGGCCCCCGACTCGAGTATCGCCTCGTGCAGGTTCTCGAGCACACGCTCCAGGGACTGAGACGAGTCGAACCAGACTCCGCGTTCGGCGTGGTCTCCGAGCCGGCCGTAGTCGACGAGGTCGTCCACCAACTCGCGCATGCGGATAGCGCCGGACACGGCTAGCTTGATGAACTCCTGGCCACGCGCATCGAGCTTGTCCGCATAGCTGTCGCTGAGCAGCCGACAGAACGATTCGACCATCCTCAGCGGCTCGCGCAGATCGTGAGACGCGACGTGGGCGAAGTGCGCCCGCTCTTCATTCGACGCCGTAAGCTCTGCAATCAGCTGCTCGCGCGTGAGTTCGATGCGCTTGCGCTCGGTGAGATCCATCGTGATCCCCCCCATGCGCAGCGGTTCCCCGTCCTCCCCGTAGGTCGCGGCGCCGCGCAGCAGCAGCCACCGCACCTCGCCGTTCGCCGCCACCGTGCGGCACTCGGAGTCGAGCATAGTGTGGGCGGCGATCGCGTCTTGCGCCGCCTTGAGCTGCCGCACGCGGTCGTCCTGATGAATGTGGGCGACGAAGTCCTCGAGCCCGAGCGGCGGCCCCTGCGGGTCGAAGCCGAAATGCTCGCGGAACTTCGGCGTGCCCGTGAACTCTCCGGTCTTCATGTCGCGCGTCCAAGCGCCGAGCTCGCCGGCGTGGAGCACAAATCCGAGCGCTGTCTGGCTCTGTCGAAGGGCCGCGAGGCGGCGCTCGCTCTCAGCCTCGAACTGAGCTTGTGCTTCGCGCAGGGCCTCGTCGACGCTTCCGCGCCCATTTGGTTCCAAGGCGGCGCGCCGTCGTTGAGCCGGACCGGCCGCCATCAGTCGGTCCTCCCCGGACGGCGGGGATCGGGCGAATCCGCCGTTCGCCGGCCGCCGCCCGCCCCTGCGACAAATGTCCGCATTGACACGACGGCGCCGGATTCAAGATCGGCGCGCGCCAATGCTCGGTCGGCGACGCGGCACGGCGCAGGCCAGCGCGTTGAACGGTAGTAGAAGCGCACGCTCTTCGTCGCCTGGCGCGCACCTGTTCTTGGGCGTGGCCGAACCGGCCCTTGGTACAACCCAAGGATCGACGCATATAACCTCAACGTGTAGGTCTTAGTAACCATTATAACCTGATCCAGTAACCTGAGCAGCCGACATGTATTATTGGCGAGCAGGAAGGCTAGTCTCCGAATCTTGGCGGCGATGTCTCAGGCCAAGTCTGCCTCGTACCAAGAAGATATAGCAGCCATTTCTTCTATTAAATGTTAATCATCGGCACGTAGCCTCGCTGGACTATATGAGGATTTGGCCGATGTCGTCCGAGACCTTGCCCCGCCCACGCATCGCGGCGGCCCCGGTGGTGCAAGCCAACGCTCGCCGCGAAACGCGCGCGTGGTGCATCAACGTACTTGTGGTGGAGGACGACCTGGCCGACGCCAGCTTGATCATGGATGTGCTGAAGCGCCATCCGAGCGTCGCCTACGCTCAGGCTACGGATGCGCCCGAGCTCGCGCTTCGCCAGTTGGCGAGTGGACACCTGAGCCCCGACCTGATCCTGCTCGACATACGCATGCCGCGTCTCGACGGGTTCGAGTTCCTGGATCGCCTGCGTCGCATTCCGGCGATGTTGGACACTCCGGTGGCGTTCCTCACCACCTCCGCATTCGCCGGCGACGTGCTCGAGGCCAAACACAGCTCGGCCTGCAGCTACGTCGTCAAACCTGAAACCTACGAAGAGCTGAAAGAGCGCCTGGGCAAGGTCATCAAGACGGCCCTCTCCGGCGCATGGAGCCGCTAGCCATGTCGACAAGCGAGTTCGAAGGCGCGCACGCGCACACGATCGAAGGCCGCAAGCAGCTGTGCGTGCTGGTCGTCGAGGACGACGAAGCCGATGCCTACCTGATCAAGCGCGCGCTGGCGCGCGATCCCGGCGTCGAGCGGGTGGTGCTGGCGCCTGACGGCGCCGAGGCGTTCCGCATGGTCGAGGCGCGCGAGGTCGAGCCGGATCTCGCCTTCATCGACCTGCACATGCCGCGCAAGAACGGGTTCAACCTTCTGGCCGCGCTCGCTGGCGGAGACGCGCCGCGGTTCCCGATGGTGGTGCTGACCTCATCGACGGCTCCCACCGATGCGATGCGCAGCCGCCTGCGCGGCGCGATCCGCGTCGTGACCAAGCCGGACACGGAACAGGGGATGGCGGAGGAACTGGCGCGTGCGATCGCCGCGGTCAGCCCGCTGCCCAGCCAGCCGCGCGCGAGCCAGCCTTTGCCGCTGTTCGCCCCGCCCTTCCCGGGCGCCTCGGCGAGCCAACGGTCGCGCTCGGGGCAGCCCGGCTAGGCGTTCACGTCGACGAGCGCCCGGCCGCGGACCTTTCCTTCGAGGATCGCCGCGCCCAGCGCCGGGACTTCCGCCAGCGCGTGTCTCGTCGTCATGGCGTCGAGGAGCCCAAGGTCCAGATCGCGGGCCAGACGCGTCCAGGCTTCCACGCGCTTCGGCGCGGGCGCCATGACAGAATCGACGCCGGCCAGGGTGACGCCGCGCAGAATGAAGGGCGCGACCGACCCCGGCAGATCCATCCCCTGCGCCAGCCCGCAGGCCGCAACGGCGCCGCCGTAGCGCATCTGGGCCAGCACGTTCGCCAGCGTGTGGCTGCCGACGGCATCGACGCCGCCGGCCCAGCGTTCGCGGGCGATGGGCCGGCCCGGCTCGGAGAGCTCGCTGCGGTCGATGATCTCCGCTGCGCCGAGCCCGGTGAGGTAGTCGCTCTCGCTCGCCTTGCGCCCTGATGAGGCGACCACGCGATAGCCGAGCTTGGAGAGAAGCGCGATCGCGACGCTGCCGACGCCGCCGGCGGCGCCGGTGACGATCACCTCGCCAGCCTGGGGCGTCACGCCTTCCCGCTCGAGCGCGATCACGCACAGCATCGCGGTGTAGCCGGCGGTGCCGATCGCCATCGCATGCGCGGTCGAGATGGCCTGCGGCAGCTTGACGAGCCAGTCGCCCTTCACGCGCGCCTTCTGGGCATAGCCTCCGTGATGGCTCTCGCCGACCCCCCAGCCGTTCAAGACGACACGATCGCCGGCGTTGAAGGCGGGGTTGGCCGAGCGCTCGACCACACCGGCGAAGTCTATCCCCGGGATCAGCGGCCAGGCCCGGATGATCGGCGCGCGTCCGGTCAGCGCCAGGCCGTCCTTGTAGTTGACGGTCGAATACTCGACGCGGACGTCGACATCGCCCTCCATGAGGTCCGCATCGTCCAGCTCCACCAGCTGCACGTCCTGGCCGCCATCGGTCTTGGAGGCGCGGATCGCCCGGAAGCCGGCCATCAGCGCACAGCCCCGGGCCTGGCCGCGCTCAGGCCGTCGCGCTGGCCTCGCTTGCCTTTGACCGCGAGATCGACGCTCAACAGCCGCCGCTCGCCCTCCATGCGCATCACGTTGCCGGGCATGTTCATCATCGCCTGATAGTCGCCGAGGGAGTCCTCGACCGCGTTGGTGAAGCCCTGCGCATCCTGCGCCTTGTTCATCTGGATCTTGGCCATGCGCAGGGTCTCGGGACTGTTCTCGGCCACTCGCCTTGCCCAGCTGAAGGTCTCCCGCTCCAGGTCGGCCAGCGGCAGGACGCGGTTCACGAGACCGTAGCGCATCGCCTCCTCGGCCGAGATGAAGCGGCTCTCGAAGCAGAGCTCCTTGGCGCGGCGGATGCCGATGTCCCAGGGGACGGACATGTATTCGACGTAGCCGGCGAGGAACTCGGCGTTGTCGGCCGCGAACACGACGTCCATCGCGGCGGCCAGCATCCAGCCGGCATAGATGCAGTAGCCCTCGACCATGGCGACGGTCGGCTTGGGAAAGTTCCGCCAGGCCAGCAGCAGGTCGAGGTTGTAGCGCTTGAACTGGTCGTAGGTCTGGATGCCCGGCTTGGCCCCGAGCGCCTTGCGGTACTCGACCCCCTCCGGGGTTCCAAGGTCGTGCCCGGTCGAGAAGACCCCGCCGGCGCCGCGCACGACCACCACCCGAACGGCCTCGTCGGCGCGCGCGAGCTGGAACGCCTCCTCGATCTCGTCCAGCATGCGGTAACCCTGGGCATTGCGGTAGGCCGGCCGGTTGAGGGTGATGACCCCGATCGGGCCTTCGAGCGAATAGATGATGTCCTTGAAATCCAAGCCCGCTCCTCCCGCGACGCCTTGTAGCGGGGCACGATTACGCGCCGAGCTGCGGGAACGCCAGCCGGGGGCGGGCTTGACCGAAGGTCCGGGCTTGGACAGGAAGCCTGAACAACGATCATGAGCCGGCGCATAGGTTGCGGAGAGGTAGGAAAGTAAGATGATTGCAAACTTCGGGGACATCCTCGACGCCGTCGCCCTGGCCGTATCCCCCGAGGAGCCCGCCTTCATCCACGGGGATCGGGTCGTCACCTGGGGCGAGGCCGACCGCTCCACCAACAACATGGCGCGCGCGCTGATCGCCCGCGGCGCTGAGCCCGGCGACAAGGTCGCCATCTACATGCGCAACCGGCCCGAGTATCTGATGGCGCTCGCCGCCGGCTGGAAAGCGCGGCTGACGCACGTCAACGTCAACTACCGCTATACGCCGGAGGAGGTCTGGTACATCTTCGACAACTCCGACGCGCAAACCGTTGTCTATTCTTCGGAATTTCGTGACGCGGTGGTGGAGATCAAGCCCCGTCTGCCAAAGGTGAGAACCTGGGTCGAGGTGAGCCCCGACGGCGAGGTCGCCCCCTTCGCCGAGCGCTTCGAGGATCTGGCAAAGGAAGGCAACGGCGGGCCGCTGGGGATCGAGCGTTCCGGCGACGACCTCTTCTTCATCTACACCGGCGGCACCACCGGCATGCCCAAGGGCGTGATGTGGGCGCACAAGGACCTACGCGAGATCACCACCGCCCAGGCGCGGCGCATGGGCATGCCGGTTCCGGCGACGCCAGCCGAGCTCACCGAGCAGATCCGCAAGCAGCCGCGCACGCGCATCCTGCCGGCCCCGCCGCTCATGCACGGCACGGGCCTCCTGACCGCCATGGGCACGATGATGGGCGGCGGCTGCGTGATCCTGCTGGAGAGCCCGACTTTCGACGCCGAAGAGCTGCTTCGCGCCGTCGACGCGCACAAGCCGCAGACGCTGGTCCTGGTGGGCGACTCCTTCGGCAAGCCGATCTTGAACGCGCTGAACGCCCATCCGGGCCGCTACGACGTCTCGTCGGTGGCGATGCTGATTTCGTCGGGCGTCATGTGGAGCTTGGAGGTGAAGGAGGGCCTTCTCGAGCACATGCCGAATGCGGTCCTCAACGACGGCTTCTCGTCGTCGGAAGCGCTGGGGCTAGGCGCCTCGGTCATGGCCAAAGGCGCCGAAGTGCAGACCGCCAAGTTCACGATCGGCGAGCGCTGCAAGGTGTTCGACGAGAACGACAATCCGGTCGAGCCGGGCTCGGGCGTGCCGGGCATGGTGGCGGTCGGGCCGCCGAATCCGGTCGGCTACTACAAGGACGAGGAGAAGACCGCCCGCACCTTCCGCACTATCGGCGGGGTCCGCTACTCGATTCCCGGCGACTGGTGTCTGGTCGAGGCGGATGGGACCCTGACGCTCCTTGGGCGCGGCAACGCCTGCATCAACACCGCGGGCGAGAAGGTCTTCCCCGAAGAGGTCGAAGAGGCGCTCAAGCGCCACGTCTCGGTCGAAGACGCGCTGGTGGTCGGGGTCGCGGACGAGAAGTGGGGTCAGGCCGTGACCGGCGTCGTCCGCCTCGCGGAAGGCCACGCCCTCGACGAGGCCGGGCTGCGCGCCCACGTTCGCAAGAGCCTGGCCGGATACAAGACGCCGAAGCGGATCATCGCCACCGACCAGCCTCTGCGCGCCGCCAACGGCAAGGCCGACTACCCGTCGGCGCGGCGGATCGCCGAGGGCGCGCTCGAGGAGGCTTAAGCCGCCTCTGGGCCTGCTTCCGCCGGGCTTTCCGACGGATTGAACGTGATGTAGCCGCGCTCGACCAGACGCCGCAGGCCCTCGTACGCCTCCGAAATCTCTTCGTATGCCTGCCTGAGAGCCGCCAGTTGGCGCGCCTGTTCCGTCGTCGGGGCCCCGCTGGAGCTGATCTCGAGCGCGGTCGTCACCCACAGCGCCCGGGCCTTCGCCGCCGCCAGCGCCAGGCGCTGGAAGTTCTCGTGCGTCGCCTGGTTGAGACCCTGCTCGAAGACTTCGCGGTTGGCCGCGAACGCCGTGTAGTCGACCTGCTCCATGTAACCGCGGATGCGCCTCTGCGCGTGCGGGTCGAGCAGATTCTCAGGCTCGAAATGGTCGTCGGCGTAGCCTGTCCCGCGCATTGCCCGGATCACGGACATTGCAACCCTCCGAGGTGACATCTTCCTCGCCGGCGACTCTAGCGGGCGCGAATGAATCGGAGATAAAGGCCGCGGCGGCGCGGCTAGTCGCAGTAGCTTCGCTTCGTCGCTTCGTGCGCGTGCGCCGACCAGGTCCAGACCACGGGGCAGACCTTCTCGCCGCCGTAAGGCTGCCGGGGTGCGTAAGCGACCGCGACCGGCGGCGGGGGCTGGTCGCTCGCCTCCGGCTGGTAGGCTGCCGCCTCAGCCGGATAGCCGCCATAGGCCCCGCCCCATCCGCCAAAGAGCATCTGGGCGCGCCGCACCTGCCGCGCTTCGCGGAAACCATCGTTGCGGTGGAAGCCGGCGTGGAACGGCCGGGCTGGCGGCCTCGCGAAAGCGAGTCTGGCGCTTGTGCCGGCGTTCGCGCCGCCAGCGGATGCGACGGCGACCGAGGCCAGCGCGACGGCCACGAGTTTGGCGTTAACCTTCATGAACGCCAGCGAGGCACAAACGGGCGCTCGGCTCAACCTCACACAACCCGCACCATGCGCTTGCCGACGTTTTCGCCTGCCAGGAGTCCGATCAGCGCGGCCGGCAACTGCTCGAAACCGTCGATCACGTCCTCGTATACCTTCAGCTCGCCGCTCTCGACCCAGGACCGAAGATCCGCCAGCGCCCGCTCGTTCTCGTCGGCGAAGTCCATCACCACGAAGCCGCGCAGCACAAGGCGCTTGGTGACGATCAGCCCCGGCACGCCGCGCGGCGCATAGGCGGCCGCCGGGCCATCGTACTGCGAGGCCGCGCCGCAGCAGGCGATGCGGCCATGCTCCCGCATCGCAAACAGGCAGGCCTCGAGCACCTGGCCGCCGACGTTGTCGAAGTAGACATCGATCCCTTCCGGCGCCGCGGCCCGGAGCGCGCGGTAGAGTTCGCCCGGCCCGGCCGCCGCCCGATGGTCGACCACCGCATCGTAGCCGAGCCGGGTCGTCAGTACGGCGCACTTGGCTTCGCCGCCAGCGATGCCGACCGTGCGGCAGCCTTTGATCTTGGCGATCTGGCCGACCAGCGAGCCGACGCCGCCGGCCGCAGCCGAGACCGCCACCGTCTCGCCCGGCTTCGGCTCGCCGCACTTGAGCAGGCCGAAGTAGGCCGTGAGGCCCACGACTCCATAGACGCCGAGCAGGTGGCTGATCGGTTCGGCGCGGCCGAGCTTGGTAAGCCGCGTGGCCGGAAGCGCGGCATAATCCTGCCAGCCGGTGTCGGCCGAAACGAGGTCCCCCGGTTTGAATGCAGGGTCGCGGCTCTCGACCACCTCGGCCAGCGCGCCGCCGGCCATGACCTCGCCCGCCTGCAGCTGCGAACGGTAGGTGCGGCCGAGCATCCAGGCGCGATTGGCGGCGTCCAGCGAGATGTAGCGGGTGCGCAGCAGAACCTCGCCGGCGCCGGCCGACGGCATCGGTCCATCGACGAGCTTGAAGTGCTCCGCCGCGAGGCGCTCGCTCGGGAGCTCGGCAAGCAGGAACTGGCGATTTGTCGGCATGGCGTTGGCCCTCCAGGCGCAACCATCATCACCATCTGGCAGGCCGCGTCGACCTCGGGGCTCAGGGCGGCCAAGCGGCTTCGATCAGCCGGCGAGGAGCGGCGTCGGCGGACTTGCGAAATCGGGTCGTCGTCGAGCGCGCCGCAGGTCGTGCAGCTGGAGCGACCGCCCATCGAGCGGCCAGGCGGATCAGCCCGCCAGCGTCGCGCTCGCGCTCGAGGTCGGCCGGCGTCATCGCCCGCTTAACCCTCGACCGCTTCTGAGAGCTTGCGCATCAGCCAGTCGAGGCCGGAGTCCTCGACATCGCCCCGGCGCACGGCTTGCACGGCCATCGGGTCGGGCTGGTAAGGCGGATCGAGCACCTGCAGCCCGAAGCGCGTGGCGTAACGGTCCGCGAGGCGCCGCGGGCAATCGGCCATCGCATCGCTGGCCGCGACCATCAGCATGGCGGTCTCCCAGAGCGCGACGTAGGCGTGGGTGCGGATCACCTCCGGCCCCGGTGTTGTACCGTAAGTCGCCTCCATGGATTGGCGGTCGAGCGGGCGTTGGTCGCTGAACAGGCCGTCCGGCCACGCGACGAAGACGTGGCCCACGGTGGCGTAGGTTTGGCCGTCGACGCGGCCATCGACGACCAGCGGATGGCCCCGCCGAGCGATGACGCAGTATTCGTCCACATAGAGCCGCGTGGCCGCAAACGCCTGCGGGATCTGGTTGAAGAGGCCGACGGCGACATCCACCTCGCCGCGCTGCACCGCGCGGAGCGCCTGCTCGAGGTACACCGGACGCATTGAGAACGTCGCCAGCGGCGCCTCCGCGCGGAAGGCGTTGACGAGCCCCGGTCCGATCAGGGTGCCGATCGGATCCGCGTAGCCGATCCGAAAGCGGCGGCGCGAGGCGCCGGGATCGAAGGCGCGCTCGCCGGTGACGGTCTGGCCGATCGCTTCGATCAGGCGCTCGACGCGCGGCCCCAGCTCCCGCGCCCTTCGGGTCGGCTCGAGGCCGTGCGAGCGGCGGATGAACAGGGGGTCGCCGAACAGCTCGCGCAGGCGGGCGAGTGCATGGCTGATGGCCGACGGGCTCAAGCCCAGGTGGTCGGCCACCGCGCTGGCGCGGCGACGGGCGAGCAGTTCGCGGAAGATGAGCAGCAATCCGCCGTCTACCTTCCTGATTTGCAGTTGGTCGAATTCATCCATCGACTGAATTCAGTATTCCGCACGGGAGTTCCCGTCTACCACCCTCTTCCGAAGCGGAGGCGCGACCATGACCGAGGCTGCCGATGAGCGGCACAGCGAGTTCGACCGAATCCGGGCCGAAACCCCTCTCTACCTCCATCCGGCGACCGGCCTCTTCGTCCTGACGCGCATGGCGGACGCCCGCGCGTGGCTCAGCGATCCGACGCAGTGGAAGGACGCCGACCGCGCCGAGGAAGGGTCGGTGATCCGCCTCTTCAAGCCGCCGAACATGAATCGCCCCGGTGACCGCGACAGCGGCATGGGGTGGATGGACGATCCGGACCACGCACGCGTTCGACGCCCGATCCAGGCGGCGCTCGTGCGTCGCGTCGCGACGCTCAGGCCGGTTGTGGAGGCCATTGTCGCCGAGCAGTTGGGCCGCCTCGATCCGGCCGGCTTCGATGCGCTCGCCGACTACGCGGCGCCGATCCCGGTGGAAGTGATAGGACATCTGTTCGGCGTCGACACCAGCGACTTCCCACGCTTCCGCGCCTGGTCGGAAGCGGTGCTCAACGTGTTCGACCCCGATCGCACGGACGCTGGCGCAGCCGCCGGCGCCGCGGCCGTCGAGGGCATCTGCGACTACCTCGACGCCGCGATGGCAAAACGCCGGCGCGCGCCGCGCGATGACCTCATCTCCGACCTCATCGCCGTGCAGGCGGCCACTGGGGCGCTGAGCGACAGCGAGATCCGCGTCAACTGCTTCAACCTCATTCTCGGCGGCAACGTCACCACCGCCGACCTGATCACCAGCGGGCTGAATCTGCTGCTGCGGCATCCGCGCGAGCTCGCCAAACTACGGGCTGAGCCCGGCTTGATCGCCTCCGCCGTGGAAGAAATCCTGCGCTACGAGCCGCCGACCGAGGGCGCGCAGCGGGTCGCATCGCGCGACCAGACCCTCGCTGGATGCCCGATCAAGCAGCGCCAGGTGGCGGCGGTGATGATCCCAGCCGCCAACCGCGACCCGGCCGTGTTCAAGGACCCCCACCGCTTCGATATCGCGCGTCACGACGGCCCGCACATCAGCTTCGGATCGGGCGCGCACATCTGCATCGGAGCGCCGTTCGCCCGCCTCGAGGCGCGGGTCGCCATCGCCGCGCTGTTCGACCGGTTCCCGGCGCTCCGGCTGGTCGAACCGAACGCTCCGCCGCGGTGGCGCTCCGTTCCCTTCTTCCGCGGGCTCGAAGCCCTGTTGGTGACCGCCACGCCGGCAGCCGGCGACCTCACGCCCAGCCGGGCGCAGTCCCAGGCCGAGGCGCTGTAGCCGCATGGACGCCGCTCTCCCCCGCGCCACCACGCGCCATCCGCTGCAGTGGCTGCGTCCGATCTTCGCCCTCGGGACGCCGCTGGTCGCGTGGTTCCTGATCTACAACGTGATGAGCATCGTCGCGGT
This sequence comes from Caulobacteraceae bacterium, assembly GCA_035295705.1. Lineage (GTDB taxonomy): Bacteria > Pseudomonadota > Alphaproteobacteria > Caulobacterales > Caulobacteraceae > Poindextera. Next base: position 11,520 of record DATGIN010000275.1, read on the forward strand.
GGGAGTGCTCGGCAGGCTCGGCAACGTCGCCATCGCCGGCGTCGGCGTGGCGAGCGCTATCTACGCCGCGATCACCGCGCTTCTGAACGGCGTCGACACCGGCGTGCAGGCGATCGTCTCGCGTACGACAGGCGCCGGTCGGGCGGGCCGCATCGCCGATGTCCTAGCGGCCGCGCACGCCGGCGCGATCCCGCTCGCCATCGCCGTCGGGGCGGTCACCTGGGCGCTCGGTCCGTCGCTGGTGGCGCTCGTCCTGCCGGACCGGGGTGCGGCCGCAGCCGGGGGCGCCTGGATCCAGGCGGCCGCGCCCACGACGGTCCTTCTGGCGATCACGCTGCCCATCAACGCCGCCTGGATCGGCTCGGGTCGCCCGGCGATCGCCATGGCCGTCACGGCCATCTCCGCGCCGTTGCAGATCGCCCTCACGTTCGCGTTCGTCCTCGGCGTCGGGCCGCTGCACGGCCTCGGGGCGGCGGGCTCGGCGCTCGCCATGGGGGCGACCATGCTGGCCGGGACGGTCGCTCAGGTCATCCTGGCGTTCCTGCTGGCGCCTGGCTTTCTGCGCGTCCGCCCGCGCCTGCAAGGCGTCGCTGAAATCCTCGCCATCGGCTGGCCGATCAGCGCGCAACAGAGCCTGTTGCAGGTCGCGCTGATGGGCGTTTTCGCGGTCATCGCTCAGCTTGGCGCCGCCTCCGCGGCGATCGCCAACGTGCTGCTTACACTGACCGGGTTTCCGACCCAGTTCGGGACCGGCCTCGGCATCGCGGCAGCGACGCTGACCGGCCAGGCGCTCGGACGCGGCGATCCCGACGAAGCGCGCGCGTGGGGCTGGCGCGCGACCGCGGTGTGCGTTGCGCTGACCGCGCCGATGGGGTTTGCGCTCGGCCTCGCCCCTGAAACCATGCTCGCGCCTTTCTTGCGCGACCCCGCCACCCTGGCGATGGCGATTCTGCCGGCCCGGATTGCTGGGTTCGGGGTGGCCATCGGCTGCGCAGCCAACGTGCTCGGCTTCGCCTTTCGCGGCGCAGGCGCGACCAAGATCGCCGCAGCCGTGCCCTTCGTCAGCCTGTGGTTCGTCCAGTTGCCGCTCATGGCGTGGATCGGGCTGAGTCTGCACGGCGGGCTGACGGGCATCATCTGGGTCCTGACGGGCGTCAGCGTCGCAGACCTGCTGGTTCTGGCGCTGCTCTGGGCTGGCGGGTCCTGGACGCGGGTCTGGATCGCGACCGCCGCGGCGCCCGTCGCGCTTCCGGCGCCGCTTCGCCGCATCGCCATCCTCGGCGGCGCCGGGGCGGGCAAGTCCACGCTGGCGCGCCGTCTGGGCAAAGCGCTCGACCTCCCGGTGATCCACCTCGATCGCCTTGCCTACGGCCCGGCGTGGACTCGCCGCAGCGCTTGCGCCTTGCAGGCGGAGCTGGCGCCCGAGCTCGAAGCTGGAGCGTGGGTGGTCGAGGGAACCTACGGTGAAGCCAGCGCGCTGACGCTGCCAGCGGCCGACCTGGTGCTCTGGCTCGAACAGCCGGTGTGGCTGAGGCTGTTCCGCAGCTGGCGGAAGACCGTGGTGCATCGGAACCGCCCGCGCGCCGATCGCCCCGACGACTGCGAGGAGGGCTTCGGCTGGCGCTATGCGCGGATGGTGCTGAGCTTCGGCGCCTGGTCTCCCGCCTTGGCCGCGCGCCTGGAAAAACAGTCCGGCGGGTCGGTCCGGAGGTTGCGCGGCGATGGCGAGATTCGGAAGTTCCTGGAAGCGGCCGCTGGTTGAGGACGGGCCGCGCTTGACCTCCCGCAACGCCGGGCCGAACAAGGCCAGGCCTTTCGAAGGGGTCCTTGATAGATGCTCAAGCGTGCTTTCGTCGCGGCGCTCATCGGCTGCGCGGCGCCGGCGGCGCAGGCCGCGCCCGCCATGCTAGGGTTCACCGAGTCCAGCGCCGCAGCCGAGCGGGCGCTGGAAGCGCGCTTCGATGCGAGCCTGTCGCGTGACGCGATCGCAGCCCGGCTCAGGCGCCTTTCGTCCGAGCCCAACCAGGTCGGCTCGCCGCACGATCGCGAAAACGCCGAATGGGTCCTCTCGCAGTTCAGGTCATGGGGCTGGGACGCGCACATCGAGGAATTCCGCGTCCTCTACCCGACACCGATCGCAGAGCGCCTGGAGCTGGTCGGCCCGACCGCGTTCCAGGCTAGCCTGCACGAGCCCACCGTCGCCGGCGACGCGACCTCGGCGGTCCACGACGGCGCGCTGCCGCCCTACCTGATCTACGGCGCAGACGGCGACGTGACGGCGCCGCTCGTCTACGTGAACTACGGCGCGCCCGCCGATTACGAGGCGCTCGCTCGTCTCGGCGTCGACGTCAAAGGCAAGATCGTCATCGTCCGTTACGGGCAGATCTGGCGCGGCTTGAAGGTGAAGCTGGCGCAGGAGCACGGAGCGCTCGGCTGCCTCATCTATTCGGATCCCGCCGACGACGGGTACGGCCCGGGCGACCCCTATCCGGTCGGCGCGTGGCGCCCGAGCGAAGGGGTGCAACGCGGCTCGATCCTCGACATCACGCTGCGCTCGGGAGACCCGCTCACGCCGAACGTCGGCGCGACGGCGGATGCGCCTCGCATCCCGCTCGCCGAAGCGGAGGTGCTGATGAAGATCCCGGCGCTGCCGATTTCCTACGCCGACGCCCAGCCGTTCCTGGCGGCGCTTGGCGGCCAGGTCGCCCCCAAGCGCTGGCGGGGCGCTTTGCCGATCACCTATCACGTCGGCGCGGGACCGGCCGTGGCCCACCTGGTCGTCAAGTCGGAGTGGAGCCTGAAGCCGCTCTATGACGTCATCGCGGTGATGCGCGGGGCGGAACGCCCCGACGAATGGGTGATCCGCGCCAACCATCGCGATGGCTGGGTGTTCGGGGCCTGGGACCCGCTCTCCGGGCAGAGCGCGATGCTCGAAGAGGCGCGCGGGATCGGCGCGCTTGCCGCCGCCGGCTGGCGACCGAAGCGCACCATCGTCTACGCCAGCTGGGACGGCGAAGAGCCGGGCCTGCTCGGCTCGACCGAGTGGGCCGAGGCGCACGCCGACGAGCTCACCGCCAAGGCGGCGCTGTACGTGAACTCCGACTCGAACGCCCGCGGCACGCTGCGCGCCGAGGCGAGCTACTCGGCGCAGGCGCTGGTCGACCAGGCCGCGGCCGACGTGCGCGACCCTGAGACCGGCGTGAGCGTGCGCGAACGGGCGCTCGCGGTCGACCAGGTCGCCGGCCTCGATCCGGACGCAAGCGAAGAGGCGAAGCGGTTTGCCCGCGAGGCCGCCCGCGGCGGCGAGCTTCCCATCGGCCCGTTAGGCTCAGGCTCCGACTACACACCGTTCGTCCAACATCTCGGCGTGACCTCGATCAACCTCGAATACGCCGGCGAGGGCGAACAGCAGGGCGTCTATCACTCGCAGTACGACACCTTCGAGCACTTCAGTCGCTTCGGCGACCCCGGCATGACCTACGGCGTCGTGCTGGCCGAGACCGCCGGCCGGATCGTGCTCCGGACCGCCGATGCCGACGTTGTCCCGCTGCGCTTCTCGGATCTTGCGGCGAACGTGCGCTCGAACCTCGAGGACCTGAAGAAGCTCGTCCACGACCAGCGCGACCGCGCCAGGACGCTGGACCGCCTCGCCGACGCGGACGCCTTCCGGCTGGCGGCGGACCCGACCAAAGCCGGTTCGCCGCCCTCGCGGGAGGACCCCGCGCCCGAGATAGAGTTCGCGCCGCTCGACGCCGCGGTCGGGCGACTGACCGCGAGCGCCGCGGCCTACGACCAAGCGCTGGAGCGATCGGGAGCGGCTGCGCCGGCGACGCAGACGCGTCTGGACGCCCTGCTGATCGCCGTCGAGCACGAGCTGACGGACCCCGCGGGCCTGCCAGGGCGCCCATGGTACAGGAACATCCTCTACGCGCCGGGCATGCTCACGGGGTACGGCGCGAAGACGCTGCCTGGCGTCCGCGAAGCGCTGGAGAGCCGGCGTTGGGGCGAGGCGCAGGAGAACATCATCCGCACCACCCGCGCGGTGGAAGCTGCGACGGCGAGCATCGACGCCGCGACCGCGATCCTGGCCGGACCCCGCTAGAAGCTCAGAATCCCGAGCCGGCGGCGTCGACGTTGACGCGGTAGACCACGGTCAGCACCGGCGGCGGCATGGCTTCGCGATACTCAAGCTCGATGTGCAGCGGGCCAGCCGTCCACCTGCAGCGGTAGCTCTGCACCACGACTCCCGGCTCCGGCGAGGCGCAAGCCTGCGCAGGCCCGTATTTGTCCGCCAGCCGGTCGCCCAGGCCGCGGGCTTCGGCGAGGTTGCCTTCGGTGCGGCCGGTCTCGACGTCGGCGAAGTCGAGCACCACCGTGCTCAAGCCTTTCTTGCCGAAGAAGAAGCGCGCGACCGCGTCGTGGTCGGCCACGCGGGCGAGCATCGAGGCGCCCTCCACGTCGCCGCTCAGGCTGTCGCCCGCGATGGTCGGCCGCGCCGCGGGAAAGAGCTTCAGCACCTGGGCTTCGTTCATGCCGAAGCGAGCGCCGCGCCAGATCTCCGGCGGCGGCGCGCGGTGCGGCCCCCCCATCCAGGGCGGGGCCCAGGCGGGAACCAGGGAAGCCAGAGCAGCGATGGCGACCAGGGTGCTGTTCATGCCGGCGACTCAAGGCGACGATAGCACGCGGGCGAGAACGCGCTCGGCTCAGGCGCCGCGGGCCGCCCGGATGCTGTCGAGGGCGTGGTCGACGCCTTTGGTCACCACGATGTCCGCGATGCCCTTGGCGGCGGAGATGTGTTCGGTGAGGTTCGGGAGATTGATCCGTTCCCAGACCATCTTGGCAAATCCGAGCCGCCCCGCCTCGTCCAGGCCGAGAAAGCGGGCGTAGAACGAGGCGGGATCGTTCTTCGCCGCCAGCATCAGCGCCAAAAGGCGCTCCGTGAACCAGGCCTCGATGTGCTCGGGCTCTGCGTCGAGGTAGATCAGAGCGTCGATCAGGCGGCGGCCCGACGCATCGACGCCGTGGTCGATGTGCAGGCCCAGGCCCTCGACGATCAGCACGTCGGGCGCATCGATGGTCCGCGCCAGCGCCGGGTCGACGTCGTAGGTGGAGTGAGAATAGCCGGGGAACGTCGCCCGCCCAGCGCGGACGGCGGTGAGCGCCGCGCGAAATCCCTCCACGTCGTAGGTCTCGGGAAACCCCTTGCGCATTCCCAGCCCCTTGGCCTCGAGCGCCGCGTTGTCGAACAGGAAGCCGTCGGTGCAGACGACCTCCACACGTGGATGGTCCGGCATCGCGGCGAACGCCTCGGCGAGCTGCGCAGCGAGCACGCTCTTGCCCACCGCCACGCCGCCGGTGATCGCCACGACAAACGGCGGCTCGGCCGGGCGGCGTGCGCTCAACAGCGCGACGAGGGCGTTCAGGTCAGCCACCCGCGCTCCATAGCGCGGTGCGGCCTGGAGAGGAGTCGCCAATCATCGACTCGTACGCGCCCACCGCGTGTCGAGCGGCGTGATTGCCAGAAGTTTCGATCAAGAATAGCGTCGCCGGAATTCAGTCGGAAGCTGGGGAAACATCATGAAAAAGACTTTATTAGCAGGCTTCGCCACCGTCATTCTGCTATCGCCAGTTGCAGTCCATGCGCAATCCGGCGACGACGCCGGAATTCGCGCGCTGGAGACCCGTTTCATCGCGGCGTTCAACGCCAAGGATCTCGACAGCATCATGCGAGCCTATGCGCCGGACGTCTTCGTCTTCGACCTCGTGCCGCCGCGCCAGTACGTCGGCGCCGCCGCCTACCGCGCCGACTGGAAGACGCTGCTGGACGGCTTCGAGGGGCCGATCAGCGTTTCGATAAGCGATCTGGTCGTGCACCGCGATGGCGATCTCGCCTATGGGCACAGCATCCAACACCTCGTGGGCAAGAACAAGGTTGGCGGCGCCAAGACGGACCTGACGGTCAGGGTGTCGGATGTCTACCGAAGGATCGATGGCCGCTGGAAGATCGTGCTCGAGCACGTCTCCGTCCCGGTTGATCTCGACACGGGCAAGCCCGACTTCGCCTCGAAGCCTTGAGGCGCGCCGCGCGCTGGTCAGGACTTCGGCGCCGGCACGAGTTTCAGCGGCTTGTGGCAGATGTCCACGGCGACGTCCTCGCGGGATTTGGGCCCGGCCCAGACATAGTGGGCCACGTCGTAGGCCTGCGAGAGCGCGGCGTCGTAGGCATATCGCCCGTCGCTCAGCCGGTAGACCGCCAAGGGGTCGTAGGTGGAAAGGCACTTCGTATCCATCTGAGACCAGCTCGGCCGCCCGATCAGCTCCGGGGCGGCGCCCTTGTCCAAGTGCGCGATGGCCGTGAGCTCGAAGGCGTCCTCGGAGAGCAGCGTCGCGACCTGGCCGTCGGGTGCAAGGCGCAGCACCCGAAACGCGAAAGGGTCCGGGTCTTCGGCCGCGCCGAATACCGCGACAAGCTGGTCGCCCGCGGCGCCGTCATTCAGCGCCAGCGCGGCGTAGAGGTAGCTGGAGTGCAGCCGGTTCTGAGCGGCGAGCGAGGCGGTCGTGATTGCGTTCTTCACCAGGGCAAGACCGCCATTGAGCGATACGACCGTTGTCTTGCCCCCCGGCGCTGCGACCACGAGGCGGGGGCTGTCGTCCGCACCGTCATTGCTCTGCACGACCAGAGTGTATGCCCCGAGATGCGTCGTCTCGACGGCTCGCCACGCCGGCGGAGCCGGGGCCGCGGCGCTGGCGGCCAGGGCGACGGTCGCGGCGAGAGCCGTCAGCAACGCTTCAGCTTCTCCGCACCTCGCGGAACGGCACGTCGCGGTCGATTTCCGGCTCCTTCGGTAAGCCAAGCACGCGCTCGCCGATGATGTTGCGCTGGATCTGGTCGGTGCCGCCCCCGATCGAGGTGAAATAGGCGTTCAGCGTCAGGAAGTTCGCATCCTCGGCGCGAGGGTGGTCCTTTCCTTCGAGCAGGCTGCCGGCGCCCAGGATCGCGGTCCTGACACGCGCCTCCTCGTGCAGGATGCGCGACATCGCCAGCTTGCCGAGGCTCATGACCGGCGAGGATGTCCCCTGCGCAAGGTCGGCCTTCGCGCGCGCCGTGTTCAGCGCGTTCAGGCGCTTGTAGGCGACGACCCGGGCGATGTCCTGTCTGATCAGCGGATCGTCCAGCCGGCCCGCCTCGCGGGCTAGGGCGATCAGCGGCTCCTCGCCGGCGCTCTCGGCGACGCCGCTGCGCGGGCCGCGGGCCCCCTCCCCCATCACCGAGCGCTCGTAGGCAAGCGCGGTCTGCAGCACGCTCCACCCCTGGCCGAGCTCGCCCAAAAGGTTCTCCTCCGGCACGATGGCGTCGGTGAAGAAGACCTCGTTGAAGTGGCTCTCGTTGGTGATCTGGCGCAGCGGACGGACCTCGACGCCCTTCTGCTTCATGGGCAGGAAGAAGAAGCTGAGGCCCTGGTGCTTGGGGACGTCCCAGTTGGTGCGCGCGATCAGCATGCCGTAGTCCGCGGTCGCTGCGGTCGAGGTCCACACCTTCTGGCCGTTCACGACCCAGTGATCGCCCTGCTTGTCGGCGCGCGTGCGGACGCCGGCCAGGTCGGAGCCGGCCCCTGGCTCCGAATAGAGCAGGCACATGACCACTTCACCCTTCAGGATCGGCCCCAGCAGCTTCGCCTTCAGGGCGTCCGTCCCCCGCGCCAGGAGGGTGTTGGCGTAGAGCTGCGTGCGGTCCTGGCCCGAGCCGGGCGCGCCGACCTTCGCGAACTCCCGTTCGACGATCCGCGCCTGTTCGTTCGACAAACCGCGTCCGTACCAGGCGACCGGCCAACGCGACGCGGCCCAGCGCGCGTCGACCACCTTGGCGATCCAGGCGCGGTAGCCGACGGCGTCCCCGCCCCACTGCGGGGCGCGCGCGTCGCCCTTCCAGTTTGCCTTCAGCCAGCCGGCGACTTCGGCGCGGAGCTCGTCGTCGCTCATCGATCTGATCTCGGCGGCGTCGTCCATGGCGTCAGGCTCCCAGGGCTTCGAGATAGCGCTCGCGGTGATAGGCCGGGGCGCCGAATAGCTGTGCATCGGCGCGCGCGCGCCGAAGGTAGAGGTGCGCGGGATGCGCCCAGGTGAAGGCGATGCCGCCGTGCATCTGTACGGCGTTGGCGGCGGTGGTCGAGAAGGCGTCGGCGCAGGCGAAGGCCGCGAGCGCCACGGCCTCGGCGGCGTCGGGCGCGCCCTCGGCAAGCTTCTGCGCGGCGTTGCGAGCGGCCGAGATGGAGGATTCGCTTTCCAGCAGCAGGTCGGCCGCCATGTGCTTGATGGCCTGGAAGCTGCCGATCGCGCGCCCGAACTGGATGCGCGTCTTGGCGTAGTCCACGGTGAAGTCCAGAACGCGCCTTGCCCCGCCGGCCTGCTCGCCCGCAAGAGCGACCAACGTCAGATCGAGCGCCTGACGAACCGCTTCCCACGCCGGCCGCGCGCCCTTGAGGCGGCGCCCCGGGGCGGCTTCGAGCACGACCTTGGCCAGCCGAAGCGTGTGGTCGAAGGTCGGGAGCGGTGTCACGATCACGCCCTCGCCCTTCGGGTCGACTTCAAAGACCGCGAGGCCGCCCGGCGCGGTCGCAAGCACTAGCAAGACGTCGGCGTTCTGGGCGTGCAGGACGTAGGACGCCGCGCCGTCCAGGCGGTCGTTGGCCGCGGCGGTCACGCCGACCCCGTCCTCGTCCCAGGTCCCGCGCTCGTCGGTCAGCGCCGCCGTAGCGATCGTCGTGCCGGCAGCCATCCCTGGGAGCAGGCGCGCGTTGGCCTCGGCGTCGCCCAACGCATCGAGCAGCGCCGCAGCAAGCACCCCGGAGGCGACCAGCGGCCCACAGAGCAGCGCGGCGCCGGCTTCCTCCATCACCGCTTCCAGCTCGAGCGGCCCCGCGCCGGCGCCGCCGTGCGCTTCGTCGATGAGGAGGCCGGCGATCCCCATCTCGGCCAGCTGACTCCAGAGCGCTTCGTCGTAGCCGGTTTCGGTCTCCATCGCCCGGCGCACGTCCGCTTCGGTCGAGCGGTCGGCCAGCAGGCGGTGCACGGAGTCTCGGAGCGCGGCGCGCTCGTCGGCGGAAAGGCTTGGCACGGCGGCCTCCGGAACGGCGTCTCTATTGGCTTAGCGCAAAATCGCCCGCGGTCTAACGCCCCGCGGAGAGGATCGTGAACTGGCGCTCGGGGTGGTCCTGCAGCGCCGTGCGGCCGTCGCGGAAGGTGGCGCGCGACCCTTCGTGCGCATACTGCAGGATGTAGGCCTTGCGGACGCTGCCGCGCCTGAGGTTCGGCCCCGTGCGGTGCGGCGTGAGCGACGAGAAGATGATGGCGTCGCCGGCTCTGGCGGGCACGGCCACTGCGTCCGGAACGTCTTCGAGGCACTTGTAGCCGATCGGCGTGGTCCAGTGGTTGAGCGTGCCGAGCCTGTGCAGGCCAGGCGCGATCCAGGGGCAGCCGTTCTCGACGTCGACGTCGACCAGCGGCAGCCAGAAGGTCAGGTAGGCCTGCGGCTCGACGAAGGTGTAGCCGTTGTCCTGGTGCCAGGGGAATTCACGCATCTCGGCGGTCTTCTTGTAGACCGACTGGTCCCAGTAGAGCCTGACCTCGTCGCCGAGCAGGTCGTGGCAGACCTCCTTCATGAACGGATGCGCCGCGAACGCTTTCAGGACCGGCGACTTCCTGACGAGGTGCGTCGTGAAGGTGATCTCGTCGGCAGTCGCGATCGAAACGGTCCCTCCAGCTTCGCGCAGCTTTGCCTCGCCCTCCGCCTCGAGCGGGTCGATGGCGGCGGTGACGGCCGCAATCTCTTCGGCGGCGAAGGCGCCCTCGACCTTGACGAAGCCGTCGCGGTTGAAGCCGGCGCGCTGGTCCTCCGTGAGCCGAACAAGCGGGCCCGACCGGTCCTCCCATCGGAAGCCGACGCTGAGCGGGTGCAGCCTGATCTCAGCGGCCAAAGGCGTCCTCCGGTCGTCAGCTTGCCCCGCGCCGGCGCCGAGGTCCATCGGCTCGCGCGCGGCTTCAATTGCGGCTAAGTTTCAAGATTGCAAAAGGATACGACCGCATGAGCGAAACGACCGAGCATCGCATGCGCGCCGCGCCGGCCGCGCAGAAGGCGGTCAACATCGCGTCGGCGCTCCCAGCGCCGAGCTGCGCGTGGAGCGGATCGACCCGGAGTCCGAGTTGAAAGCCTGAAGACCGAGGCGCGACCGCCATGGCGAAATTTCCCACCACGCTCGAGGACATCACGCCCGACTGGCTGACCAAGGCGTTGGCGGCGGACTGCGGCCTGCAAGGCGCCAAGGTCGCGTCGTTCGAGGCCGAGCCGATCGGGGCCGGAACCGGCTTCCTGGGCGTGGTGAGCCGCCTTCGCCTGACCTACGACCGCGACGCGCCGCAAGCGCCGAAAAGCATCATCGTCAAGCTGCCGAGCTCCGACCCCGGCGCCCGGATGATCACCTCGACCTTCCGCCACTACGAGAAGGAGGTGCGCTTCTACGAGCAGATGGCGCAGGTCAACAATCTCTGCTCTCCCACCGCCTACTTCCGCGCCTTCGATCCGAAGAGCGGCGACTTCGCGCTCATTCTCGAGGACCTGGCGCCAGCTCGGAACGGCGACCAGGTGGCGGGCCTCACCATCGACGATGCACGGACCGCCGTCATCGCGCTGGCCAAGATGCAGGCGCAGTGGTGGGAGCGCCCCGCGCTGCACGTCTTCGACTGGCTGCCGGCGTTCAACGACCCGGCCATGCTGAGCTTGCAGGCGGTGTTCCAGCAATGCTGGCAGCCCTACCTGGACGCCCTCGGCGACCGGGTGCCGGCGGAGCTTGTCCCGGTGGGCGAGCGCCTGGGCGGCATGATCAGCCACGTCATGAACGCGCTGACGGCCAAGCCTTGCACGGTCGTCCACGGCGACTACCGCGCGGACAACTTCTTCTTCGACTGCGGCGGCGAGGCGCTGACGGTGGTCGACTGGCAGATCGTGATCAAGGGCCTGGGCGCCTTCGACCTCGCGTACCTCCTCGCCGGCAACATCAGCGTCGAGGATCGCCGCCAGCACGAAGCCTATCTCGTGCGCCTCTATCACCATCACCTGGTCGAGAACGGGGTCGAGGGCTACGACTTCGACACCTGCTGGCGCGACTATCGCACTTGCGTTCTGATCGCCTGGATCTGGCCCGTGATCGCCGTCGCCTCGCTCGATCCGGCCAACGAGCGTGGCCTTGCCTTTTTCCAGGAGTGGAACCGGCGCGCGACCACCGCACTCGTCGACCTGAAAGCCTGGGAGACGCTGGACGACTTCTGACGCGGGCGGATCGAACAATCCCCCGCGCGTCGCTAAGCTCCGGAATGGCTTACCTGCATCCGCTCGCCTACCTCCTCGGCCTCGAGGGGCACGCGTTGCTGCGCGCCTTCGCTGGGGACTTCGCCGACCAGGCGTTCGTCGAGGCGCGCTTCACCGAGATCCGCCGCTTGCTCGACGACGTCACGCTTGCGGGAGCCGGCGCCGAGGTCGATGTGATCGACCCGCCGCAGGGCTACGCGATCTGGTCGCGCACCTACGACGAGCCCGGGAACGGCGCATTTCCGCTCGAGGAGCCGTTCGTCCGCCGCATTCTCGATCAGCTGCCCGCCTGTCGCGTGCTCGACGCCGCCTGTGGGACCGGCCGCTACGCCCGCTACCTAGCCGACCGCGGTCATGACGTGCTGGCGGTCGACTCCTCGGAAGAGATGTTGGCGCTCGCCCGGCGGGCGGCTCCGGCCGCCGACTGCCGGACCGGGTCGCTGGAGGCGCTGCCCGTCGAGGACGCCTCCGTCGACGCGGTCGTCTGCGCGCTCGCGCTGACGCATGTGCGCGACCTCGAGCCGGTGATGCGCGAGTTCGCCCGCGTCCTGCGCCCGGACGGTCACCTCGTCGTCAGCAACATGCACGCATCGACGATGCTGTTCGGCTCGATCCCGCGGGTGCTGGCGAACAATGGCCGCCGGGCCCGCATCGCCAGCTACCGGCACGAAACCGGCGACTACTTCCGCGCCGCGGCGAAGGCGGGCCTGCGCGCGATCACCTGCGACGAGCCGACGCTGCCGCTGCCACAGGCGATGCCGCAGCCGGCCGACGGCGCCGCGCCGGACCCCGGCGACTGGCGGGACTGGCCCTGGACACTGGATCCGATCGTGCCGCAGGCGGCTTGGGCGGCGCATGTGGGCCGGCCCGCGACGGTGATCTGGCGCTTCCAGCGGACCTAGCCGCGGCTAGCGCAGCGTCAGGCGCACCGGATCGAGCGGGGTCATCGGCGCGTAGTGGTCGCCAAGGACCCGCCACCCATCCCGGGCGAGCTTGGCGGGAATGACGATCTCGCCGTCCGCCAACCTCGCCGCGGCGAGATCAAGCTCCGCAAGCGCCACGCGCCGCTCGCGGCCGGGGGCTTCAGCCACGCTGACGGTCGCCCGCCCCTCGTCTATCTCCAGGCTCGGGTCGGCGAGAAAGACCTTGAGCATGCCGCCATGGGCCTCGAACTTCACCTCTCCGACGAAGGCGCCGGTCCCTTGCGGCGCGCCATCCTCGCTCACGTCGAGGCCGCCGTCGGCAGCCGCGAAGGTGAATTCGCCGTCTTTGGCCCGCGCGGCGCCGCCGCCGACCTCGATCGCACCCCCGGCGCTCTCCACGTAGTTACGGAAACTCTCCTTCACGCCCCAGGTGAGCGAGGCGACTTCGGCCATCCCCTACCCCTTCCCCGTCAGCTCGGGCAGCCCGAGGATGCGCTTGGTTATGATGTTGTTCTGCACCTCGAAAGAGCCGCCGGCGATCGTGCCGGCCTTGCCGAACAGCCAACTGCGCACGGCCGAGAGTTCCTCGCCTGTATAGTCTTCGCCGCCCCAGCCGAGGCCCTGGTGACCCATGATCTCGAGGGTCAGCTCGGCCCGCTCCTGGCCGATGCGGGTGCCAGAGTTCTTCATGATCGAAGTGACGGCGCTGGGGTTCTGATTCCCGCGCGCTTCGGCCTGCGCCCGGAGGATCGTGAGCTGATGGGCATGCTCGTCGATCATGTTCTGGGTGATGCGCTGGCGGAGGTCGGAATCGGCGACGCGCCCGGCCGCATCGACGCCGACGTAGGTCTTCGCGAGATCGGCCAGCGAGTGGCCAACGCCCTCGCGTACGCCACCCTGGCCGGAACGTTCGTGCTGCAGGAGGCGCTTGCCGACGGTCCAGCCGCCGTTCAGCGGCCCGACCATGTCGTCCTTCTCGACGCGGGCGTTGGTGAAGAACGTCTCGCAGAACGGCGAAGAGCCGGCGATCAGCTTGATCGGGCGCGGCTCAACGCCCGGCTGGTGCATGTCGATGAGCACGAAGCTGATCCCCTCGTGCTTCTTCGTCTGGTCGGTGCGAACCAGGCAGAAGCACCAGTCGGCGAGATGCGCGCCGGATGTCCAGATCTTCTGCCCGTTCACCACCCAGTGGTCGCCGGCGTCCTCGCACTTGGTCTGCAACGACGCAAGGTCGCTTCCGGCGCCCGGCTCGGAGTAGCCCTGGCACCAGCGCACCTCGCCCTTCACGATCGGCGGGATGTGACGCCGCTTCTGGTCCTCGGTCCCGTACTCCAGGAGCGTCGGGCCGAACATGCTAGTGCCCATGCCCTCCATCGGGTTGGTCGCGCCGATGCGGCTCATTTCCTCGTCCAGGACCCGGGCCTCGACCTGGCTCAGCCCGCCGCCGCCGTAGGCCTTCGGCCAGGTCGGGGCGCTCCAGCCCTTGGCCGCCAGCCGCTGCTTCCAGAGCTTTTCGTCGGCGCTCGGCTCGGGCCGCGCGCTCATCGACTCGTCAAAGCTAAGCGGCGGGCGGCCCCTGAGCGAGGTGGGATGGTTCTCGTCCAGCCACGCCCGCGCCTCAGCGCGGAACGCTTCGACCTCGGTTCCACCAAAGTCCGCCATCGCAGTTCGCCCTCTCGTCGCCGCGGCATCCCACTTCACGCCCAGACGGGCGCGGTCCGCAAGTGCGACGCGCGCCACGCAGCGCAATTGCCGCCGCGCTGGACGGCTCTGTCTAGTTCAACAGGTGCCCGCGCTCGTTCAGGCTGACCAGATTGCGCTGGCCGGTGCGGGCGCAGAGGTAACGGTGCACGGTGGCGTAACCCGGCTCGAAGAAGAGGCGGGGCGCCATCTCGAGGATGTGGGCGGTCCACACATTGATCACGCCGCCGTGGCAGAAGACGGCGACGCTGCGGCTCGGGTTCGTCGCGACGATGTCCTCAAGTGTGTCGACCACGGCCTTCTGGAAGGCGTGGATGTCCATCTGGTAGCCGCCGGAGACGAACGCCTTCCACGCCTCGTAGTCGTCGCGCTTGAGGACCTCCATCGGCACGTATTGGCCGGTTCCGCGGTCGAATTCGACGATGCCTTCGCGCTGTTGGATCTCGTACCCGCTGAGCGCCGCATAGGGTTCGGCGGTCTGGATCGCGCGGATCATGGTCGACGAATACACCGCGTCGATCGGCTCGGCCGAGAGAAGCTGCGCCACGCGACGCGCTTGGTCGTGCCCCTCGGCCGTCAGGGGCGGGTCGGCGGTGTCTTCGCGTCGCTCGGGCAGCCCGTGGCGAATGAGGATGAGGTCCATCGGTCTCCTTAAGCCGCCGCGAGCGCGCGGGCGATGATCTGCTCCACGGCCTCGCTCTTGGCGTTGGCGTAGTGCTGGACGTGCCGCCAGGTGCGCGATGCGAGCTCGCGCTTGGTCGTAAGATAGAGTTCGAACTCCTCCGGATGCGTGCGGCATCGGTCGCGAAAGCCCACCATGCGGACGATCTCCGGGCAGCCGGCGCTGAAGACGTGCAAGTTCACCAGCGGCGCGTCGCCCTTCACCACCCGGTGCTCGTACCATCCCGGCTCGCGCAGGTGCAGGCGAAAGCCCTGGGCGCTGAGCGCGGGGACATAGGCGTCTTCGTCGGCCGAATTGGCGACCGCGAGCAGGATGTCGATGATCGGCTTGGCGCTCATGCCAGGGATGGAAGTCGAGCCGACGTGCTCGAGCACCAGCGCCCGGTCGCCCAGCGCGGCGCGGATTTTCGCCGCCTCGCCGGCGTATGCCGACGGCCAGCCGGGATCGTAGTCGAAGAGCGGGATTGTGTTGTTCCAGGGCGTGACGGTCCCGCTGACGCGGATCGCGGCCATCTCCTCATCGGTCTCGGGCTTGGCGGTCATCGCGGCTCCTCATAGCGAACGCCGTCGCGGTCTGGCTAGGTCGACCCGATCGACTAAGATAGCCGGCGGAGGACGAGCATGGACGAGGCAAAACTCAGCTACGTGAAGGGCGCGGACGCGCCGCCGTTGCGCGAGGACACGATCGGCGAGGCGCTGGACGAGGCGGCGAGGCGTTGGCCCGCGCAGGAGGCCGTCGTCTCCGTGCACCAGGGCGTCCGCTGGACGTTCGCGGATCTCAAGGCGAAGGCCGACGCGTTTGCCGCCGGCCTCATCGCGCTCGGGCTGGAGCGCGGCGAGCGGATCGGCATCTGGTCGCCGAACAGCGCCGAGTGGGCTCTCACCCAGTTCGCCGCCGCCAAGGCGGGCCTCATCCTCGTGACGATCAACCCGGCGTACCGGGTCTCCGAGCTCGAATACACGCTGAACAAGGTCGGCGTGAAAGCGCTGGTCGCGGCGCACGCCTTCCGCACCAGCGACTACCTCGGCATGGTCGAGTCGCTCGCGCCGGAGATCGGCGTCTCGACCCCCGGGGCGCTCGCGGCCAAGGCCCTGCCGCACACGACGATCCTCATTAAGGTCGGCGGTCCGGCGAGGCCCGGCTGGTTCGACTTCGAGGAGATCGCCCCCCTTGCCAAGCCGGAGCACGTCGCGGCGCTCGCGGCGCTCGAGCCGACGCTCAAGAACACAGACGCCATCAACATCCAGTTCACCAGCGGCACCACGGGGCTGCCGAAGGGGGCGACGCTCTCCCACCGCAACATCCTGAACAACGGCTACTTCGTCGGGCGCGCCATCGGTCTCACGGCGGGAGACCGCCTCTGCCTGCCGGTGCCGCTGTACCACTGCTTCGGCATGGTGATGGGCAACCTGGGTTGCGTCTGCCATGGAGCGGCCATGGTCTACCCCTCCGAGGCGTTCGAGCCGCTGGCGGTGCTTCAGGCCATCGAGCAGGAGCGCTGCACCGGGCTCTTCGGCGTGCCCACCATGTTCATCGCCGAGCTTGGCCACGCCGATTTCGACCGCTTCGATCTCTCATCGCTCCGGACCGGCTGCATGGCCGGGTCCCCCTGCCCGGTCGAGGTGATGAAGCATGTCATCGAGCGCATGCACATGAAGGACGTGACGATCGCCTATGGCATGACCGAGACCAGCCCGGTCAGCTTCCAGACCGGCGAGGACGATCCGCTCGAGCGGCGCGTTTCGACGATCGGCCGGGTGCAGCCGCACCTGGAGTGCAAGATCGTCGACGAGCATGGCGAGCCGGTCTCGCGCGGGATCGCCGGCGAGTTCTGCACCCGCGGCTACTCGGTGATGCTGGGCTACTGGGACGATCCGGAGAAGACCGCCGAGGCGATCGACGTCGACGGCTGGATGCACACCGGCGATCTCGCGACCATCGACGACGCCGGGTACGGCAACATCGTCGGCCGCATCAAGGACATGGTCATCCGTGGCGGCGAGAACATCTATCCCCGCGAAGTCGAGGAGTTCCTCTACCGCCATCCGAAGATCGAGGACGTGACCGTGGTCGGTGTGCCGGACGAGCGGTATGGCGAGGAGCTCTGCGCGTGGATTCGCCTGAAAACCGGCGAGGCGGCGAGCGCAGAGGAGATTGTCGCTTTCTGTCGCGGGCAGATCGCCCACTACAAGATCCCGCGCCACATCCGCTTTGTCGACGCCTTCCCGATGACCGTCACTGGCAAGATCCAGAAGTTTTTGATCCGTAAACAGATGATCGAGGAGCTGGGCGTCGAGGTCGCGCAGACGGCGTGACCGCCCTTCGCGGTGGTGAAGGCGCTTTCCCCTCGGTCAATATTGCGACGCCGCGCGGGCGTGGCGTACCATTGTGTTGAAGAAGAAGACGGGGCGTTTCTCGATGCCCGCCACAACAAACAGGAAGACGCTCATGGCCAACGCCGCCACTACCGAAAAGCCGTCCTATCTCGGGCTTCTGAACGCGATCTCGCTCGCGGAGACCAACGCCGGCCACTACCTGAGGGCGTGGGCGGACGCGACGTCCGATGAGGACCTGGCCTGCTGCCTTCGGTTCGTCGCCGCCCGCGAGACGAGCCACGGCGACGTGTTCTGCCGCCGGATCGCGGAGCTCGGCTATGAGCTTCGCCGCAAGTCCGACCCGGCCGCGGCGCGGCGTCTGGCCGAGGTGTCGGACCCCGACATCAGCGACCTGGAGAAGATCGGCGAGGAGCGCGAGGAGCGCGGCGACCCGTTTCGCGAGATCAACCGCCAACTGGCCGAGGGCGTATTCGACCCGATGACCGCCAACCTGCTGACCTGGTACATCGCCGAGGAGCGCGACTCTGGCCGCAGGCTGCGCGATGCATACGCGGCCGTGCGCGAGAAGGCGAACGGCGGCCGCCGCCGCGCCCGCGCGAACGGGCACATGGAAGACATGGGGCCCAGCTCGGACGCACAGGCGATCATGGCCTGCATGACCGAAGGGTTCTCGCGGCTCGAAAAGTCGTTCGAGAAGCTGGCGAAGGCGGTAAAATAGCGCCGCAAGCCCGGGGGCCGACGATTTGCAAGACACAGCCGAACAGCCGCTCCCCGGGCTCTTCCAGCTCACGCCGTTCAATCCGGAGTTCCAGGCCGATCCGCACGTCGTGCTCGACGATCTGCGCGCGCGTTGCCCGGTGCACCGCGACGAACAAGCGGGCAGCTTCATCCTGACCCGCTACGCCGACGTCCGACCGCTGGTGTCGGACCGGACACTGTGGCGGGACCCGTTCAAGGCCGAGGAGGCGGCGGCGATCCAGCGCCGCTTCGCCGAGCAGGACACGGGCGACCGTCCGCGCGGCGAGACGACCAGCATCCTGATGCTGGACGATCCCGACCACGCCCGCATCCGCCAGCCACTCGCCCAAGCGCTCTATGCACGCGTCGCCAAGTTCAGGCCGGAGGTGGAGCGAATCGTGGACGAGACGCTGGACGCGATCGATGCGTCGAAGCCGTTCGACCTGATGACGCGCTTCTGCATTCCGATCCCGATCGACGTCATCGCCTCGATCCTCGGAGTCGATCATAGCCGCCTGGCGGAGTTCCGGCGCTGGTCGGAAGCCGTGATCCAAGGCCTGAACCCGTTCATCAACGAGGAACAGCGGGCGGTGATGGAGAAGGCGAACGAGGAGCTGTTCGCCTATTTCGCCGAGACGTTCGACGCGCGTCGCGCGAACCCGCAGGACGACCTGATCAGCGATATGACCAAGCTGCAGGCGGCGGGCGCCCCGCTCTCCGACCTTGAGCTGCAGATCAACCTGGCGGCGCTCCTGATCGGCGGCAACCTCACGACGACCGACCTGATCGGCAACGGCGTCCGCCAGCTGCTCCTGAACCCCGGCGAGCTCGCCAAGCTGAAGGCCGATGCCGCAATCGTGAAGGACGTGGTCGAAGAGATCCTGCGTTTCGAGCCCCCGGTCGACATCACCGGCCGCATCGCCTCGCACGACATGGACGTCGGCGGTTGCCCGGTGAAGGCCACCCAGAGCCTGATGTTCTCGCTGCGCGCCGCCAACCGCGACCCGGCGGTGTTCGAGGATCCGCACCGCTTCAACGTCAGCCGCGAGCACAAGCCGAACGTGTCGTTCGGCGGCGGCGCCCACATCTGCATCGGGGCGCCGCTGGCGCGTCTGGAAGCCCAGGTCGCGCTCGCAAAGCTGTTCGAGCGCTTCCCGAATCTGAGGCTTGCCGATCCGGACGCGCCGCCCCTCTGGCGCACCCTCCCCTTCTTCCGCGGCCTCGAGCGCCTCGACCTCGTCGCCTAGCCCGCCCTTAGGGCTTTCTTTGCACCGCTGCCCGATCATCGCCCGCCATAACAATGGTGGGATCGTTGATGTCCGGGCCGGCGCTGGCGACGGTGGAGGCGGCTGAAGTTCGCTCGACGGTGGCGCACGCGCCGCCGCCGATCTTGGTCTTCGTCATCGACCCGGCGGCTACGGCCGACAGCGAGCTTGGCGCGTTCGTCCGCGAGGCGATGCCCAAGGCCAGGGTGATCACCTGCCCGCATGCGCCGGAGGCGCTTGCCCGGGCGGCGGCCGCCAAGCGCCGCGGGCACACCACCGGCGTCTTCCTCTTCGACTCGCGCGGCCGGCCGGTTGGCGACTTGGCGAACGACGTTCGCCGCGCCCGCGTCGCGCATCCTGACGCCGAGCTGGTGGTCATCGCCGAGAGCGCCAACGCCGCCGTCTTCGCCGGCTGCTTGCAGGTCACCGGCACGCCGGAGACGCTGACCTTCCTGCTCGCGCCGCTGCACGCCAGCGAGGCGGTGCGGACGCTTCGCGCCGTGGCCGACCGCTACCGTGCGGTGCGCGAGGCGGTGGTCGCCGAAGCCGGCCATCGCCGGACAGTCGAGGCGCTGGAGAGCGAGGGCCAGGAGCTGCGTGCGCGTCTCGACATCGCGCTGCACGCCGCGCGCCACGACCCTTTGACGGGGATCTTGAACCGCGCTGGCTTCATGGACGAGCTGGCGGTGCGACTGACGCGCCGCGCCCAGAAGCAGACGGTCTTCCTGATCGACCTCGACCGCTTCAAGGCGGTCAACGATACGCTTGGCCACGACGCCGGCGACGACCTCGTGCGCAAGATCTGCGCGGCGATGACGGCGGTCGTCTCGCCGGGCGACGTGTTCGCAAGATTGGGCGGCGACGAGTTCGGCATCATCGTCGAAGGCATCAGCGACGTGGGTCTGGTCGAGTTCTGCTCGCTGATCCTGCGCGTCTGCAGCCAGAGCCGCAGGGTGTTCGGACACGAGGTCCAGGTCTCGGCGTCGATCGGAGTCGCCCACCAGGGCGAGCATCCGAGCCAAGTCGAGGTGATGCGGAAGGCAGACCTCGCGCTGTATGCGGCCAAGCGCGAGGGCCGGAACCGCTACCGGGTGTACGACGCGGCGATCGACAAGGCGGCCAAGCGTCGGTTGCGGATCGAGAGCGGCCTCGAGCAGGCCATGAACACCAGCCAGCTCAGCATGGCCTACCAGCCGATCGTGAGGGCGCAGAGTGGCGAGATCCTCGGCTTCGAAGCGCTGATCCGCTGGAACAGCCCCGAGTACGGGATGATCTCGCCGGTGGATTTCGTGCCGATCGCCGAGGAGACCGGCCTGATCCTCGAGCTGGGCGACTGGATCACCCGCCAGGCGCTGAGGGATTGCCGCCGCTGGGGCGGGCCATACGTCTCGGTGAACCTCTCGGCGCGGCAGTTTCTGCGCCATAACGTGGCCGACCGAATCCTGAAGTACGCCGCCGATGCGGACCTTCCGGCCGACCGCATCCAGATAGAGCTGACCGAGACGGCGATCATCGACGACGTCGAGCGCGCCGACCAGAACCTGAAGATCCTGCGCGCCGCCGGCGTGAGGGTCGCGCTGGACGATTTCGGCACCGGCTATTCCAGCCTCGTCTACCTCAACCAGTTCGCCATCGACTGCATCAAGATCGACAAGTCGTTCGTCGACAACATCACCCGCGACCGCCAGTCGGCGGTGATTGTGGCCTCGGTCACCAAGCTCGCGGCGTCGTTGGGCATGACGGTCGTCGCCGAAGGGGTCGAGACCGCGAACCAGCGCGAGGCCCTGATCGTCGCCGGCTGCGGGGCGCTGCAAGGCTACCACTTCGGTATGCCCATGAGCGTGCAAGAGGTGACGCAGCTGCTGGATGGCGGCG
>DATGIN010000276.1:0-10239 GCA_035295705.1 Caulobacteraceae bacterium
CGGCTTTCGTGGAATCGAGAGGACGCTAGCCGCGCGCCCGAGGCGCGCCTCCCGGGGGGCCGCATTGGCGAAGGGCGAACCGAAGCCGCAAACGATCGACGCGCGGCTCGTTGCGGTGCTGGTGGTCGCGCTGGCGCTGGCTTACGCCGCGGCGAGTGCGCTTGCGACCGGGCCCGGCGCCATCCACGAGGACATGGCCGAAGCCTATGTCTGGGGCAGCCACTTCGAGTGGGGCTACTACAAACACCCGCCGCTCTGGGCCTGGATCGGCGGCGGCTGGTTCCGCTTCATGCCGCGCACGGCGCTCAGTTTCGCGCTGCTGTGCGCGGCGAACCTGGCCCTCGGGCTGGCAGGCTGTTGGCGGCTGATCGGCCGCTTCGCCGGCGGCGACGAGCGTCCGGCGGCCTTCCTTTTGCTGCTCGTCACCCCGCTCTACGGGTTCAGCGCCTTCGTCTTCAACGCCAACTCGATCTTCATCTGCCTCTGGCCGTGGACGGCGTGGGCGTTCGTGCGCGCCATGGACGAGCCGGGACCGGCCAGCGCCGCGCTCTTCGGGCTCTTCGCCGGCCTCGACATGATGGCCAAGTACTACGCTGTGGTGCTGCTGCTGGCCCTCGCGCCGGCGCTCCTCGCCCATCCCAACGGCCGCCGCTGGCTCGTCTCGCCGTGGCCTTACCTTGCGACCCTCGTCGGCGCGGCGGTCTTCGCGCCGCACGTGGCCTGGCTGGCGCGAACGGGCTTTCTGCCGTTCCACTACTTCGGCGGCGAGAGCGGGCACGCGGTCGGCTTCTCGCTCGCCGCGGCTGGCCGGCTCTTCCTGGGCGACCTTGCGCTGCTCGCCCCGGTCATCCTGGTCGTCCTCATCGCCGGCTGGCGCTCGCTGGCCGCCCTGCCCGGCCGCGCGCGCGAGCGCTGGAGCGACCCGCGCTTCCGCGTCCTCGTCGTCATCGAGCTCACGCCGTTCCTGCTCACGCTGGTCTTCGGCCTTATCTTCCGGCTCAAGCTTTCGACCAACTGGACGCTCGGCGTCTTTCCGCTGATCCCGCTCGTCCTGCTCGAGCTCGCCCCGCCGGCGCGCCGCGCGCGCCTGGCCTGGGTCACCGCCGCCCTTGCGATCACGGTCGCGGCCGTCGGCATCGTGGCGGCGCCGCTCACGCGCGCCACGAGCACGGAAGCGAAGGACATCGAGCCGAGGCGCCAGGCGGTCGCCGACGCGGTGGCGCTGTGGCGGGCGCGCACAGCCGCGCCGCTCGCCGTCGTCGGCGGCAGCGAAACCTATGGCGACGCCGCCGGCTTCTACGCGCCCAGCCGGCCGAGCGTCTTCATCCGCTTCGACCCGCGCATCTCGCCCTGGATCGATGTCTCGCGTCTGCCGCAGACGGGCCTCCTGGCGCTCTGCCCGGCGAACGACGCCAAATGCATCGCCGGCGCCCGCCGCTACGCGACGAGCCAGACCAGCTGGACCCCGTTCGACCTGCCGCCGCTGCGCCGCGCCTCATCGAGGACGCCGAGCGACTATGCTTACGTGGTCGCGGTGACCCCGCCGCTCGGCCAGGCGATCACGCGCCCGTGACGCGCCATCATGCCGCCGCTATTGTGGGTGCGGTTCAAAGCGCCCCGGAGGACTGCCCGACCATGCTACGCCGCGCCGCCGTTCTCGCCATCCCGGTGCTGTTCGTCGCCGCCTGCCAGACCTCCTACGAGGGACCCGGCTATCCGGCCCCGCCGCCGCCCGCGCCGCCGCCGCCGCCGGCTGTCGGCGGGATCGACGGGCAAGGCGCCTTTCACATGAGCAGCGGAGCGCGCGTGACCTGCGCGGGCTACTCCGTCGCCCTGATGCCGGACTACGTCCGCTACCGCCGTCGCGTCGTCGACCTCTACGGCACCACGGTCCGCTCCATGCAGCCGATCGCCGAAGTGCGCGCCCGCTCCGCAAAGGCGCCGCCCAGCCCCGACACGGCGCCGGTGGCGTCGGCGACCTGCGACGCTAAGGGCGCCTTCCAGGTGCGCGGCCTGCAGCCCGGCGGCTACTTCCTGCTCGCCCGCGTCAAGGTCAGGCCGGCCCCCGCCAGCGGCGGCGACTACGTCATCCTGCAGCCGATCGACGTGCAGCCCGGACAGATCGCGAGCGTCTCGCTGGCGCCGTGATCGCGCTCGGCGATGGCCTGAGCGTCGACGAGGCCGAGCTCGAGGAACGCTTCATCCTCGCCTCTGGGCCTGGCGGCCAGAACGTCAACAAGGTGGCGAGCGCGGTGCAGCTTCGCTTCGACGCCCGCCGCTCGCCCAGCCTGCCGGCCGCCGTACGCCTCAGGCTCGAGCGCCTTGCCGGCGGTCGGCTGACCAACGAAGGCGTCATCGTCATCACCGCCGCCCGGTTCGCCAGCCAGGAGCGCAACCGGGCCGACGCCCGGCAGCGCCTCGCCGAGCTCATCCGGCGCGCGGCGGTTGCGCCGAAGGTGCGGCGTCCCACCCGCCCGACCGCCGCCGCGCGGCGCGAGCGGATGGAGGCGAAGGCCCGCCGGGCCGGCGTGAAGGCGAAGCGGAGCCGGCCGAAGCTGGAGGACTAAGGGCGCTTGCCCTGTGCGGCGCAGCCGCATAGCAAGCGCCGACCGCGGTCTTTTGGGAGGCGTGCTTTTGCGGAGCCCGGTAGTCATTCTCGTCGTTGCATCGGCGGCCGGCCTGGCGCTCGCGGGGTGCGGCCAGAGCGGTTCGTCGTCCGGCTCGTCGGCCCCTCCGCCGCCGCCCAACACGCCGGCGCAGATGAAGGCGCTGGTTGCGACCCTGCCTGCGCCTTACGACACCGGCGATCCGGAGGCCGGCAAGGCCGTCTTCACCCAGTGCGCCGCCTGCCACACGACCGTCGAAGGCGGGGCGAACATGACCGGCCCCAACCTTTGGGGCGTGTTCGGGCGCAAGGCCGGGACCCAGGACGACTACGCCTATTCCGATGCGCTGAAGGCAGCGGGCTGGACCTGGGACGCCGCGCGGATCGACCAGTGGATCACCAACCCGCGCGCGGTCATCCCATCGACGAAGATGACCTTCGCCGGGCTCGCCGACCCGAAGGCCCGCCGCGACGTGATCGCCTACCTGAAGGGCGCGACCAGCCCGCCGCCCGAGTCCTAGGCGTCGTAGCCCGGCAGCTCGCGGTCGAGACGGCGCAGACAGGCCGGCCACAAGAGGCTGCCCATGCCGGAATTGACCGTCTCAGAGCGCGCGCGCCGCGCGTTGCCCTCGCCCGTCTGCCGGCGGACCTCGGCCTGGGCGGAGTCGGGGGCGAGCAGCACCTTGTCGCGGCCGACGGTAAGCGCCCCGACCTGCTGCTCGCAGGCCTTCTCCAGGTAATACATCGCGTTCCAACAGGCGGCGGCGGTCGGCCCGAGCGCCAGCGTGCCGTGGTTGCGCAACAGCATGACCGACTTGTCGCCCAGGTCGGCCACCAGCCGTTCGCGCTCGTCGAGATTGAGCGCGATGCCCTCGTAGTCGTGGTAGGCGAGCCTGGGCAGCGTGATCAGCCCATGCTGGGTAAGCGGCAGCAGGCCGTCCTGCTGGGCGGCCACCGCGCAGCCATGGTTGGTGTGCAGGTGCATGACGAACAGCGCATCGTCGCGCGCCGCGTGGATCGCCGAGTGGATGGTGAAGCCGGCGGCATTCACGAAATAGGGCGTGTCCGAGAGCACGTTGCCGTCGAGGTCGACCTTCACCAGCGACGAGGCGGTGATCTCCTCGAAGAAGTAGCCGTACGGGTTGAGCAGGAAGTGGTGCTCGGGCCCCGGAATGCGGGCCGAGATGTGGGTGTAGATCATGTCGTCCCACCCCTCGCGCGCGACGAGGCGGTAGAGAGCCGCCAAATCGACCCGGACCTGCCACTCCTCATCGGAGACGTGGCCCTTGAGCGAGCTGGCGCCGACGATCGATCCATCCGCCATGGCCGGTCCTTCCTCTTGCGATTGGCCAGCGAGAGTCGCCTCCACGCGCGGCGCCGTCAAGCGGCGCGCCTGGCCTTCCCGCCTGTGTTAGCTATGTTTTCACGACCCGTAAGGCAGGTTCGCCGCCTCGCCGGGAGAGTTGGGTTTGAGCGCCGCGCAGACGGTCGAAGAGCTGAAGCAACTCGCTCGCAGCCGCACGCCCGCCGACCGCGAGCGGCTGATGCTGGCCATCGTGGAGCTGTGCAACCACGGCGACGAGGCGGTGCGCGCGCCGGCGATCCAGGCGCTGTTGGGATCGATTTTCGTCGACCTGGTCGGCGGCGCGCAGAGCGACCTGCGCCAGATCCTGGCGGCGAAACTGGCCATCGCGGACTGGCCGCCGCCGGCGCTGGTGAACCTTCTGGCGCTGGACGAGATCGAGATCGCCCGCGAGATCATCGCCAAGAGCCCGGTGCTGAAGGACGCCGACCTCGTGCGCCTTCTGGCCGAAGGCGAGGTCGAGCACCAGATCGAGGTGGCCAAGCGGCCGATGATCGGAACGCCGGTCGTCGACACCATCCTGAAGGCCGCCGAGCCGGCGGTGATGATCGCGCTGGCCGGCAACGACACCGCCGACGTCTCGCCCGAGGCGATGCGGCAGATGGTCGAAGCCTCGCGCGATGTCGCCGGCATGCGCTCGCCGCTCGCCCGCCACCCGCGCCTTTCCGTCGAGCAGGCGGAGAAGCTCTACGGCTGGGTGGGCCAATCGCTGCGCTCGGCCATCGTCTCGCGCTTCCGGGTCGACGTCGAAGCGCTGGATCGGGCGCTGTCGGAAGCCGTGCGGGAGGCGAGCCAGGGCCAGGTGCGCAGCACCAGCGGCGTCGCCGAAGCCGAGCAGGCTGAGATGGAGCGGCGGCTGATCGCCAAGCTGCACGCCGCCGACCAGCTGCGGCCGAGCTATCTGTTGCGCGCGCTCCGCGAGGGGCGCCTGTCGCTGTTCGAGGCCGCGCTGGCGGCGCTGGCCGATGTGCCGATCGAGACCGTCCGCGCCGCGCTGGCCGCCGACGGACCCAAGGCGCTGGCGCTCGCCTGCGCCGCCGTGGGGCTCGACCGCGGCGCGTTCTCCACGCTTCTGGCGCTGGTCCGCGACCTGAACGCCGGCAAGCCAGAGGGTAGCCCTGAACAGGCGCGCCAGGTCTTCGACAGCTTTGGGCCCGACCAGACCGCCCAGGCGAAGGCGGCGTTGCTGAAGGCGGCGCAGGCGGTTTGACAAGCGGCTCACGGCGCTGCTTCTACCGGCTGGCATGAGCAAGCCGGCCCCTCCCGTAGAACGGCTGGCGTTCGTCGCCAGCGACCGCCCGGAAGCCCAGGCAGCGCGCGACAGGCTCGCCAAGCGCTACGGCGAGGTCCCCGAGGCCCAGGCGCAGGTGATCGTCGCTCTCGGCGGCGACGGGTTCATGCTCGAGACCCTGCACCGCAACATGGGCCGCGCGACGCCGATCTACGGCATGAACCAAGGTTCGGTCGGCTTTCTGATGAACGAGTACGCCGAGGATCGCCTGCTCGAGCGCATCAACGCCGGCGAGCGGGCGGTCATCCACCCACTGGTCATGACGACAGCGGGCGCCGCCGGCCACGGCGACAGGGCCCTGGCCATCAACGAAGTCTCCCTGCTGCGCCAGACGCGGCAGACGGCCAAACTGCGCATCTCGGTCGACGGCAAGGTGCGCCTGCCGGAGCTGCTCTGCGACGGGGTGATGGTCGCGACCCCCGCCGGCTCGACCGCCTACAACCTCTCCGCCCACGGCCCCATCATCCCCCTCGACGGCCGGGTGCTGGCGCTGACCCCGATCAGCGCCTTTCGCCCGCGCGGCATGCGCAGCGTCCTGCTGCCGCACACCGCGACCGTCCGCTTCGAGGTGCTGGAGGCGGACAAGCGGCCGGTGAGCGCGGTGGCCGACAACTACGAGGTCCGCGACGTCCTGATCGTCGATGTGGTCGAAGACCGCGAAACGCGTCTGCATATGCTGTTCGACGCCGGCCGCAGTCTCGAGGAACGCGTGCTGGCCGAGCAGTTCCTGGCCTAGGGGCGTCTCATCGATTGTTAAGACTGCTGCGGCAATCTCGTCGCTCGAGTTTTCAAGCGCGCGATCGTCGCAGGCGCGCCTTCCAGGAGGCGGCTTTGAGCCAGCAACCCCAGGGCCAGATGATTCCGGTCTCCAACACCCTGAAGCTGAAGATGGGCAGCCGCTTCGGCGGTATCGATCCGGCCGCGCTGGCCAAGGCGGAAGCGGCGCTGAAGGGCCTGGCGGACAACTTCGACCAGTGGATGGCCGATGAGCTGGGCAAGCTGGACGCCGCCCGCGCCCGCGTCACGGCCGAGGGCTATACGGCCGAAACCGCCGAGAACCTCTACTTCCGCGCCCACGACCTCAAAGGGCTCGGCGCGACCTACGGCTACCCGGTGGTGACGCAGATCGCCGCCTCGCTCTGCCGCCTGATCGACGACCCTTCGACGCGCATGAAGGCGCCGCTCTACCTGCTGGACGCCCACATCGACGGCATCAAGGCCGCCGTCCGCGGCAACATCCGCGAGTCCGACCACGCCGTCGCCCGGAGCCTGCTCGAAGAGCTCGACCGCCGCGTCAAGGAATACGAGCGGTAGGCGGCGCCGGGCCCCCGCTGCGCTTGGGGGCTTCTCGATCCGGCTTCCGCGGGCTACCCCGCTCGCGATGCGCTATCCATTTTCAGCCGACTTCCGCGCCACGCTGGGCCAGCGCTGCGCGGCGTTTCCGCGCATCGCGCACGACGGCGAGGGCCTGAAGCAGGCGGCGGTGGCGCTTACGCTCGTCGAAGCGGACGACGGGTCCGGCGAGGCCGCGTTCCTGTTGACCCGCCGCGCCGCGCGGCTGCGCGCCCACGCCGGTCAGTGGGCGCTGCCCGGCGGCCGCTGCGACCCGGGCGAGACGTTCGAGCAGACGGCGTTGCGCGAGCTCGAGGAAGAGCTTGGCCTCGCCGTGGATCCGATCCACATCCTCGGCCTCCTCGACGACTACCCGACCCGCTCTGGCTACGCGATCACGCCGGTCGTCGCCTGGCTGGACGACGCCGCGGGGCTGAGGCCGAACCCGCACGAGGTCGAGCACGTCTACTTCATCCGTCTCGACCGCATCGCCGACGACGACGCCGTCCGCTTCGAGACCATCCCGGAGAGTCCGCGCCCGCTGATCCGCCTGGACGTGCTGGAGGGACACCACATCCACGCCCCGACGGCCGCGATGGTCTATCAGCTGCGCGAGCTCGTCGCCGGACGCATCACCCGCGTGGCGGAGTTCGAGCAGCCGGTCTTCGCCTGGCGGTGAGCTAGACCCCGATCCGCTCCATCGGCTCGGCGATCTCGCCGTAGCCGGCGTCCGCGGGGATGACGAGGAAGCGCCCGCTGTCGCGCCTCTCCACCACGGGGAGCACGGTGACCAGCCTGCGTGCTTTGGCGCGGGCGATGGCGTCGGCGGCGCTCGAGGCCTCGGCAAGCAGCTGCAGGTTCATCCGGGTGGGGAAGATGACGGTGCGCTGGCCGGCGTCGGCGAGCCGAAGCGCTTCGGCGGGCGCGATCCATTCGGCGTCGACGGTCTCCCAGCCGTCGCAGATGGCGAGCTGTTCGGAATCGGCGCGCGCCAGGTAGAACCAGGTGTCGAAGCGCTTGGGCGTGAACTCTGGCGTAATCCAGCGGGCGAACACCGTAAGCGCGGTCAGGTCGATCGAGACGCCCAGTTCGCGGACCAGCGGCAGGAACGCGCTGTCGTCCTTGGCGATCTGCTCGCGCGCATCGTGCGCCCGCTCGTCGCCGCAGAAGGCGACGCCCGCGCCGTCACGGGCGATAAGGATGCCGGCTTCTTCGTAGATCTCGCGCAACGCCGCGATGCGGAACGGCCGCTGGCCCGCCTCGGTCTCGCTCCAGCCGAGCGCATGGTCGGCCCACGCCGGGTCGTCGTCGCTCGCCGCTGTCTTGCCGCCCGGGAAGACGAGCGCGCCCGAGGCGAAGTCGATCTGGTGATGGCGCTTGACCATCAGGACCTCGAACGTCGGCTCGTCGCGCAGCAGAAGAACCGTCGCGGCGGGGCGAACGGGGACAGGACCGTCAGGCATGGCGCACTCCAGGAGGGAGCCGCCATGGTGGCTGAACGCGTACGGCCAGATCAAGCCGGCCGTTGGGGAAGCCGCCCCGCGAGCGCCCTAGGCGCTCTGCGGCTGCGCCTCGCGGCGAAGCTCGCGGCGTACGCGGTCGAGCTTGTCGACCAGATAGTCCATGTCGTCGCGGGTCGCGGTGTTGGGCTGGGTGAGGAAGCGCTGCAGCATGCGCTGTTGCAAGGCCGCGGCGTCCAGCGGGGCGCCCTCCTGCTCGATGGCGTGGAAGGCGTCGACCGCAGCGCGGAACGCCGGGAAGAGCCGCGTCGGCAGGTTGGCGCGCTCGTAGATCGCTTTCAGGCCGAGCGGCCCGGCGTCGTGCACCATGAGCCAGGTTCTGTGGTGCGGGACGCCGGCGAGCTCGGCGACGCCCCACTCGAAGAACGTCATGTGCCCGTTGGCGATCGCGCGCAGCAACAGCGAGGCGGAGAGGCGGCCCGCACGGTGCAGGTGGGCGACGAAGCTCTTTACGTCCGGTGTGCGCCCCGCCTGGTCGACGAGGTCGATGGTGGCGCGCTCGCGGCTGCCGAGCGCGATCTCGAGCGCCAGCTGCGGCGACAGCGCCTGGTGGTTGATCAGGTGGTCGCGCAGCTGGTCGGAGACGACATTGATCAGCTTCTCGGTCACCGCCAGCGGCAGCGCGTTGCGATAGGCGACCGCCGCCAGCACGGCCTCCGAGCGCGCGAAGCGCTCGACCACGGTCTGCAGGGTCTTGTCGGCGAAGCTCGCGTTGTCGTTGGCGCAGGCGGCCTCGACCGCCTTCTCGACGCCATGCTCGACAATCGTGCTGGTGACCCGCTCGGAAAGCTTCGGGCGGCTGGCGATCGCCACCTGGCGGATCGGGCCGCCGATGCGGACGATTTCGCAGAGATCCTCGTCGGAAAAGACCGGCGAGAAGTTGAGTATCGGCAGCGCGATGCTCTCGGCGTCCTGGGCGAGCCGCATGGCCACGTCGTGCGGCACGATCGGCGAGCTCTTCAGCGTGATCGCCAACGCCCGGCGAACAAGCTCGGCAGCGTCGGCCGCCATGATCCGCAGGATCTCGTTGGCCTTGGCGCGCTCTTCCTCGGTCAGCCGCACGCCGCCGGAGTCGATGTGCCGACAGATCTTGTGCGCCGCCATCGCCCGATCGTCGACGGACCCTTTGACCAGCTGGCGGATGTCCTCGTCGCTCAACGCGGCGCGCGTGACGGTCATCGCCCTTCCCCCACTCTTTCGGCGTTCCGCGAGCGCATCCCGCTCCCGGCCGTATTCGCCGAATAGAAATGCATCGTTAAACTTAACGAAGGCTTGTTGCGCCGCGTTTTGTTAACTGCGTTGCTTCACCACGCCGCAACTCCACGGCGGTAGGATCGCGGTCCTTCAACCGGGAGCGCCCTCCGTGAGCGAGACTCCTCGCGTCCAGGACTTCAGCCTGGACGATCTCCCCGATCCGACCGCGGAATCGATCGCCCGCCAGTCGCTCGACGCCCAGGCGTCCCTGCTGCGCTATGCGCTGATGCTGTTCGGCGTTGGGCTGGTGGTGCTCGCATGGGCCTCGTCCTTCGCGCCCGACGGCATCTGGGTGCTGGCGAGCTTTACGATCTTCGCGGTCAACTGGGCCGCCTTCTACGCCGTCGTCGATTGGGCGCGGCGCCAGCCCGCCGAGCACGCACGGCTGGGCGTCCGCACCCGCGTCCATGTGCTGGGCGGCCTGCTCTGGGCCGCCTCGGTCGCGCAGATAACCGCAATCGGCGTCGGCGCCGGCGTTGCCGCCCAGCCGCTGCTGCTGCTCGCGCTGGGCGCGGCGGCGACCTGCGTCTTCTTCTCGGCCCCCAGCCTGCCGGCGCTGCTCATCGTCGGACCGGCTGCCTGCGCGGCCCCGTTGGCGGCCCTGTTCGCCAGTCCCGCCGAGCGGCCCCTGGCGCGCATCGCGCTCGCAGCGACGGCGCTTGGATTCGCCCTCGCGCTGATCGTCAACCGCTTGCTGCGCCGGCTGTTCGCGCTGGCGGAAGAGCGCGAGGGGCTGATCGACGCCCGCAACCGCTCGCTCGCCGAGGCGAACCGGCTGGCGAAGTCGAAGTCCGACCTGATCGCCACGCTGTCGCAAGAAGTGAAGACCGGCCTGACGGGGGTCGCGCACGTCCTCGTGTCGGCCGTCGGCGGC
>DATGIN010000277.1:0-12490 GCA_035295705.1 Caulobacteraceae bacterium
CCGCACGTGAAGCTGGGCGGCCGCTATCCGTTGCCGCCCGGCCAGATCGAGGTGACGCGCATCAACGAGATCGCGCTCGCCGACGTGACGCCCGAGCTGGCGCGGCAAGGCGGTTTCGCAGGGGTCGTCGATCTCCTGAAAATCGCCAAGCACGGCCGCGGCGAGCGGGTGTTCCTGGTCGAGTTCCGCTACCTGGACCCGCCGTGAAGCCCGCGCGCGGGGCGATTGCGCTGCTGGCGCTCGCCGGCGCGGCCGCCGCCCAGCCGGCCGGGCCGGGCCTCCAGCAGAACCTCGTGTTCACCGCCTACTCGCCGCTCTCGGCCAACGCGACCCTGGCGCATCGTGCGATTTCGCCGCTTGCGGCGGTGGGGCTCGAGGCGAACCTCAGCCAGGCGGGCGTCAAGCTGGCCGAGCAGGCGGTCGACCTGAAGCGCGAGCGCTTCGTCGCCTACGTGCCGCAGAACAGGCCCGCCAATGGGTACGGGCTGATCGTCTTCGTGCCGCCCTGGCCGAGGGCCGAAGTTCCCAAGGCCTGGACCAGGGTGTTGGACAGCGCCGGCGTCATCTTCGTCAGCGCCGCCAACTCGGGCAACGACGCCAGCGTGCTTGGCCGCCGCGAGCCGCTGGCGGTGCTGGCGGCGACCAACGCGATGGCCCGCTATCGGGTCGACCCACAGCGCGTCTATGTCGCTGGCCTCTCCGGTGGGTCGCGGGTGGCGATGAAGCTGGCGTTGGCCTATCCGGACCTCTTCCGCGGCGCGATCCTGAACGCCGGCAGCGATCCCGTCGGCGAGGACGCGCCGCTGCCGCCGGCGGACCTTATGCGCCAGGTGCAGGAGCGCTCACGTTTGATCTACGTCACCGGCGCGGAGGACTCGGCCGTGCTCGCCGACGACGCGGCCAGCCAGGCCAGCCTCCGCGCGGTCTGCATGTTCAACCTCGAAGCCTTGCCGCAGCCCGGCATGGGCCACGACCTGGCGCCGGCGCCCGCGCTCGAGCGTGCGCTGACGCTGTTGGACCAGCCCGCCGCGCCCGACCCCAAGCGGCTCGCCGATTGCCGCGAGGCCGTCGCTGAGGCCATCGCCGCCAAGCTGGGCGCCGTGGAGTCGCTGCTCGCCGCCGGCCAGCGGCGCAAGGCGCTCTCCCAGATCGTCGACGTCGACCGCCGCTGGGGCGGCCTGGCCGCGCCGCGCAGCGTGCAGCTGTTCAAAGAGGCCGCGTCGCCCTAGCTGGCCGCGGCGGTCGCCGGCTCGGTCTCGCGGTTGATCGTCTCGAGGGAGAACTTGCCGGTCTCGGGCACGAGCAGCCAGGTGCCGAGCGCGCCCAGCAGCGCCAGCCCGGCGATCACGACGTAGGCGCCCACCTGCCCCACGCCGCCGTGGCCCAGCGGGCGAAACAGCAGCGGAAAGGCGAAGCCCGAGATCGCCGCCCCGATGCGGCCGCCGGCGACGGTGATGCTCTGGGCGACGCTGCGCACGCGCGTGGGGGCCAGCTCCACGCCGAGGATGCCGGCGCCGGACACGAGCCCCGGCCCGGTCATGGCGATGTTCAGGAGGCCGTAGACGGCGAACGCGAGCGCCGGCATGGCGAGCAACTGGTGCTGCATCAGAGCGAAGACCAGCAGCAGCACGGCGCCCCCAAGGAAGCCCCACCCTTGCAACGGCTTGCGTCCGAAGCGGTCGATGATGAACAGCGACCCGATGAACGAGGGGGGCAGCACGAACAGGATCTGGGTGAGGAACGCGAAGGTGGCCGGGTCCATGCCGAGGCTTTTCGCGATGATGTTCGGCCCGAACAGGATGAAGACGTAGACGACCAGGTCGTAGAGCATCCACAAAAGCGCGGCGGCGAGGATCGGACGCGCGTGCTGGGCGAACACCTGGCCGAAGCCGCGGACGTCGCGGGCTGGAGCGGCGTGCTGTTCGCCGACCACGGCGGCGATCACGCGCTCGGCCTCGCCCTGCTCGCCGGCGAGCTTGGCGAGATAGCGCACCGTCTCCGGCATCTTGCGGCGGAAGTAGAGGACGCCCAGCGCCGGAACGGCCCCGCCGGCCAGGACCAGCCGCCACTGCAGGTCGTCGGGGACGTGCAGGGCGCCGAGCAAGAACTTCAGCAGCACCGCCGCCAGCGCCCCGATCGGCCACATGGTGCCGAAGCCTAGCCCCAGCGCCCGGCCGCGGTCGGCGCGATTGGCGTGCTCGGCCATGATCACCGGCGAGAGCACGTAGTCGGCCCCGACGCCGATGCCGAGCACGAAGCGCAGGCCGATCAGCCAGGCGATGTTGGGCGCGAACGCCTGCGCGATGGCGGCGACGCCGAGCACCAGGACGTCGATCCCGTAGAACCGCTTGCGGCCCCACTGGCCCAGCACGCCGAAGAGGAGCGCGCCGACCGCCGCGCCCACGAGCGCCGAGGCCGACATGAGCGCGCTCTGCACGCTGGTCAGGCCGGCCTGACCGAACGAGTGCAGCACCATGGAGAGCACGAGCGCGAGCGAAGAGAGGTCGTAGCCGTCGCAGAAGACGCCGAGCCCCGTGGTCAGCGTCGCCTGCCAGTGGAAGCCCTTGAACCTCTGCTCGTCGAGCGCATGAAGCGCGCTGTCGCTCACCGCCTGCCCCTTTGGAAACCGCCGCCGCGCGCCGCCCTTACCCGCTCCTAACAAGATTGTCGTCTTCAGGTAAGCGAAGCGCTAGGGAACGGTCGTAGGTCACTTTCGTGTCGGGCCGGTGATGGCGGAGAAGCGGCGGATATCGGTGGTCGAGATGGGGTCCGCCGTCGTGGCGCTGGCGCTGCTCGTCCTGATCGCTGCGCCGAAGGCGGCGGAATCGGCCGATCCCAACGCGCTGTGGCGCATCGTGCACACGCTGTGCGTGACGGACATGCAGGTGAGCGGCAATCCGGCGCCCTGCACGCGCGTCGACCTCGCCAAGCGCTACGCGGTGCTGAAGGACATCCGCGGCGACACCCAGCTGCTGTTGATCCCGACCGACCGCATCAGCGGCATCGAAGCGCCGCAGCTGCTGGCGGCCGACGCGCCGAACTACTTCGCCGACGCCTGGGACGCGCGGCCGTACTTCGACGCGCGCGCCAAACGCCCTGTGCCGCGCGAGGACATCGTGCTGGCCGTCAACTCCGTCTACGGGCGAAGCCAGCAACAGCTGCACATCCACATCGACTGCATCCGGCCGGGCGTCCGCGACGCGCTGGCGGCGCATGCCGACGCCATCGGCTGGCGATGGCGGATGCTCGAGTTCCCCCTGGCCGGGCGCCATTACCAGGCGATGCGGATCGACGGCGACGACCTGGGCGACCGCAACCCCTTCAAGCTGCTCGCCGAGCAGCCGGGCGCTAAAGGCGACATGGGCCGCGAGACGCTGGCCGTCGTCGGCGTGAGCATCCACGGCCGGCCGGGGTTCGTGCTCCTGAGCGACCGCGCCGACCTTGCGAGGTTCGATCAGGGGACAGCCGAGGACCTGCAGGATCACAGTTGCAAGGTGCTGCACCAACCCGCGGGCGATTGAGCCCGCACCCGGCGCATGGCTGCGCGGGCCGCTGTTACGCCGTCGCTTCCTCGGTCTCCTCCGCCGCCACGAAGCCGCGCCAGTTGTTCATGTACTCGACCATGGTCGGGCTGAGGCGCTCGTTGCGCAGGTAGGCGCGGGTGACCGGCAGCGCGACGGTATGGAAGCCCTCGTCGGCAGCGACGCGCTCGGGGAAGTCGTGGTGCAGGACCGCGGCGCGGCCGAGGATGACGAAGTCGGCGCCGTGCTCGACGAGGCGGCGGCAATCGTCGGCGCTCATCAGCTTGCCGGCCGCGCCGAGACGCGTCGCTCCGCGCGGCAGGTCGGTGAACCAGTCGATCAGCGGCCGGTCGGCGAACTCTTCTTCGACGGGCGGCTTGAAGCAATCCCACAGCGACATGTCGAGGAAGTCGAGGTCGCCGCCGGTCAGGAGGCGTCCGGCCAGCGCCCGCTGTTCGGCGAAGCGGAGCCCGAAGCGCTCCGGCGAGATGCGCACGCCGAGCTGGAAGTCGCTGCGCGTGCGCTCGCGCACGCCCTTGATGATGTCGAAGAGGATGCGGGCGCGGTTCTCCGGCGAGCCGCCGTACTGGTCCTCGCGCCGGTTGGTCTCCGGGCTGAGGAAGGCGCAGAGGATGTAGCCGTGCGCGCCGTGCAGCTCGACGCCGTCGAAGCCGGCCTTCTCGGCGCGAACGGCGGCGGCGATGAAGTCCTCGGTCAACTGCTCGACTTCGGCGCTGGAGAGGGCGCGCGCGCCGGTTTCGGCGTCCTCGGACGGCCCGACCGGCGCCTCGCCGGTCAGCGCCGGCGGCGAGCGAAGGCCGGCATGGTGCAGCTGCGCCGACGAGACGGCGCCGAAGCTCTTGATGCGGGCGGCGAGCCGCGTGAGCCCGGGCAGGTGCTCGTCGCCGAAGACGCCCAGCTGGCCCGGGAAGCCCTGCCCGATGCGCTGCACGTGCGCCGCGCAGGTCATGACCAGGCCGAAGCCGCCCTCGGCGCGATAGGTCAGCCAGCGGAACTCATCGTCGGAGAGCGTTCCGTCGGGGTGGCTCTGCAGGTTGGTGAGCGGGGCCAGCATGAAGCGGTTTCGCCACGCGGGCCCACGCGTCAGCGACATCGGCTCGAACAGATCGGTCATCGGACTCCAGGAGATCGGCAGGGGCTGGGAGGCTTTAAACGAGCGTTCGCGCTTCGCGAAGCCTTCGCGGCATTGACGGGCGCGCCCGGCGCTAAGGTAAGGTTGGCGGACGCCAGCGCCAGAGCCCCAGACGGAAAAGCATGCTCCGCGAGATCACCCTGACCGTGAACGGGCGCGATCGCTCGTTCGAGGCCGACGACACCACGACCCTGCTCGATGTCCTGCGCAACCACCTTGATCTGAAGGGCGCGCGCTATGGCTGCGGGGCCGAGCAGTGCGGCGCCTGCTCTGTGATCATCGACGGCGAGGACAAACCCAGCTGCGTGGTCGAGGTCGGGACGCTGGAGGGCCGCGCGATCACGACCATCGAGGGGATGGGGACGCCGGAGCGGCCGCATCCGCTGCAGCAGGCCTTCCTCGACAAGCAGGCGGGCCAGTGCGGCTATTGCCTTTCCGGCATCCTGGTGGGCGCCAAGGCCCTGCTCGACGCCAACCCTTCGCCTAGCCGCGCCGACGTCGCCGCGGCGCTTTCCTGGCACCTTTGCCGCTGCGGCGCGCACAACCGCATCATGGACGCCGTCCTGCTCGCGGCGGAACGAATGGCCGCGAGGGCCGCTGCGTGATCCCGGCGACCCTAGCCAACAATCCCAGCCTCGATCGCTGGGTGTCGTTCCCGACGCCCGGGCGGGTGCGGATCGCGGTCGGCAAGACCGAGTACGGCCAGGGGATGCTGACCGGGCTGGCGCAGATCGCCGCCGACGAGCTCGACGTCGCGTTCGAGCGGCTGGACGTGGTCAACCTGGAGACGGGCGCCTCGCCCGATGAAGGCCTGACCGTCGGCTCGATGAGCACAGAGATGTCCGGCGCATCGATCCGCGCGGCCTGCGCCGAGGCGCGGGCGCTGTTCGCCGTCGCGGCCGCCCGGCGCCTGGGCTGTGACGCCGGCGAGATTGACGTCGACGACGGCGCCTTCCTGCGCGCCGGCGCCGAGACGGGCCTCGACTACTGGGCGCTGGCCAGCGAGGTGGACCTGGCGCGCGCGCCGAGCGAGGACGTGAAAGGCAAGGCGCCGGCGCGGTTCAAGCTGGTGGGGACCTCGCAGCCGCGCCTGGACCTGCCGCCGAAGGTGTTCGGCGCCGCCTTCCTGCACGACATGGACCTGCCCGGCATGCTGCACGCGCGGGTGCTGCGGCAGCCGGGGCCGAAGGCGACGCTGGTCGGCCTGGACGAGGCGGCGGTCCGGCGCGCCGCCGGCCCCGACATCGACATCGTGCGCGACGGCCAGTTCGTCGCCTTCGTCTCCGCAAGCGAGCGCGCCGCCAACGCCGCCCTCGCCGCCGCCGAAACCCTGGCGGAATGGGACGGGGCGCGGGCGCTCGACCCGCAGCTTTCGGAGACGGAGTCGCTGAAGGCGCTGCCGTCGGAGGCGTTCCCGACCGGCGCGCCGGCGCCGGCCGACTCCAATCGCCGCCGGCTGACCGCCTCGTACGGGCGCCCCTACATCGCCCACGGCTCGATGGGCCCGTCGTGCGGAGTGGCCGAGTTCAGGGACGGCAAGCTCACCGTCTGGACGCATGCGCA
This sequence comes from Caulobacteraceae bacterium, assembly GCA_035295705.1. GTDB lineage: Bacteria > Pseudomonadota > Alphaproteobacteria > Caulobacterales > Caulobacteraceae > Poindextera. The sequence continues at coordinate 6,238 of DATGIN010000277.1, forward strand.
GGGCGTCTATCCCTTGCGGATGCTTCTGGCGCGCGTGTGCGCGCTGAAGCCGGAGGATATCCATGTGCTGCACCGGCAAGGCGCAGGAACCTACGGCCACAACGGCTCGGACGATGCGTCGGTCGACGCCGCCGTGATCGCCGTCCGCCGCCCGGGCGCCCCGATCCGCGTGCAATGGCGGCGCGAGGACGAGTTCGGCCACGAGCCGCTGGGCACGGCGATGCGCATCGAGTGCGCCGGCGAGCTGGACGCCAGCGGCCGCCTCGTGGACTACACGGCCGAGATCTGGAGCGGCTCCCATACCGGCGGCCGCGGGCGCTGCCTGGCCGAGGTCGCACTGGGCCTGGAGGCGCCGCCGCCGATGACGCCGCCGACCGGGCCGGGCGGCATGCGCTTTTCCGGCGGCATCCTGAACGCCATCCCGTCATACGACATTGCAGAACGTCGCTATACGGAACATATGGTGCAGGCGCCGGTGCGGACTTCGTCCCTACGCGGACTGGGTGGACCGGTGAACACCTACGCCGGCGAGTGCTTCATCGACGAGCTGGCGGAGCTGGCCGGGCAGGACCCGCTGGCGTTCCGGCTGGGCATGACGAGCGACCCGCGCGCCATCGCGGTCCTTCAGCGCCTCGCGGAGATGGCCGGCTGGAGCCGGCGCGGGCCGAGCGGGTCCGGCAAGGGGCTTGGGCTGGCCTATTGCCGCTATCGCGGGCGGGGGGCGTATGTAGCTGCCGCGGCCGCCGTCAGCGTCGAGACCGACGTCCGCCTCGAGCACATGTGGTGCGTCACCGACTGCGGCCAGGTGATCAACCCCGACGGCGCCAGGAACCAGCTCGAAGGCGGAATGATCATGGCCGCCAGCTGGGCGCTGAAGGAGCAGGTCAAGCTGGCTGGCCACGGCGTCGCATCGACGACGTGGGCGGACTATCCGATCCTGCGCTTCGACGAGATCCCCCCGATCCACGTCGAGGTGATCATGCAGCAGGGCGAGCCCTCGACGGGGACGGGCGAGGTGAGCGGCGGCCCCGCGCTGGCCGCCATCGGCAATGCCGTCGCCCACGCGCTCGGCGCCCGCATCCGCGAGTTGCCGTACACGCGGGAACGCGTGGCGCAGGCGCTGCTGACGAGTTAGGCGCTCATCGCCGCCACCCAGTTGGGCGGGTTCATCTCGCGGTACCGGGCCTTGTCGGCGTCCGACGCCAGCCGCTCGATCAGCTGCGCGTCGTTATAGACCTGGCCGGTGAACGTCTCCGGCGTCTGCAGCGCAAGCAGGACGGCCGCTTCGACGTAACTGTCCGGCTTCGGCCGCGCCGGCCGGTCAGCCGGCTGGACGAACCCGGCCGGCCGCGACGCCGGGCGGCCGAACAGCAGCCCGGGCGTGTCGATCCCGCCCACCGGCCGCATGGCGTTCACGGCGATGCCGTCGTCCTTGAGCTCGCGGGCGAGCCCGATGGTCATGGCCTCGATCGCCCGCTTGGTCGCCCCGTAGTGCGAGCCGCCGAGCGCGGCGACGGACGAGATGTTGATGATGGCGCCGGCCTTCTGCGCCTGCATCGCCGGCAGCGCCGCGCGGATGCAGCGGAACGGTCCGTGCACGTTGATGTTGAACTCCAGCTCCCAGGACTTGAGCTTGATGGTCGAGATCATCCCCTGCGGCTGGACGGCGGCGTTGGTCATCACCACGTCGATGCGGCCCCATGCGTCGAGGGTCCTGGCGACCATCGCCTCGACCGAGTCCATGTCGGCGACGTTGCAGACCACGGGCAGCGCCGAGCCGCCGGCCTCCTCGACCATCTTGGCGGTGTCGTAGATCGTGCCGGGCAGGCGCGGGTCGCTCTCCTGCTCCGTTCGCGCCGCGATCACCACCTTGGCGCCCTCGCGCCCATAGCCCACGGCGCAATACTGCCCGAGCCCGCGGCTCGCGCCGGTGATGATGGCGACCTTGCCGGCCAACCGACTTCCCATCTCCTCGCCTCCAATCTTCCAGGATGAATGCCGCCACGTTAGACCAACTTGGGCTTGAGGCGAGCGCAGCGGCGCCGCTAAGTGTCGGCCATGGCCTACTGGCTGGTGAAATCCGAGCCCGACACTTGGTCGTGGGACGCCCACCTCAAGGCCGGCGCGGCCGACGCCTGGACCGGCGTGCGCAACTTCCAGGCGCGCGCGCACCTGGCCAACATGAAGAAGGGCGACAAGGTCTTCTACTACCACTCGGGCGACGCGAAGGCTGTGGTCGGGGTGAGCGAAGTTGCGCACGAGGCCTACCCGGACCCGACCGACAAGGACGGCAAGTTCCTCGCCGTCGACCTTAGGGCCGACAGGCCGCTCAAACGCCCGGTGACGCTTGCCGAGATCAAGGCCAACCCGGCGTTCAAGGACATGGTGCTGGTCAGGAGCTCGCGCCTCTCCGTACAGCCCGTCACCGCCGACGAATGGAAACGCATCATCGACCTGGGGAGCTGACGCTTTGGCCCGATCACCGGACTTCCTGACCGCCGTGGGCATCGGCGTCGCCGACCTCGAGCGGTCGGTCGACTTCTACACGCGCGTGCTCGGCATGCAGCAGACGCAGACCTTCGATCTGCCGGAGATGAAAGAGGTGGTGGTCGCGCACGAGGGCAGGAACGCCGTCGTCCTGATGCACTACATCGACGGCTCGGCGCGCAACTACCGCGACAACCCGGTCAAGCTGGTCTTCTACGTGACCGACGCCAAGGCGCGCACCGAGGCGGTGCGGGCCGAGGGCCTGGAGATCACCCGCGAGCCCGCCGCCGTCGAGGGCATGGGCGGCGCGGTGATCGGCATGGGCAAGGATCCCGATGGCTACGTGCTCGAGTTCATCCAACTGGCGCCGCAGCCGGCTCACGAGAGCGCGTGAAGCTCGCCAAGCCGCACCTCGACGTCGGGCTCTACGTCCGCGAGACCGGGCCGGCGCTCCGATTTTGGCAGGAAGAGGCAGGCGCGGTCTTCGACCACGTGCTGCCGCTGGGCCCCGGCATGCGCCAGCACCGGCACGACCTCTTCGGCTCGGTGCTGAAGATCAACAACTCGCGCAACCCCGTCCCCGACAACCCGCCGACCGGCTATCGCGAGCTCCTGATCGCGCGCGAGGGCCTGACCGCGCCCAAGACCCTGCGCGACCCGGAGGGCAACCAGGTGACGCTGGCGCCGCCGGGAGCGTCGGGGGTCGAGAAGATCGGCATCCGGCTCGGCGTCCGCGACGTGAACGCGCACCGCCGCTTCTACGTGGACGCCCTGGGTCTCGCCGAGGTCAGGGTGCAGGGCGCCGACGCCGCCTTTCGCGCCGGCGATTCGATGATCCTGGTCGATCACGACAAGGGCGCGCCAGAGAGCGCGCCGATCGCCGGCTACGGCTGGCGCTACATCACCTTCCAGATCTTCAAGGTCGACGAGGAGCACGCCTACGCGCTGGCCCACGGGGCGAAAGAGGGCCGCGCGCCGGCGACGCTGGGCGAGACCGCCCGCATCTCCATGATCCGCGACCCCGACGGCAACTGGATCGAGCTGTCCCAGCGCGCCTCGATCGTCGGCTCGCTGGAGCCGGGCTAGGGCCGCGGCCTGGCGGTCCGCGCAACGACAGCCTCGTACGCCGCGCGGAGCTCGGCCGAGACGCGGCGTTCGGGCATCGGCGCGCCGAGGTGCAGCGCGCGGAGTTCGGCCATGAAGGCGTCCCACATCTCGGGGCCCCCTTCCTCGAGCAGCTGCGCGCGGATCGACAACGCCTCCGACACCGGCGTGTGCCGGCGGCCCCAGGCGCCCATGTGGGCGAGCAGCGGCACGAGCTCGATCGCCGGCTCGGTCAGGCTGTAGATCGCTTTCTGCTTGTGCGTCGGATCGTCCGTGCGGCTGAGCATGCCGGCCTCGACCAGCCGCTTCAGCCGGTCGGCGAGGATGTTCGAGGCGATTCCCTCTTCCGACCGGTTCAACAGCTCTCGATAGTGCCGCCGGTTGCCGAACATCACGTCGCGGATGACGATCAGGCTCCAGCGGTCGCCCAGCATCTCCAGCGTCAGGTTGATGGGGCAACCCGAGCGATGTTGGTCCCGGAGCGTGCGAATCGTCGCCATGACCGCTTGCAAAGTAGGATCAGTCGGCCTAGACGACAACCGCTTGTGAATCGCAAGTAGTTGCAGTGAGCGATGGAGGCCGCGATGGCGAAGCTGGTTTTGTCGATGTTCCTCAGCCTGGACGGCTATGTGGAGGGGCCGCACGGGCAGTTCATCCCGCCCGCCTGGTCCGACGACTTCGGGCGTCATTGGGCGCAGGCGAACCTGGAGCGCGCCAGCCGGCTGCTCTACGGACGGACGAACTTCGAATTCAACAAAACCTTCTGGACGGACCCCGAAGGGCCGGCGGCCGGCGCGCCGCACGCGGCGGTGATGAACGGCCTGCCCAAGACGGTGGTCTCGACGACGCTCGAAGGCGACCCGGGCTGGAACGGTCAGATCGCCAAGGACCTCGAGGCGGTCAGGCGGCTGAAGGCCGAGAGCGAGGGCGACATCCAGAGCTTCGGCGGCGCGACGCTGGCCGACGGGCTCATCCGCGCCGGCCTCGTGGACGAGTACGTGCTGATGATAACGCCGGCGCTGTTCGGCGGCGGGCGCCGGTTGTTCGTCGAGGGGCAGCCGCGCCAGGAGCTCGCGCTGATCGACTCCAGACCCCTCGACACCGGCGCGGTCATCCTGCGCTACCGGCCGGCCGGCTGAGGCTTTCTACTTCGGATCGGGCAGCCCGAGCACGCGCTTGGAGACGACGTTCAGGTTGATCTCCGAGGTGCCGCCCTCGATGGAGTTGGCCTTGGCGCGCAGCCAGCCGCGCGTTGCGGCAAGCTCGTCGGCGGCGAACCCCTCCCCTTCCCAGCCAAGCCCCTGGTGGCCCAGCGCCTCGATCGAGAGCTCGGTGCGGTCCTGGGCGATCTTGGCCCCGGCGTACTTCATGATCGACGTCGCCGCGCTCGGACCCTGGTTGGACTTCGCCTCGTCTGCGGCGCGGCGCACGGTGAGCTGGAAGGCGCGCGCCTCCATTGAGTGGTCGATGACGCGCTTGCGGAAGTCGCCGTCGGCAAGCCGTCCGTCGTCGGCCACGCCGACGTAGCGTTTCGCCAGATCGACGACGCCGACCGGCGCAGCGCCCAGGCCGCCGCCGCCGCCGAGCCCGGTGGAGATGTTGTCGCGCTCGAACTGCAGGAGGCGCTTGGCGATCGTCCAGCCGCCGTTCAGCGGCCCCATCATGTTCTCCTTCGGCACCTTCACGTCGGTGAAGAAGGTCTCGCAGAACGGACTCGTGCCGTTGATCAGGCGGATCGGCCGCGTCTCGACGCCGGGGGTGCGCATGTCGATCAGGAGGAAGCTGATGCCCTCGTGCTTCTTCGTCGGATCCGTGCGCACGAGGCAGAAGCACCAGTCGGCCGTGTTCGCGCCGCTGGTCCAGATCTTCTGGCCGTTGACCAGCCAATGGTCGCCCTTGTCCTCGGCCTTCGTTTGCAGCGACGCGAGATCGGAGCCGGAGCCAGGCTCGGAGTAGCCCTGGCACCAGCGCAGCTCGCCCTTCACGATCGGCGGGATGTGGCGCTGCTTCTGCGCTTCGGTCCCGACCTCGAGCAAGGTGGGGCCGAACATCATCACCCCCATGCCGCCGATGGGGTTGCGGGCGCCGATCTTCGCCATCTCCTCGGCGAGCACGCGCGCCTCCTGTCGGGAAAGGCCACCGCCGCCGTAGGCCTTGGGCCAGGTGGGCGTGCCCCAGCCCTTCGCGCCCATGCGCTCGCGCCAGAGCTTCACCTCCGCGGTTTCGGGGCCGCCCATCATCGCGGCCATCTGGGCGGCGGGGTCCTTCCTCAGGGCCGGCGGGAAGTTCTCCTCCAGCCAGGTCCGCGCTTCCGTCCGGAAGGCGTCCAGCTCGGTCGCGCCGAAATCGGCCATTTTTGAAATCCTTCGGGCTTTGAAATCAGGGGCAGACTAGCGCCCGCGGCCCGCGCCGCAACATCGCAGCGCCGCTTACGCGGCCTCGACCTCGGCCACGAGCGTGCGCGCCGGCCCGCGCGCGGCGACGACGACGGCCAGCGCCGCCAGCGTCGCGAACGCGCCGACCAAGAACACCGCGCCGCTCCAGCCCATCGCCAGCCCCGGCGCGATCGTCGCCGCATAGAGCTGGGCGAACGCGACCGGGGCGAAGAGGCCGGCGCAGCCGCCGATGGCGGCGTTGGCGCCCTGCAGGCGGCCCTGCTCGG
>DATGIN010000278.1:0-5195 GCA_035295705.1 Caulobacteraceae bacterium
GGGCCTGGCGCTGGTCAAGGCGCTCATCGAGCTGCACGGCGGCTGGGTGGCGCTGGAGAGCGAGCCCGGCCAGGGCGCGACCTTCACCTGCCACCTGCCCGAGACCGTCTACGTCGCCGGCGCCAGCCAGAGCGAGCTGGCGATCTTCGAACCGGGCGCGGCCGCCGAGTGACGTCGGCAACGGAGGACCAGTGCTAGACAAGCTGTGGGTCTCGAATCTGGCGTTGCGCCGACGGTTTCCGGAAGGCGTCGAGCCCTTCAAGATCATCGCGCGCCTGGCGGAAGAGACAGGCGAGCTCTCCGCCGAGGTCCAGCTCTGGGAAGGCATGGGCGTGAAACGGGAGAAGCACGGCCCGCCGGACCGCGGCCGGCTGGCCAAGGAAGTCATGGACGTCCTGCGGGCCGGCCTGGCGGTCGCCGAGTACTATGGCATTGAAGCCGAGCTGGACGCAGCACTGGACGGCACGATCGCCCGAGCCGTCTCCGCGGGGCTCCTGACCGCCGCCGAGGCGGAGGGAACGCGACCGGCGAAGCCGCGCTGAGCCCTGGGCGGCGGGGTATCCTACTCCGCCGCGGCCGCCATCGGGGCGGGTTTCGCCCCGCGCAGGAGCCGCCCCGGCAGGGCGCCGGTCGCCTCGCCGTCGCGGTAGGTGACCTGGCCGGCCACCACGGTCGCCACGTAGCCGCTCGCGCGTTGCAACAGCCGCCGGCCGCCGGCCGGGAGGTCGTAGGCGACCTCGGGCGCATGCAGCGTAAGGCCGGCGTGGTCGATGACGTTCAGGTCGGCGCGATAGCCCGGCGCGAGAACGCCGCGATCGTAGAGACCGACGGCGCGGGCCGTGTCGCGCGCCTGCATGCGCACGACCTGCTCGAGCGGTAGCTTCGGACCGCGGGTGCGGTCGCGGGTCCAGTGGGTGACCAGCGTGGTCGGGAAGCTGCCGTCGCAGATCATGCCGACGTGGGCCCCGCCGTCGGAAAGGCCGGGGACCGCGTCCTTGTGGTTCATCATCGCGTACGCCGGGTCGAGCGAGCCGTCGGCGTAGTTCAGGAACGGCACGTAGATCATGCCGCGCCCGCCGCGGGTCAGCATGTGGTCGAGCGCCACCGCCTCCGGCTCCTGACCACTGGCCGCCGCGATCGCCTCGACGGAGGCGCTTTCGCGCGGCTCGTAGTCGGGCGTCTCGCTCATGAGGTACATGCGCTTGAACGCGCCGCCGGCGCCGCGCACCCCGCTTTCCGGGCGGCTGGCGAACAGGCGCGCGCGGAAGCCGGGGTCGCTGAGGATCGCCACCCGCTCGGCCAGCGGCTTGGCGGCGATCTCCTTGTAGGCGCCGTAGTGCGTGAACGGGTTCACGGTGAGCTCGAGCCCGAGCAGGACGCCAACCGCGCGAGCCGGCACCTGGGCGCGGATGACGCAGCCGGCGGCGTTCGCGTCCTCGACGTGGGCGAGCAGCGACTCATAGTTGAAGGGCTTGAGCGGGCTCTGCACGAGCGAGAACGACATCGGCCGGCCCGAGCGCTGCACCACGCGGCGCAGCATGCTGAACTCGGCGTCCTCGTCGGCGAAATCGGAGACGAACTGCAGGACGCCGCGTCCCGCGGCGGCCATGCCGAGCGCGATGCCCGTCAGTTCGTCCTCGCCGGCGGTCAGGGTGGCGATCGGCGAGCCGTCGGACGAGCGGTGGTTGAGCGTCCGCGAGGTGCCGAAGCCGATCGCGCCGGCCTCCATCGCTTCCTTGGCGAGGGCGGCCATTGTCGCGATGTCGCGCTCGGTGGCCGGCTCTCGGTCGACGCCGCGCTGGCCCATCACGTAGACGCGCAGCGCCGCGTGCGGCAGCTGGCTGCCGATGTCGACGTCGAACCGCCGCTCGGCAAGCTGGTCGAGGTAGTCAGGGTAGCTTTCCCAGTTCCACGGCAGGCCCTCGGCGAGCACTGGGAAGGGGATGTCCTCGACCCCCTCCATCAGCCGGATCAGCCGGTCGTGATCGTCCGGCCGGCAGGGCGCGAAGCCAACGCCGCAATTGCCCATGACCACGGTGGTGACGCCGTGCCAGGACGAGGGCTGCATGCGCGATTCCCATGTCGCCTGGCCGTCGTAGTGGGTGTGGATGTCGACAAAGCCCGGCGCGACCACCAGCCCGCGGGCGTCGATCTCCTCGGCGCCGGCGCCGGAAATCTGGCCGACCGCCGCGACCAGGCCGTCCTTGACCGCGACGTCCGCTTCGCGGGGCGCCGCGCCCGAGCCGTCGTAAACGAGGCCGCCGCGAACGACGAGATCGTAGGGCTTGTCCATGGCCGAAGGTCCTTTGACGTGTCGGATACATTTGGCGCGCGGAGCGGCGAAGCGGTCAAGGCCCCGGACTCCGGTCGCGCTCTTTAAGCGCAGAGAGAATATCTGGCGAGACAGATCGCCGTTGTCGGCGGTGGGCCGCCTCTTGCGCGCAAGTAACGGAAAGCAAACTTGACCGTGACATTGTTGAGCGCATGCACAGGACTCGCATCCGGGGCCGTATCGTCTTGATCGCCGCCGCGTTGCTCGGCGTTGCGCTCGGCCTGATCTTGCCGACCGCCGGTCTGCACGGCGGCCGCGAAGGCCGCCAGCTCACCCCAGGCTACTCGGCGTCCTGACGGCGGCGTTCTAGACTCTGCGCCGATGAGTCGGCGCGCGCCTTTCCGCTTCCTGGAGTTCTTCGCCGGCGGCGGGATGGCCCGCCTTGGCCTTGGACCCGCCTGGGCCTGCGTGTTCGCCAACGACGTCGACCCGCTGAAAGCCGCGACCTACCGCGCGAACTTCGGGTCCGGGCATCTCGTCGAGGGCGACGTCTGGGGGCTCGACCCCTCTGCCCTGCCCGGCGGCGCAGACCTCGCCTGGGCCTCCAGCCCTTGCCAGGATCTCAGTCTCGCCGGGCCCCGCGCAGGGCTTTCGGGAGCGCGATCGTCGGCGTTCTGGGGGTTCTGGCGCCTCGTGGCGGCGCTCGACGCCCAAGGTCGGGCGCCGGGCATCGTCGTGCTCGAGAACGTCGCGGGCCTTCTTTCGTCGAATGGCGGCGCCGACCTCGAAGCGATCGGCCACGCCTTCGCCGCCCGCGGCTATCGCTTTGGGGCGCTCGAAATCGACGCCGCGGCGTTCCTGCCGCAGTCGCGGCCTCGCGCCTTCGTGGTCGCCGCCCGCGGCCCGGTCGGTGGCCTCGCGGGTGATGAGCCCAGCCCGTTCGCCTCAGGCGCCGTGGTCCGAGCGGTCGAGCGGCTGCCGGCGCGCCTGCAGCAGCGCTGGGTCTGGTGGCGCCTCGCAGCCCCGCCGCCGCACAATGCGCCGCTGGTGAACCTGCTCGAGCCCGACGAGGCCGTGCGCTGGCGCAGCGAAGCCCAGACCGCGGCGCTGCTGGCGCAGATGGCGCCGCTGCACAGGCGGCGGCTCGCCGAGGCGGCCGGGAAGGACGCGCGCGTGGTCGCGGCGGTCTATCGCCGGGTGCGCGTGGAACACGGGCGCCGCATCCAGCGGGCGGAGCTGCGGGTGGACGGATTGGCGGGCTGTCTGCGCACGCCCGGCGGCGGCTCGTCGCGGCAGCTGGTGCTGGTCGCCCAAGGCGGCCGTACTCGAAGCCGCTGGCTCACCCCGCGCGAGGGGGCGCGGCTGATGGGTATGCCCGAGTCCTACCGGCTGCCCGCCGGCGATACCGCGGCCTGGCGCGTCATCGGCGACGGCGTGGTCGCGCCCGTCGTGCGTCATCTGGCCGAACATCTGCTCGAGCCGCTGGCGGCCGCCATCGCCGAGGCTGAAGCGGCCAAGACGATTTCTGGGCGGACAAGGCTGGGCGTCGGCGCATAAGGTGCGGCAAAACCGCTTCCAGACCAGACAGCTGAAACGATTTCATGAGCACGACCGCGACGGCCAAGCCGAAGGCCTACGACGGCGCCCGCTTCAAGCGCGCCGGGCGGGGCAAGATCTACGACTCGATCATCGACACCATCGGCGACACCCCGCTGATCCGCCTGCCGCGCCTGTCGGCCGAGCTGAAGCCGAAGGCGGAGGTCCTCGCCAAGCTCGAGTTCTTCAATCCGCTCGGCAGCGTGAAGGACCGCATCGGCGCCTCGATGGTCGAGGCGCTGGAGGCGCAGGGCGTCCTGAAGCCCGGTGCGACGATCATCGAGCCGACCAGCGGCAACACCGGGATCGCGCTCGCCTTCGTCGCCGCCGCCAAGGGCTATCCGATCATCCTGGTCATGCCGGACTCGATGTCGCTGGAACGGCGCAAGATGCTGGTGCTGCTCGGGGCGCGCCTCGAGCTCACCCCGGCCGAGAAGGGCATGCGCGGGGCGATCACCCGCACCCAGGAGCTGCTGGCGGAGATCCCCGGCTCGGTCATGCCGCAGCAGTTCGAGAACCTGGCCAACCCGCTCGTGCACCGCGTCTCAACCGCCGAGGAGATCTGGAACGACACCGGCGGCAAGGTTGACGTCGTGGTCTCGGGCGTCGGCACCGCCGGCACCATCACCGGCGTCGGCCAGGTGCTGAAGGCCAAGAAGCCCTCGCTGGAGATGGTGGCGCTCGAGCCGGACACCTCGGCGGTGCTTTCCGGCGGACCGCCCGGTCCGCACAAGATCCAGGGCATCGGCGCCGGCTTCGTGCCCGGTGTGCTCGACCGCGGCGTCATCGACCGGGTGATGACCGTCACGAACGAGGAAAGCTTCGAGATGGCCAGGCGCGCCGCCCGCGTGGAGGGCCTGCCCGGCGGCATCTCGTCCGGCGCGGCGCTTTCGGCGGCGTTCCGCCTGGCGGCCGAGGACGCCTACGCCGGCAAGATGATCGTCGCCATCATCCCCAGCTTCGCCGAGCGCTACCTCTCGACCGCCCTTTTCGACGGCCTCTGAGGCTCTTCGTGACCGACGTCTTCACCGCCGAGAAGCGCTCGGCGGTGATGCGCCAGGTCAAGGGCCGCGACACCACGCCCGAGCGCGTGGTGCGCAAGGCGCTCTGGCGGCTGGGCGCGCGCTATCGCCTCGACCGTCGCGATCTGCCGGGCCGTCCCGACATCGTCCTTCCTGGCCGCCGGCTCGCCCTCTTCGTGCACGGATGCTTCTGGCACGGCCACGACTGCGCCAGAGGCGCCCGCGTCCCGAAGGCGAACCGGCCCTACTGGGAGGGCAAGATCGGCAGGAACCGCGCGCGCGACGCCGAGAACCAGGCGCGGCTG